>CAYZVH010000188.1:0-5194 GCA_964481755.1 uncultured Bacteroides sp. | reverse complement strand
TCTGCGTGAACTTGGTGATGCCGGTGATGAAGACGAACTTCTCGTAGAGGTCGTCCGCCTTCAGTATAGCGAATACTTCCCGGTAAGCGGCCGTGCATCCTTCGTGGTCGGGTGTTTTCCACGAGTGCTGCAGCGGAGCGTCGTATTCATCTATAAGAATAGCCACTTTCCGCCCGGTCTTGTTGTATGCGGCAGCGATGATGTCATCGAAGCGGTCCGCCAGTTGTGCGGTAGCCTTGGGGGCTATGCCGTATTCCTCCTCATATTTTCCGAACTGGATATCCAGGTACGAACGTACTGTCTGGGCTGTCGCTCCACCTCTGCTCATGTCGAGTCGGATGACGGGGTAAGCCGCCCATTCTTTCTCCAGCTCCATTATCTTCAGCCCTTCGAAGAGTTCCTTACGTCCTTCGAGGTAACAACGCAACGTGTCCACGAGTACGGACTTGCCGAACCGTCTGGGGCGACTCAGATAGTTGAACTTGTTGCCTTCATTGACAAGTCGCCAGACGAGGTCTGTCTTGTCGACATACAGGTATCCTTCCTCTCTGATTTCCTCAAAGTACTGTATTCCTGCCGGTAATTTTCTTCTTGTGTCCATATCCGTAGCGTTTTCTGTAGACATAATGAGCCTAAGCGTGGCTTAGGCTTGTACAAAGATAAGCATTATTCTTGACACGAAAGAATTCCTTGCGGATATTTAGAGAAAAAAGGTTTCTCTGATTACTAAATCCGGGTGATGCTACATCATCCGCAGTATCACCCAGGCAAACCGAAAACACATGAAAAGAGGTTACGGAGGATGGAATCGAACCACAGACCTTTAGGCTATGAGCCCAATTGCCCCGCTATCAGAGTAGCGCATAGACCAACAGTCCATCGAAGCAAAGCAATAGCAGATAGAGCACAACGAAGATGGCGATGTTGACATAGTTGTACGAGCGCTTCCATTTCATTGCGATTCGCTGCAAGTCTTCTACGCACTGGTCAAAGGCCGCGTCCATCGGCATCATGTAGTGACGCAGAATCTTCAGTATCACCAATGCACAAGCCAAGGCATAAACCGCAAGCGGCACCACCACGCCGACCTCGCAACCTTTGACGATGCCGACAACCAGTGGCGCTACACTTGCAATCAGTAGCACCACACCCTGCACCCACAAGTTAAACAACACGGAGATTTCCTCGTATGTCAAATGGATGCGTGCGCCAAGCCACTGAAGGAACTTGACGCATGTCATAAACAAACTGTCTATCATATTATTTCTATTCATAATCTATAATAGTTTACATTGCATATTTATTCCTCTTCCACGAAGTTATTTTGTTCTTGAAATAATCGTAGAAAGGATTAATTGTTTGCCGCAAAGATAAGCTGCGACAGAGGACGATTCCAAAGGAAAGATTGAACATTGTACGAAATGGGTGGTTTATTGTATGAAATGACTGCGGCGGGTATACACACGACCAATGATGTATACCCTATGAACATTGCGCTCGGAACTTACACCTGGCCTCTCTCACTCGTGGTGGTAGGGGCTCCCGTTGAGGATGGACATGGCCCGATAGAGCTGCTCGACGAAGATGAGGCGGATCATCTGGTGGGAGAAGGTCATCTTGGAGAGCGAGATCTTCTCCTGCGCGGCGGCATAGACCTTGGGGGAGAAGCCGTAGGGACCGCCGATGATGAAGACTAGGCGCTTGTTGACGGTGGAGAGTTTGCGTTGCATCCAGTCGGCAAACTCCACGGAGCGGAACTCACGACCGGCCTCGTCGAGCAAGATGACGACGTCGCCGGCCCGGAGCGAACGGAGGATGAGTTCGCCCTCCTTCTCCTTCTGCTGCTCGGTGGTGAGGCTCTTGGTGCTCTTCAGCTCGGGGATGACCTCGATGGAGAACGTGAGGTAGTGGCTGAGGCGCTCAGCATAGTCGCCGATGGCGGCGATGTAGTGGGGGTCGACGGTGCGGCCCACGACAAGGAGGGTTGTCTTCATAGGCGGACGAGATGATGATATGTATATATGTGTATCTTGAGTGTGCAAAATAAGTGAGAATTCACGGACTATGCAAAGCTTCGGGGCGGGGATTTTGCGGAAACGACAGCGTAAGCAAATAGTGTGCCACGGACGTATTCAGCTGACAGCGAGACGCTTGCGGCCATTTGGAGCGAACGGAAAGAGGCTGTACTTTTGCAGCGACATCAAAATCGAAAAACTTTACTGACATGAGAAATCTGTTTGCAGCCTCGCTGGCTTACGTAAGACTGGCGGGCAAGTTCGTGAAAGGCATCTGCGGCCTGCGCAGAAAGTGTTATCGTCTGCGGTTCGTATACGTGCCCGAGGATAACCTGTGGTACATAGACATGCCGTGGCCGGGCGACCGCTATAACCTGGCGATGGTGGCCGGAAGCGACAAGATGCTGGACGTGCTGTGCGAGGAGGACGACGACAACGCCGTGACGGTGGACGTGATGCCCCGTGGCAAGAGGGAGCGCCACGAGGGGTACATAGAGTGTGAGCAGAAGGCCTACACGCTGACGGGCGGAAGCTTCTACGATGTGCACGGCCTGGAGGGGTTCCACCGCGACATCTGGATATGCCCCGTGACGCTGTGTGTGCTAGGCCACTATCCGAAGTACATCTACCTGCGTAAGGTGGCGGCAGAGGCGGCGAACTGAACGCCGGAGAAGAAAATGCTGGGGCGAGAAGAAAAATATTCGCTCCGGCATGCGTTTGTTTCGGACATTATACATACATTTGCTCGGGACGAAAGAAACTTGACAAAAACAGAACGCTATGGAGACAAGGAAATGGACAAAGGAGGAGTCGATAATGGTGCTGAACCTCTACTTCACCCCACCGGTGGGGATGAAGGGCACCGCGACGGACGGAGTGAAGGAACTGGCGGCGCTGACCGGGCGCACACCGAGCGCCGTGCACCGACGGATGTACGAGTTCCTGGGATGGTATCCCACGATACCGCTGCTCTATCATGACGACTCTCAGGACGAGCAGAGCGACGACCCCTATCAGCCCTTCTGGAACACCTATTTCCAAGACCCGAAGAGCTTGGCCCGCGATGCCGCCGAACTGCTGAAGGCCTGGCGGACGGGCATCCTGGCGTTGGACCTCTACCCACAGCTGATAGCGGACACGATGGAGCCGAACGTGCCGGAGGTGGTGGAGTTGGCGAAGCTGACGCGGACGACTCCGCAGCAGATAGTGGACATCCTGCACGACTATCTGGCGTGCGACCCCTTCACCCGCGGCAAGGTGGCGCAGGCCCCGGAGACTCCCTCGCCCCGCAGCACCCTGCTGTGGCATCGGTTCGAAGGAAAGAAGGCTGCGCTGAAAGCGGCGGTGGAACAAGCCAAGGTGGGGCTAATTAAAAAACAAAGAGGCTAAAATCTATTGATTCAGACAATCGTTCGCAAGGGCTTAAGACAACCGGTTGTGTAGGCCAAGACAATCGGTTGTATAAGCCAAGACAACCGGTTGTATAAGCCCAAACGAAGCATTGTCTTTTGGCAGGCCAAAAGACGTCGAAAGTTTCACGTTTTATGTTACTTCACCACAGAAACATTCCTTAGGACGAGAAATACGATAGGACGAGGAAGGTGGTAGGACCTGCCGCAGCTTGCTGCGGACAAAAAACAAAATCGGCAGCCCTTTAGGGCACAGGCTCCGCTGCCGAGACTATTCACTCAAGCCACTGCTTAATATCGTACGACGCCTCTACCTCGCGCTCCACATCATCGGAGAGGGCGGGGAAGAAATCTATGCCCGTGATGCGCTCCACTTCATCCACGGAATTGACGTACATGTCCAGCGAATGGTTGCCGGAGGTGTTCTTGAAGATGAAGCCGATGGCACGGGGACTGTCGCCCATGGCGAGCACCACCTTGAAGAAAGCCTCGGGGACCGACACCTTATGGTCACGCCCGATGGTCTTGTGGCGCTGGTCGTAATAGATGGGGCCGCAGACGATGTAGACCTTGCCGTCGCGGCGGGCCCAGTCGCGACACATCTCCTCCAACTCCTTCCAATCGCCACGGTTGAGGTTGTGGTTCTGGGGACAGACGTTGGTCATGTAGAAACTCTCCTCCATAGCCTGCAGGTTCCACTTGTTGTCGCCGGCGGGACACATGTGGCCACGGTCCATGCCGCAACCCTTGTAGTCGTCCGTGGTGACGGCCTCGGCGGTGGGCAGCTGCGGGTCGGGTAGGAAGTCGTTCGTGCGGCTGACGACCTCAATGAGTTTCTCGGGGCTGAGCGACCACGCCACCCAGTTGGGGGTGCGATAGGTGGAGTTGTAGGAAGTGACGTAGCCTGTGTGACGGATGATGGTCTCCGGGCGGTCGGTGAGGACGGCGGGTATCTCCAGCTGTGTGGTGTCCTGGGTGGCGCTCTGCTTGGTGAAGAGCGAGCGTAGGCTGTTCTTCTGGGGCAGTATGCACGCTACCAGAGAGGAGACGATGACGACGATGGCCGTGATGAGTTTGGGCATCGGGATGCCGCTATGTTTTCTTTTTGCCATAGTAGGATAAGAATGACTGTTTATACGATAATAAAAAAGCAGTTCCTAAAAGAAACTGCTTCTGACGAATGGAGCCGAAACCCGGACTCGAACCGGGGACCTATTCATTACGAATGAATTGCTCTACCAACTGAGCCATTTCGGCAAATGAAAACCCAACCAACGACCGACGATACTATGAAACCAGTCTTTTTGGTTTTGCGGTTGCAAAGATACTACATTTTCTATACACGGAAAGCTTTTGCACGAAAAAATGTGGGCGAAAACAGAAAAAATCCCTCCGCACCCTATGTTACAATAGGATGCGAAGGGATAATCTTTTCGCTTATGACCGGGGAAAGTGGCGCCTTCTCTGTGCTTTGAGTCATGTCGGCAGCCTACCTGGTAGAGAGTTTCCCCCTGGAGCCGTGCGGGCTGAAGGTGACGATAGTCGTGCCGACAGCACACTTGGCCGGGCGTTTTCCCCGACTCCTGTTCGTGGGGGGCGATGACCGCACCCACGCAGGGGAAGGCCTTCTCAGCGCTTACCGCAGGAACGCGTCCACCTTGGCGGCGGTGTCGCGGCCGGCAGCCAAGGCGCGCACCACGAGGCTGGCGCCTGAGGCGGCGTCGCCGGTGACGAACACGTTGGCGGGGAACTCGGGCTGCTGGGGCTTGA
>CAYZVH010000187.1:0-5204 GCA_964481755.1 uncultured Bacteroides sp. | reverse complement strand
CTCAACCGACAGATTCAAGAGGCGGGCGTGAGCGAAACGATGCACCTGCACGCTCCGGTGAGGAACATCGCCGACAAATATACCGAGAGTTCGTTCTACGTGATGAGCTCGCGCTTCGAAGGTTTCGGGCTGGTGCTGGTGGAGGCCATGCAGTGCGGTCTGCCCTGCGTGTCGTTCAACTGTCCGCATGGTCCGTCGGACATCATCCGCAACGGCGAGGACGGACTGCTGGTGGAGAACGGCAGCGTCACGGAGCTGGCCAAGGCCATCGAGTTCATGATAGACCACGAGGAGATACGCCAGGAGATGGGGCGCAAGGCTCAGGTCAACAGCATGCGCTATGCTCCCGACCGCGTGATGAAGTTATGGACCGACCTCTTCGAGCGGCTGCTGACCGAGAAGAAGAGACGGAGGTGACGAACCAACAGAAGAATGATGAACTAACACAACTATCCGGCAAATGGACAAACACAAGATACTGTTTATTGTATACCACGGCTTCGCGGAGTACAGCGGCATCAGCAAGAAGATACACTACCAGCTGAAGGGGCTGCGGGAGAACGGCCACGAGGTGCATGTGTGCACCTACGACATCGCCCCGAGCGGCGACCGCATACGCTACGTCGACGGCGAGGTGCTGCAGAACTTCGGGAAAGGACGGTTGGCATCCCTGCGGAAACGGATGTGCTATAATGCTATAGTGGACTACGTTCGCGACAACCACATCGACGTGGTCTACGCCCGCTCGTTCCACAATGCCAACCCCTTCACCATACGGATGTTCCGTCGGCTGAAAGCATTGGGTGTGCGCACGGCCATCGAGATACCCACCTACCCCTACGATCAGGAGTATAATGGTTTCTCGTTGTCGGAACGTCTACAACTGAAGGTTGACCAACTGTTCCGCCACAAGTTGGCCCGGCAGACAGACGCCATCGTCACCTTCAGTCAAGATGAACAAATCTTCGGGCAACGCACCATACGCATCTCCAACGGCGTGGACTTCGACTCCATCGCCCTGTGGCGACCCACACCGCACGCCACACCCAGTGAGTTTCACTTGATAGGAGTGGCCGAGGTGCACTATTGGCACGGATTCGACCGACTCATCCATGGATTGGGCGAATACTACAAACAGCCTCGTGAGACGACGGTCTACTTCCACATCGTGGGCGGCATAGGTCCGTCGGAGATGTACGATTCCAAGCATGCCCCCGGATTCCATGAGTTGATAGAGAGGTACGGCCTACAGCAGTACGTCATCTTTCATGGTACAATGTTCGGTAAGGAGTTGGATGACTGCTTCAACCAGTGCGACTTTGCCGTAGGCAGTCTGGCACGCCACCGCAGCGGGGTGCGTTCCATCAAGACACTGAAGAACCGCGAGTATGCAGCCCGTGGCATCCCCTTCATCTTCTCCGAGGACGACGAGGACTTCAACGACCGACCCTACATCATGAAGGCTCCGGCCGACGAGTCGCCCGTGGACATCGAGTCCATCCTCCAGTTCAATGAATCGTTGAAGATGGACTCGCAGGCGATACGCGACAGCATCCGGTCCCTATCGTGGACCACGCAGATGCAGAAGGTGATAGACGAACTTTAATCGAAGAAAGAGCATGAGTCAAGAAGAACAAACAACTGAATCAGTCAAGACTGGGAAACGTCCCAAAATTGTCTACTGCGGCTACAGCCTCAGCAACATAGCCGCCAAGGTGCGGACGGGCGACTTCTCGTCACAGATACTATATGGAGCCCTCGAGCTGGAGCAGAAGGGAGCCGAGGTCTCGTTCTACTCCCAGGCCGGGAGTCTGAAGGGAGCGTTGCAGGACATACGGCAGTTGCACAGGATGCGTGCCGACTTCCTGTTCTTCCCCTACCTGAAGGGAAAGTTTTACCTACTGCTGGCCCTGGCGAAGCGGATGGGCTACCTCCGACACGAGCGGTTGGCCGGCATCCTGCACTTCACGCCGACCATCACGAGCAGCAACCGCTGGTACATCCGGTGGGTCTACAAGGTGTTCGACAAGGTCTATTTCCACTCGCCCAGGAACATGGAGGAGTGCATCCAGCGCGGGGTCGTGCGGCAAGACCAGGCGGAACTCCTCCACTGGGGAACACAGCTCTCCTACATCGACCGCATCGTGGCAGAGCAAGAGGAGCCGACGGCGGACGAGGACTTCTTCATCTCCACGGGACTGGAGAATCGGGACTACGACACACTCATCGAGGGTTTTGAGCGGTCCGGGCAGCGACTAGAGATTTACGCCTACATCGGCTGCGGACTGCAGGAGCGCGACACCGAACATGTGAAGATTCATCTTATCCCCCGACAGAACAGCACGCAGACGTTCACCGCCCTGCGGACTCTGAAAGCCAAAGCGGTGGTGATTCCCATCAACGCCAAGGGACTCTCCTACTGCACAGGACACACCTCCATCGTGGAAGCCCTGGCCCTAGGCAAGCCCATCATCGTGACGGACAACCCCTACCACCCCATCGACGTGGAGAAGGTCGGAGTCGGACTGAAGGTGAAACCGAACGACCCACAGGCTTGGGCCGAAGCCGTGGACAGTTTCTCCGCCTCCGAGGAGCGTTCGAGTGAGTTCGCCCGCAACGCACGCCGATTGGCCGAGACCACTTACAACATAGACAAATGCGCGGACCAGATTGCCGACTACATGACACATACCTTCGGCGAATGGTGACCTCACCACACACCGGAGACTAAGAGACAGAGAACAAAATATGGACAAGACAAAAATCGTATACTGCACACCGTCGCTCTACATTTCGGGCGGCGTGGAACGTGTGCTCACCACCAAAGTAAACTACCTGGCCGAGGAAGCCGGGTACGAAATCTACATCATCCTGACGGACGGCAAGGGGAAAGAGCCCTACTACCAACTCTCACCGAAGATTCACCTCATCTATCTGGACGTGAACTTCGAAAAGTTGTGGAACCTGCCCTTCCTGCTGAAGATTCCCGTCTACCTCTACAAGCAAGGCATCTACAAGAAGCGTCTGAAGAAAGCGCTCTTCGAAATCCGGCCGAATGTGACCGTCTCGCTGCTCAGGAGGGAGATAAACTTCATCACCTCCATCAAGGACGGGAGTCTGAAGATAGGCGAGCTGCACGTGAACCGCAAGAACTACCGCAACTTCGAGGCGGGCGACACGAACTTCATGAAGGAGATGTTCGCCAAACTGTGGATGAGACAACTCATCGGCAAGCTCAGGCGACTGGACCGCTTCATCGTGCTCAGCCATGAGGACCGCGACTATTGGCCGGAGCTGAGCAACGTGACCGTCATCAGCAACCCCATCCCCTTCGAAACGGAGCGGCAGAGCGAGCTGACCTCGCACAAAGTCATCGCCGTGGGACGCTTCGTCTACCAGAAGGGGTTCGACCTGCTGCTGAAGGCCTGGTGCACGGTGAACAAACGCCACCCCGACTGGGAACTCTACGTCTACGGCAAGGGTGACAAGAGCAGCTACCAAGCGTTCGCCGACCAACACGGACTGACCAATGTACACCTGGAGGATGCGGTAACCAACATCGTGGACAAGTACCGCGACAGCTCCATCTTCGTGCTGAGCTCACGTTTCGAGGGATTCGTGATGGTGTTGATAGAAGCCATGAGTTGTGGCCTGCCACCCGTAGCCTTCGAGTGTCCCTGCGGACCGCGTGACGCCATCACCGACTGCGACGACGGATTCCTGGTGCCCGTGGGCGACACGGATGCCATGGCGGAGAAGATATGTTACCTAATGGAGCACGACCAGGAACGCAAGGCGATGGGTGCGAAGGCCGGCGAACACATCAAACGGTACAATAAGCCAGCCATCATGCACCAATGGATTGTGCTATTCGACACATTATTGAAAAAAAAGGCGGAAAAGGACAAGAAGTCCGTATAATCTGCTTATATTGCCAAAGGATTTACTAGAAACAACTCATACCACACACGTCTATGAAATGGTACACACCCTATCTGTCCGACTACGAAAAGCCCTACGAGGAGGCTTCGCATGCCACTAAGGAGAAGGTACGTTTTCACTTGAAAAAGTTGAACGAGGTGCAACACCCCACCGTGTCGGTGGTGGCCATCGCCCACAACGAGGGGAGACACATTCTCAGTTGCCTCTACTCCCTCTGCCGCAACATCACCGACATACCCTACGAGATTATCGTGGTGGACAACCTCTCCACGGACAACACCCGAGAGGTGCTGACGGACCTGGGAGTGACGTGGTACGCCGAGGAGAAGAAAGGGCCTGGACACGCGCGCAACTGCGGACTGGCTCACGCCAGGGGTGAATACTACCTCTGCATCGACGCGGACTCCATCTACCCTCCTTATTATATAGAGACCATGGTGCGGGCGCTCGACCACAAAGGGGTGGCGTGCTGCTACGCCCTCTGGAGTTTCATCCCCGACGAGGGGCATTCACCCTTCCAACTATGGATCTACGAGACTTTGCGCGACTGCTACCTGCGGTTGCAGAACATCAAGCGGCCGGAGCTGAACGTGCGAGGCATGGTGTTCGCCTTCCGCACGGAACTGGGCCGACAACTGCAGTTCCGCACGGACATCCTTCGGGGCGAGGACGGCTCGTTGGCTCTGGCCATGAAACCCTACGGCAAACTGAAGTTCGTGACCAACCGCAAGGCACGCATCCTGACCAACAACAACACGATGAAGGCCGCCGGCTCCATCTACCAGAGTTTCTTCCTGCGTGTGCGCAAGATGTTGGGCGGCATAGGCGGACTGTTCCGGTCCAAGAGTGAGTATAAAGACGAGGAGAACAACTTAATCAAATAACTGAGATATGATGAAAATCGCTATAGAAGCCCAACGCATCTTCCGTCCGCACAAACACGGGATGGACTTCGTGGTGCTGGAGACCATACGCGAACTGCAGCGGATGGACCACGACAACCAATACTACATACTGGTGAGTCCGGGCGAAGACCGTTGTCTGCAGGAGACGGACAACTTTCACATCGTGGAGGTGAACACCCCGAGCTACCCGCTTTGGGAACAGGTGGGGCTGCCGCGCGCACTGAAGCACATCCACCCGGACCTGCTCCACTGCACCAGCAACACCGCTCCCCTGCGCTGCAACGTTCCCTTGGTGCTGACCTTGCACGACATCATCTTCCTGGAGAAGCGGGACAGCAGCAACAAGTCGCTCTACCA
>CAYZVH010000186.1:0-5221 GCA_964481755.1 uncultured Bacteroides sp. | reverse complement strand
GTATATATTCCACCAACTTTATTGCAAACCTCCCAACTCGATTCGAACACGTAGTCGGGAGTCATTAGTTCCTTTGCCATACGGTTTTTACAATTTCGCGGCAAAAGTACGGAATATTGTTGGATTGCAAAAGTTTAGAGGCAATTTATTGTGCGCAAAAATGAAAATAATATACAATAAGTGGCTACGAGAGACATTACTTACCCGCTCTTCGCCGCATGCCTGGGCAATAAAAACGAAAAGTCTGCGCATCCGCTGAGGACACACAGACCTTTCGTGGTATACTGATTGCGCTTATCTATCAGATCATCAACGCTGCAACCAATGACAGGATGGCGTAGAACTCAGGGAAGGCGGCGTAAATCATGGTGTTGGTCAACACGTCATGTCCCTGCGAGATTCCCAAGATACCGTTGGCGCAAATCTGTCCTTGACGGATGGCCGAGAAGAGGCACACGAGACCGACACCCAGACCGATACCCAGCATCAGCGGACCATCGGTGGCGAAGTCGCGGCCCATGGACATCAAGAAAGCAACGAATCCGTAGAGTCCTTGTGTGGCGGGCAATGCGGAGAGAATCATGTACGCGGCGGATTTTGAGGAGTCTTTCTTCAGAGCTCCCTCGGCAGCGTTTCCTGCGATGGTTGTACCGTAGCAACTACCGATACCTGACAGGCCCAGCATAAGGCCCAAACCTAAATAACCCAAAATTTCATTCATAGCTTTATCGTTTTATGTTTTAATTATTTGTTTTGATTACTGAAAACGGCTTGTAAGGTTCGCCCTTACCATCGTAGCCGGAGTTTTTGAAATATTCGACAAACGTCAGACGGAGCGGGTGCACGAAGGCACTGAGGCACGACATGGCGATGTTGAGCGTGTGGCCGAAGACGAGGATGAGACCGCAGAAGATCCATCCGGGCACTCCACCCGCGGCATCCTGCACCATGAAGGCCAACTGGTTGAACACACCGCCGAGCATGCCGCCGGCCAAGCCCAAGGCGTAAAGACGGATGTACGAGAGCACGTCGCCCATCAGACCGGTGGCCATGTTGTAGGTGTCCCACAAGCCGACACCGATGTTGATGAAGATGTTGCGCCGCAGATTGTTGAGCAAGTAGATGCCGATGGAGGCCACGCTGCCGATGATGATGAAGGCCCAGGTGGTGACATTCTGGGAGATAACCTCGAAGAACGAGAGTCCGCCCGTGGCGATGAATCCGACAACGAGCAGCAGCCAGCCCCAGTCGCTCAGGGTGTTCTTGAATCCGTAGCGCACCGTGTTGGTGAGTGCCTTCACGGTCATGGCGATGCAGATGTGCACCACACCGATGAGCAACGCCAGCAGCATCTGCTTGTCATAGCTGGTGCCGTCGATCTTGCCCGTTATCATGAACTGCTTCATCCAGTCGGGCAGCTGCAGGTCGAACAGGCTCACACCGAAGCAGGAGCCCAGGATGGTGCCCACCACTGTGGTGACGATGCCCAAGGTGATGACCAGATTCATCATGCCGGCCAGGGACTTAGAGAGTTTCTTCTTGAGGAAGAAGCCCAGCAGCACCAATATTACACCGTAACCCGCGTCGCCCATACACATGGCGAAGAAGAGGGTGAAGAAAGGCGCGACGATGGGCGTAGGGTCGAACTCGCCATAGTCGGGCATGCCGTACATCTTCGTCAGCACCTCGTACATGCGTGTAATGGCGTTGTTGCGGAACTTAATCGGCGCATTGTCCTCCCGCGTAGCGGCACGCATCGTGTAGTAGATGCCTTGTTCGTCGAGCCACCGGGTGACAGCAGTCGCGTTCTCTTCGGGTATCCAGCCTTCGAGCAGCACCACGGCACCGTCCGCCATCTGCTCGCCGCTGAGCCGCACAGTCTTCAGGTCGATGTTGGCCATCAGCTGTTGCTGGTAGTGGCAAGCGGTCTGGTAGTAGGTGGAGCAGAACTCTTGCAATTGCTTCTGTTTGTCGGCAATCTCCGCCAGCAGACGTTGTTTGTCGGCAGTGAGCTCGGAGAGGCTCTTCTGCGGTAGGCGCAGAGGTTCCAGGCCGAGGTCTACCAGTGCGTTGGTGAGGGTGACGAAGTAGATGGTTCCGTTCACGCGCTCCACTATCACCAGGTCCTGACGCTCGTTCCACTCTTCCTTGAAGTCCTTCTCGGCACAAGAGAAGAAGCGGAGCTGCCAGCCGCATGCTTTCAGACTGTCGATCTTACTCCAACTGAACTCGCCCCACACCTCCAGCTGGGCAATTTCCTTGTCCAGGGCAGGGATACGCAAGTTCAGGTCCTGCAGTTGTTTCTGTAGGTCAGCATATCGGGTCCACAGGGCATCCTCCGTCATCTCGGGATGCACGGCGGGCTGCGTCTCCTTGCCGGCCAGCTTCGCCATCTCAGTCAACAGCGTCTTGTACTGCGACCGCTTCTGCACGAAGTTCTGCAACTCGGTGTCCATGCCGCCGCACTGTTTCTCCACGACGTGCACCACACCGAGTTCACGTATTCCTTCGAGGAACGCTTCATATTCTTTATGGAACACCAGGAAGGTGAGTTTATTCATTTTCGTTATCATGCCTCGGCCTCCTTTCTTCGCTCCTGAATGGATTTCAGAATTTTCTGCGACGACTTGGACAGGTTTTCCTCGTCCTCCATGAAACGCTTGATCTTGCGCACGGCATCCTGGTAGCCCGGTATCTGCACCTTCTCGAAGAGGTTCACCTTCTGGGTGGTCTTCTTGCGCGCATACTCGAGCAGGTTGAGCTTAGCCCCCGCAAACTCGCGTTCGATGGCGGTCTGGGCCAAGCCCCGCAACAGCTCTATCCCGTCGTAGTACCACTTGGGGCTGTTGAACATGCTGAACGGACGGATGCCCAGTTCCACGCTGTCGAGCACCGGAATCCTCACTCCGGCAATCTTCTTCACATTCAAGTGCACATCCTTCACGTTGATCAAGGACGCGTCGAATTCATTCCACAGAGCGAACATGGCTTCGTACGCCTGAATCTGCTGTTCAAGCTTTTCCTCCAACTCCGCCTCCTCAGCCTTGCATTTCTTCACTTCCATGCGCAGGGCACTCTCCTTATTCTTGATGATAGGCAGGGTGCGCACCCGCACTTTCAGTTGCTTCTCGAGCTGCTGAAGCGAGGTCTTGTTATATTGAAATTTGATAGCCATATCTTAATCCGTATTTTATTGTTTCTTCACCCAGAACTCGTCCACCAGTTCTTTCTTGATATTGACCTCCTCGGGACGGAAGTATTTGCCGAAGAGCGACCAAGCCACATCTAGCATCTCCGTCGTGTTGAGGTTGACGTCGATGGCCAGCAGTTGGTTGGCGTAGTCCTTGGCGAAGGCCAGTGTACGTTCGTCGTAGTCGGTCAAGTCGAAACCGTTCTCCATCTTGGTCTTGGCGTTGGCGGCATCGGCGTACAGACGCACGGCGGCGTTCATCACCTGCGGGTGATCCTTGCGGGTCTTCTTGCCGCTCACGAGCTGTTTCAGACGGGAGAGCGAGCGGAACGGGTCGACGATGACCTTACCGATATCGCTGTCACGGCGCAGGAAGAGCTGACCCTCGGTGATGTAACCGGTGTTGTCAGGCACAGCGTGAGTGATGTCGCCACCGGACAGGGTGGTGACGGCAATGATGGTGATGGAACCTCCGGAGGGGAACTGCACAGCCTTCTCGTAGATCTTCGCCAGATCGGAATAAAGGGAGCCCGGCATGGAATCCTTCGAAGGAATCTGGTCCATACGGTTGGACACGATAGCCAACGCGTCGGCGTAGGAGGTCATATCGGTCAGCAGCACCAGCACGCGCTCGTTCTTCTCCACAGCGAAGTACTCAGCGGAAGTCAGCGCCATGTCGGGGATGAGGAGTCGCTCCACAGGAGGGTCCTCGGTGGTGTTCATGAAGCAGACGATGCGGTTGAGCGCGCCAGCGTTGGAGAACACGTTCTTAAAGTAGAGGTAGTCATCGTTGGTCATACCCATACCGCCCAGGATAATTTTGTCGGTCTGCGCGCGTAGGGCCACGTTGGCCATCACCTGGTTGAAGGGTTGGTCCGGGTCGGCGAAGAAGGGAATCTTCTGTCCGGACACCAGGGTGTTGTTCAGGTCGATGCCGGCGATACCCGTGGCGATGAGCTCCGAAGGCTGTTTACGGCGCACGGGGTTCACGGACGGACCGCCAATCTCCACCTCCGTTCCTTCCACCTCTGGACCACCGTCAATAGGGTCGCCGAAGGCATTGAAGAAACGTCCTGCCAGCTGGTCGCTCACCTTGATGGAAGGAGCCTTGCCCAAGAAGATGACCTCGGCATCGGTAGGGATGCCCTCGGTTCCCTCAAAAATCTGCAACGTGACGTCGTCGCCGGCAATCTTCACCACCTGGGCCAACTTGCCGTTGACGGTGGCGAGTTCATCATAACCTACCCCTGTGGCCTTCAGCGAACAGGTGGCCTTGGTTATCTGATTGATTTTCGTGTATATCTTTTGAAATGCTTTAGTTGCCATATCTCTATGCTCTTATTAGTTCTGCACCTTTCTTTCAGCCACCAACTCCTCCAGCTGACGCTTGAAGTCGTAGTACTTGTCGGACTTGTAAGCGGAGTAGTTCATCTGCTTGCAGATGTTGATCATCTTCTTGAAGTAGTCCATCACGTCCAGGAAGTTATCGAAGGTGAACTCCGCATGGCAGATGTCTATCACCATGTCGAGTATCTCCTCCTGACGCTCCATCGGGGTGACGGCGTCTATCTCGTCGAAGGCATCCTGCTGCAGGACCACGAAGTCGATGAGTTCCGATTTCCAGAAGATGACATGATAGTCCACAGGCACACCATCGTCGCCCAGAATGTTAATCTGCTCTGAGATTTCCTTACCGCGCAGCAGGCGGGTCTTTATCTCGTTCACCTTGGCAAGCCACTGGTCGTTGATACGTTTGGTGATGTACTCCTCGAACTCGGGATACTCCAGATACTTGGAGTAGGAGTCGATGGGGTTCACTGCCGGGTAGCGTTTCTTGTCGGCGCGCTCCTGCTCCAGAGCGTAGAAGCAACGGGCCACCTTCTTGGTGTTCTCGGTCACCGGTTCCTTCAGGTTACCGCCGGCAGGCGACACGGTGCCGATGAAGGTGATAGAGCCATACTCTCCGTTGTAGAGGCGCACGTAGCCGGCGCGTCCGTAGAAGTTGGAGATGATGGCGGAGATATCCATCGG
>CAYZVH010000185.1:0-5266 GCA_964481755.1 uncultured Bacteroides sp. | reverse complement strand
GATTTATTTCTAAATTTGCCAACGATAATGCAACCCTTATTGAGAACAAACAAAATCTTTAGAATCTATGAAACAGATAATCCTTACCACTGCCTTGGCAGCAGCCACGCTACTGCCGGCCATGGCACAGAAGAGCAACAACCCGTCCAGCGGCTATCCCATCACACCCGTTCCCTTCACATCGGTGAAAGTGGACGGCAACTCCTTCTGGGGACAGCGATTGGAAACCTCACGCAAAGTTACCATCCCCTTGGCATTTAGCAAATGCGAGAGCGAAGGGCGATACAAGAATTTCGAACGGGCCGTGCACCCCAGCGAGGACTACGACGTCACTAAGTTGATGCCCTTCAGTTTCGACGACACCGACCCCTATAAGACTATCGAAGGAGCGTCGTACATCCTGCAGACCTACCCGGACAAGCAACTGAAAGCCTACATCGACAGCGTGCTCAACATCATCGGTGCGGCACAGGAACCCGACGGTTACCTCTACACCGCCCGCACACAGAACCCCAAACATCCACACCGTTGGGCAGGGCCTACACGCTGGAGCAAGACGGAGGACCTGAGCCACGAACTCTATAACCTGGGTCACATGACCGAGGCTGCCGTAGCTCACTACCAAGCCACCGGTAGCCGAAAGTTCCTCGACATCGCCATCCGCTATGCCGACTGCGTTGTTCGTGAGGTTGGTCCCAACGAAGGACAAGCCTGCGTAGTGCCCGGTCATCAGATAGCCGAAATGGGACTCTGCAAGCTTTACCTAGCTACGGGCGACAAGCGCTACCTCGACCAGGCCAAGTTCTTCCTCGACTACCGGGGCAAGACCAGTTTCAAGAAAGCCTACTCGCAGAGTCACCAGTCTGTCGTTGAACAGAGCGAAGCTGTAGGTCACGCCGTACGCGCAGCATACATGTATGCCGGCATGGCCGATGTGGCTGCCCTCACAGGCGACACCGCCTACATCCATGCTATCGACCGCATCTGGGAGAATATCGTCAGCAAGAAACTCTACATCACCGGAGGCATAGGTGCCACCAGCCATGGCGAGGCCTTCGGCGCCAACTATGAGTTGCCCAACCTCACGGCATACTGCGAGACGTGCGCCGCCATCGGCAATGTCTACGTCAACCATCGTCTGTTCCTACTCCATGGCGAGAGCAAATACTACGACGTGCTGGAACGCACGCTCTACAATGGCCTCATCAGTGGCGTGAGCCTCGACGGCGGTAGCTTCTACTACCCCAACCCGTTGGAGAGCACCGGTCAGCACGCACGCCAGCCTTGGTTTGGTTGCGCCTGCTGCCCAAGCAACATCTGCCGTTTCCTCCCCTCGTTACCGGGCTACGTCTATGCAGTGAAGGACCGCAACGTCTATGTGAACCTCTTCCTCGACAACTCTGCCTCACTGAGCGTTGCCGGCAAGAAGGTCAACCTCACGCAGGACACACGCTATCCGTGGGACGGCGACATCGCCATCAACGTGGATGCCAACAAAGCCGGACAGTTTGCCATGAAGGTACGTGTTCCCGGATGGCTAAAGGGACAGCCCGTTCCTTCGGACCTCTATGTCTATAGCGACAACAAGCAGCCCTCATACTCCATCACCGTCAACGGACAGACAGCCGAGGGTGAAATCACAACTGACGGATACTTCACCATCGACCGCAAGTGGAAGAAGGGCGACCAGGTGCGTGTGCATTTCGACATGCCTGTACGCACCATTGTTGCAAATGAGAATGTGGTTGCCGATAGAGGTTGCGTCTCAGTGCAACGCGGTCCGCTGGTCTACTGTGCCGAATGGCCCGACAATGGCGGTACCGACCTCATGAGCATCCTCGTCAACCAACAGCCCACCTTCACCGAGGGGCAACAGGCTTACGACAGCTTCATTGCCAACGACTACCGCAATGTGCTCACCCTTTACAAAGGACAACAGCTCGTCACCTTGCAGACCAAGGCACAGACGTTGTCCTACAACAAGGAAGGTCAGTTGACCGTACGCGACACCAACCTCACCCTCATCCCCTACTTCGCGTGGGCTCACCGTGGCAAGGGCAACATGAAGGTATGGCTTCCGCAGGATGTGACAGCAGTTCGCCCCACGGCAGCTGCTGCGACTAAATAAGACTACTCTCATCAGAGTATCATTTGCGCTGTGTCTTGCGCAGACCATTTGTTGATTTAAGTTTATAATATATTTTAAATGGGTAAAAGGCGGCTCGTGATGAGCCGCCTTTTATTATAGAGTAGATTGAATAGTGAGGATATTCAGAGCAAAGCCGCACAGCAGAGCAAGGCAAAGCCTGCGATTGAGAGTATCGGCAGCAGTCCTGTGTGTTCTCCTTCGTCGTCGAAGTAATCGCGGAGCTTCTTCATGGCCCGTTTCTTTTGAGTCTTCACGGTCAACACGGAGAGGTTCATCTGTTCGGCTATCTCATCGTTGCTGTATCCGTCCAGGTGGAGCAGGAAAATCTCACGGCAACGCTCGGGCAGTTTATCAATCTCCTTGAAGAGCAGCGTCAGCATCTGTTCGTCCAGTTGTTCTTCCCATTCGGTGGTCTCCTCAGCGGTGAGTTCCACCTGTTCGGCATAACGGTTCTCCATCTCCACCCGTCGAAGGTAGTCGATAGCTGCATTCTTCACGCTAGTGAACAGATAGCCCTCAGTCAGATGGTTCATGTCCACACCCTTCTCCCACATGCGGGCGAAGAGTTCCTGCACGAGGTCCTCAGCCACATCGTGACGGCCTACCATCCCCGCGGCGAAATCCACGAGTTCGACGTGACGTTGTTCATACATCTGTCTGAACTTGTCGCGCGCTTCACCGTATGTAGTGTCTGAGTTTGTCATGCGTTCCAATCCTCTCTCTGTAACATTGTCTTGCTATCAAGCGGCAAAATTATGAAAATTGGAACAATATATCCCCTTCTTTCCGAAAAAAGTTTATCCGTGGGCCGATTACATACTCCCGAGCACACGCTATCTGGCCGCCAGGCTTACAGTCTTCAGCCCTTGATGGAAGAAGAGCGGTAATGAAGGAGCGGCAATCACCGCTCCTTGATGACTCCTTTGCGATAGGCGGTGAGGAGGTTGTAGAGGTCGCAAATCTGACGCTCCAGTTCCTTACCCTTGTCGGTGTCGCGCACCATCACACGCTTGCTGCTCAGTTCCACCAGTTGGGTGGTGGAGATGATGTCCTTACCATAACGGATGGCCTCCTGGGCAGAGGTGAATGGTTCGTGTTGCACAAGCTGCAAGCCGCGCGAATGGTAGACCAGGGTGTAGCCTGCGATGCCGGTCTCGGAATGGTAGGCTTTGGAGAAACCGCCGTCGATGACCAGCAGTTTGCCGTTTGCTTTTATGGGGTTCTCGCCCTTCTTGGTCTTCACGGGGACGTGACCGCTGATGATGTGGCGATGCTCACCGGTCACCTGGAATTCGTCGAGCATGCGGTCGCACATCTCCTCGCTGTCGCGCAAGGCATAGTAGTTACCTTTCTCCTCAGTCTGCAGGGACTTGTCTTTCACGAAGTAGCGCTCGAAGGTGGCCATCTTCGACTTGTCGAACAGCGGAGAGTCCTTGCCGCACCACAGGTACCACATGTAGTCGATGGCGAAGGCTTTGTCCTTCGAGGGGTCGTCGTTGAACGCCAAGCGGGCGAGGTTGTCTATCTTGTCGAGCAACGCCTTGCCTTTGTAGGGCTTGCCCTGGATGAAGACCTCCTTCAGCGATCCGTCGGTATTGAGGGGCACGGAGGCATGATAGAGGAGGTTGGAGTTCACCACCAGGTACATGCTACCGTGGGTATAAAGGCACTGGATGTGGCGTTTGAGTTTCTCGCTGAGTATGAACGAGCGGTGCATCTTCTTCACGATGTCCTGCTCCTCGTCGGTGAGTTGAGTCGGATTCTTGGGATCTATGGTGGGGAAGTAGCGGTCGCACAGTTCGTACTCGGCACCGTTGATGCGCAGCACACCTCGCTCATAGTCGATGAGGTCCAACAGGTTGCGGTCTGCCATGTCGAACTCGGGCCGGCGCTTGACGATGGCGGCCTCCAGTTTGAACTGTATCACGCTGATGGCCTTATGCATCTGGGCGATAAGCTTGCGGGTACGTTCGTTGTGGGTCTTATCGTCCTCGTCCATCTTCGGGTAGAACACGGTGCAGGGGTCGTCGCCATAGGTGTCCATGGCAAAGGTGGCGAGCGGCAATAGGTTGATGCCGTAGCCGTCCTCCAGGGTAGCCAGGTTGCCATAGCGCATGGCTATGCGCAGCACGTTGGCGATGCAGCTGTCGCAGCCGGCGGCGGCACCCATCCACAGGATGTCGTGGTTGCCCCACTGGATGTCCACATTGTGGTAGTTGCAGAGCAAGTCCATGATGAGGTGTGCTCCCGGACCACGGTCGAAGATGTCGCCTATCACATGGAGCGAGTCGATGACCAGCCGTTGGATGAGGTTACACATCGCCTCGATGAACTGGTCGGCCCGGTGGGTGGCGATGATGGTCTGTATGATGACGTTCACATAGCCGTGCTTGTTAGGCTCCATGGAATTCTCGTGGAGCAACTCCTGTATAATATAGGAGAACTCCGCCGGCAGGGCTTTGCGCACTTTCGAGCGGGTGTACTTCGAGGAGACGCTGCGGCACACCTGTATGAGGTGGTTGAGCGTGATGACGTACCAGTCCTCGAGGTCTGTCTCGGCGGACTTCACCAGTTCCAGTTTCTGCTTGGGGTAATATATTAAGGTACAGAGCTCTTTCTTTTCCGACTCACGCAGCGTGTTGCCGAAGATTTCGTTGACTTTACGTTTCACGTCACCAGAAGCATTCTTCAGCACATGCTGGAAAGCCTCGTACTCGCCGTGGAGGTCGCTCATGAAATGCTCCGTTCCTTTGGGGAGGTTGAGAATCGCCTCCAGGTTGATGATTTCCGTGCTCGCCGCCGCAATGGTGGGGAACTGGTTGCTCAGCAGTTGGAGATACTTCAGTTGCTGACTGATGGAGCAGTAGATGTTTGTCTGGTCGTTTTCCATAGCATAGTTTATTACTGTTTGGTGTGCAAAGTTAATACTTTTTATATTGTCCGCAAAGCGAAAGCTTTTTTACGCACCCGATAATAAGTGAACCATACCGCCGTGCCGGTCACTATCCACGAGATGGGATAGACAGCCATCAGCACCTCGTACGTGGGGTACTGGCGGGCTATGGTGTAGACCCACACCAGACGCAGCACACAGGTGCCGAAGACTGTGAGCACGGT
>CAYZVH010000184.1:0-5540 GCA_964481755.1 uncultured Bacteroides sp. | reverse complement strand
ATTACGTTTCATCAAGCGAATGGATATCTGTTGGCCATAAAGCTATGGTTGTGTGGCATCTTTCATCTTGATGGTGCCTGTGGTTTCCACTGTTGCTGGAGGCAGGCAGCTGCCACCGTTGCAGATCTGATAGGTCAGCGTCACCTTCACTGTGAACTCTCTCTGGCCTTTCAGCTTGCTCTCTGTGGGGCAGGTGAAGTCCTGGCGCAAGTAGAAGTGGCCGGTCAATTCGTCCTCCTGAGAGCTGTTGGTGGCCTTTCCTAGTAGTTTAAAGCCCTTCGGCATCTCCACCTTCATTTCGGTGGCAATGTTGCCCTCCTGGCGGTTGTGCTCCGTGTCGGCGTACGCATGCCAACCCTCGGGGAGAGTTACGCGGAGTTCGATGTAGTGGTTCTTGCCGGCACGCATCTTCTGCGGGAAGGATACCACGGCGCTCACGTTGGAGTTGTCCTTGATGTCCAGAGAAACCTCTTGGTACAGACCTTCCATGTTCTCCTTGGCCTCTTTGTCCAGGTCAGATGACTGGGCAGACATTTCATACGGTTTCTCCTTTATCTCGGGAATACCCCATTTCTGCATCTGCTCTTTCAGCTTCGCCTGCATGGGCTCGTCGAAACGATAGTTCTGCGGACTGGCGGCTATGCTGTTGACGCTGGCGGTGGCATTGTCCGTCAGCTTCTTGCCGTAGCGGTAGGAAAGGATAGTGCTCATCAGTCTCACCTCGGAAGTGGCGGCGTTGTTGGTCCGCAGGAGCATATAGCAAGCGTCGCGAGCAGCGAGTAGGACATCTGACGTGGCGTCCTCCTTGCTGTAGACGTAGCGCACAATCTCTGTGATGGCAGTTGCGTAGGCTGGGTCTGCCTCCCAGAATCCCCATTCTTCGGTAGGACGAGTCGCTTCGTTGGCTTTGCGCAACTCACGCAAGTAAGCTACTGCATCGCTAGGGTTCATGTGGTCCTGTATGCGGAAGCGTAGGGGTGACAGGGAGAGTTTCTCCGGCATCAGCAACATCAAGTAAGCAGCTTCTTCCCATTTGCCCGCAGCGGCATATTTCTCCACGGTGGTGGAGTCGGCCTGTATGCCGTCGCGGGGAATCACGTGGAGCGCCCAGATAGCTAAGCGAGCGTCGTTGGCCGTGGAGGCCGTCCATGCATCCCAGCGGCCACGGATGATGCCGTCGCCATCGAGGAGTATCAGCGAGGGATGACCGCCCTTCAGCGTGTCGCACAGCGCATCGGCGGCCTTGCCGCCTACTGTGGGGAAACCGATGTGATGCTTCTGCCACCACTCGTCGGCATCGAAGCCTTTGTCCACCAACGATTCGTGGGCATCCACACCGATGAGTTGCACATCCTGGTAGCCAGCGCCATTGTGGACGAACACGGAGTCGAGGTCCACTGTGAGAGCCCGGCAACCTGTGCACCAGGTGGCCCAGAAGTTGAGCAATACATACTTGCCCTGCAGCTTTTTGCTGTTGAGCTTCTTGCTGAGGTAATAGTCCAGGCACTTGGTGCCAATCTGTTCGCTGTACTCTTGGAACATGTGTCGGCTGCCCGACCATGTGGACGCGTATTTGGCCATGTATTCATGCAAGGCCTTGTTGCGGGCCTCGAAGTCTTGTGCCGTAGCCACGCCTATTGATGCGGCGAGGCAGAGGAGTAATAGAATCCTTCTCATTTCAATTCGATGGTTTGTTCAAAGGTGTGTTCTTGGGGAGGCAGACACATCTGGTCGTTGCAGACCTGGTAGGAGATGGTTACCTTCACCGGCAGTTTCTTGCTCTTCAGCAGTTCGATGCCCTCTTTCTCGGGGGCGAAATAGTAGCACTTGAACACCTGACGGCCAAAGTAAACGCCTGTGCCTGAATAAGGAGAATCTATCTTACCGTTTTGTAGAATGATTCCTTTGGGCAGTTCCACTGCCACCTTGGTGGGGATGAATTCTTGCTTGGTGGAATCCTCCAATTCGGCATATCCGTGCCACCCTTTTTGGAACTCCACGATGACGTCAATCTCGCCCAATTGGTCATTACCCTCGTCGTTGATGCCCAGAATGCGGTAGGAGACAGGACTCTGTTCGTCAATCCTCTCTGTCTTTACTTCTACGGGGGCAGCCACGGTGAGTGTCTGTGGGGCGGGAGCCGCCACCTTGTTCTTCTTGCCGTACATCACGAAGACGTAGCCGCGGTGGCGCAACGTCAGGTATTTCTCGTCCGTCAGCTTACCTATATAGTAGAAGCTGTTCATGGGGTCCTCTTTTATTCGTTTCTTGAGTTCGTCGAGTGTGGTGTACATGAAGAACTCTCCCGCATCCTTGCCGGGCATCTGTATGCCTGTGTCGTGCACCCACTGCCAAGCCACAGAGTCGGCGGCTTCGTAGCCGTTGATGGTGGGGATGGAGAGTCCCATGACGATGTCGTTCACTCCGTCGCCGTTCACGTCGCCTACGGTAATCTGAGGCTGGCAACCGGGCAGTTCCTTGCTGCCGTCGGCTGTGGTGAATAGAGGCACACCCGCTTCGAAGCGCAGGCCGAGGTTGGTGTTGACGCCACGGAAGAAGGTGATGGCGTTGCATCCCTTGGTGCTGTAGTTGTCCGTCGCAAGGATGTCGAGCACACCGTCGCCGTCCCAGTCCACCGGGGTCATATAGGTCTTGCTGATGTTGCCGTTCTTGTCCGAGGGGTAGGTAGAGAGTCGTGTGCCGTCCACGAAGAGCAGCGGCTTGCGCAGGCCGAACTTCGGATGGTCGGCGGTGCCCTCGTTCAATGCCACGCGCAGACCGCCTGTGCCGCCCACAAAGAGGTCGAGCAGGCCATCGCCGTTGTAGTCGGCAAAGCCGGCGGAGGTGTAGTTCCAGTAGATGTTAGAGTTGGGGTTGTCTGGGTCGCTGCCGTTGAAATAGGCTTGTCCGTGGTAGCCCTCTTGGTCCACAAACTGGCGTGGGGCGAAGCCTTTGTCGGTGCCTCTCCACCACGAGATGAGTCCGGGGTTGTATTGTCCCGAGAGGATGTCCAGGCGACCGTCGTTGTCGAGGTCCGCAAACCGTGGGTGGATGCCGATGCAGCACCACTGGCTGTTGCTGATGGTGTCGCCCTTCGTGTCGTAAGCATAGAAGTAACGCCCCGAGAACTTGGGTTTCTTCTTCGAGCCTTCGTTGAGGTAGACCTTGATATTGTTCTCTTTGTCGCCCGTGGAGAAGTCGCCCAACAAGAGGTCCAGCTTGCCGTCGCCGTTCCAGTCGTAGAGCGCAGGGTAGCAGAGACCGTGTTTCACGGTGCGTATCTCCTGTTGCTTGCCGTCGATGCGTTGCGGTTGCGACAGCACGGGAGCGCCAGGAATCTGTGTCATCTCCAGTTTCTTCAACTTCGGGAAGAGGGTGGTGCGTATCGCATCCTCTGCGGGGTTCTCTGTGGGATATTGTGCAAACACCCCCACACAGGTGAGGGCGCATGCTGTCAAAATAGAAATCCTTTTCATATCTGTTCTGATGATATTTATTTCATAGTCTTTTCGATGACCTCCTTCACCTCGGCGAACACTTTAGTGTGGCACAGAATGGTCCTGTCGGGCGAGAGGAAGTAGAACTGGTTGACTTGGTCCAGCTCGATGCTATCCAACAATGACGTTCTCCACTCTTTATAGTCGCTCACCAGATTCCATTTGGTGGGCATTGTGGCGGCATGTTTCAGGATGTTCTTGCGGTCCGCGGTAATCACGAAGTCGTACTCGTCGTATCCCTTCGCATGGAAACGGTCGTAGAGAGAGCAGAGCTCCGGATAAATCTTCTTATAATCCCCGGAAGTGGCTACGGTGAGGACTAACAGAGTGTATTTCCCTCGATAGTCACCGAGCGACCATTTGTCGCCATACACATCCGTACCTTCGACACTCACGGGGAAGGGGTTGCCCGGTTCCAGTGTCTTCTCCAGTCGGTAGATTTCCTTGAAGGTCTCCCACGTCTTGCCTACGAAGTTGGTCGTGTCGAGGTGTGCAGCCATGGCGCTGTAGCGTTTGAAACTGTATTTGTCCATCACACGGCAGTTGTAGATGTGGTTCAGACAGATGTGTGCGTTGGGGTACTTGTCGCAGAAGGCAAGGAACACAGAGTCTTCTTTCTCTTTCAGCGGCCCTTCTAGCAACTGGCTGTAGTAGTCCCAGTTGGTTTCACCGTTTTTCTGGAAGTCTTCGTCGCGTTTGGCTACGACATCTTTCATCTCGTTCCACACGGGATCCAACGCTTGCTTATAAGCCTGATAGCTGTCCTCTTCCTTAGCGCCAAGTATCTCGCCAG
This sequence comes from uncultured Bacteroides sp., assembly GCA_964481755.1. Lineage (GTDB taxonomy): Bacteria > Bacteroidota > Bacteroidia > Bacteroidales > Bacteroidaceae > Phocaeicola_A. Next base: position 1,250 of record CAYZVH010000184.1, on the reverse strand, counting down.
TGGCACCGTTTAGGGTAACATTGTCGTTGCCGAGCCAAAACATGGTGCCCCACTGATTGTCCTCGCTTCGCAATGAGGCGTAGAAGGTCTCGCTCCTCTTGTCGCTCTCCATGAAGAACGCTCCGTTGCTGACAAGGGCAGAGTCAATCTTTTCCCCAAATTGTTCCAGAATCACCTTGGCACCGTCCGCCAAAGGCATCCCTGTGGCCTTGATGGTATATTGTGCGTATGACTGCATGACTAAGCTAATCATTACGCTCAGTAGACAGATTTTTTTCATTTTCCCAATACCTCTTTTACGCTGTTATAGATTTGTTCGCCGCGCATCCGCAGCTTCAGCACCTTGCCGTTGCCGTCAACCAGCAGGATGGCAGGGATGCCGTTCAGGTCGTACCACTTGTAGAGGTCGCTCTTGTCGCAACCCAACAGGTCGCTCACTTGGGTCCAGGGAGTCTTATCCTCCTCGATGGCCTTCACCCAGCGGTCGCGTTTGTTGTCGAAGGAGACACTGATGACGTCGAAGTCGGCGCCCTTGAACTCCTCGTAAGCCTTCATCACATTGGGCGATTCCTTGCGGCACCATCCGCACCACGAAGCCCAAAAGTCGAGTATCACACACTTCTTCCCTTGGATGAACTGGTAGAAGTTCACCTCTTTCCCTTCTGGAGTTTTCAACGTGAAGTCGGGTACACGCTCGCCCGCCTCCAAAGTGCGCATGGCGTAGAATCCGTTCACCATCTGGCGTCCTGCCTCACTGCTCTTCAGGGTTGTGGGCAGTTTCTTTATAAGGGTCTCTACATCGGCGAGCAGTCCGCTCATGTAGATGACGTCGCCATAGTTGTTTACGAGGTCGATGGATGAGGCGTCAGCCCGCTCCATTATCGTTTTCAGATTCTGTTGGAAGGTAGCGTCCTGGTGCAGCGCACTCTTGTGTGCGGTTGTCTGCCAGGTTTGTTCGATGGCCTTCATCACCTTGTCGGTGGAGGGGGCACTTTTTTGCTGCGCCATCCCCAGGAGGGGAAGCGCAGCAAAAAATGCCCACACACAGATAGATTTTCTCATAGTTAGGCTCAGTGAATATTATATCGATTTGATGTTGGCGTCGCGGATGATGCCGAAGTCCCAACCCTCTACGGTTGTTTTGTCGTACTTCACCGCCTTCGACACCTTGCCGGTAGATTCGTCGAGGTGGAGTGCATAGAGGGTGGAAGCGCCGTCCTTCCACGTGGCAACCATCAGCACGGCGTCGC
>CAYZVH010000183.1:0-5561 GCA_964481755.1 uncultured Bacteroides sp. | reverse complement strand
ACCTCGCTCAGCTCCATCCAGCGGAGCGTCTTCTCGTCGAGCTCATCGTTCAGGGCGGGCAGACGCTTGGACTTCTCGGTCAGCTCATCCACCGACAGAGTGCCGCTGCACAGGGCCTCCTCTAGGGACTTCTTCTCCTGCTCCAGGGCTTCGATGTCCGCCTCCAGCTGCTCCAGCTCCTTCTTCTCCTTGAAGCTGAGTTTACGTTTCTCGGTCAGGCGTACCTTGCCGACCTTCTCCTCCATGGGTTTCCTTTCCTCACGTTCCCGCTGCGACTTCATCTCCTTCCACTCACGATAGTCGGTGTAGTTGCCGGGGAAGTCGCGGATGTCGCCTTGGCCGTTGAAGACCAACAGATGGTCCACCACCTTGTCCATGAAATAGCGGTCGTGCGACACGACGATGACACAACCCTTGAAGGCACGCAGATACTCCTCCAACACCTGCAGGGTGACGATGTCCAGGTCGTTGGTAGGCTCGTCCAGCACCAGGAAGTTGGGGTTCTTCATCAGCACGGTGCAGAGGTACAGACGTCGCTTCTCGCCACCGCTCAACTTATAGACGTAGCTGTGTTGCGTCTCGGGGGTGAAGAGGAAATGTTGTAGGAACTGCGACACGGTCAGCTGCTTGCCGTTGCCCAGCTCCACCACCTCGGCGATGTCCTGCACCACGTCGATCACCTTCATCTGCTCGTCGAACTTCAGTCCGTCCTGCGAATAGTAGCCGAAGCGCACCGTCTCGCCGATGTCCACCGTTCCACTGTCGGGCTTCACCAATCCCATCAGCATCTTGATGAAGGTGGACTTGCCGGTACCGTTGTTGCCGACGATGCCCATCTTCTCGTACCTGGCAAAGATGTAGGAGAAGTCGTCGAGGATAGTCAGGTCGCCGAAACGTTTGCAAAGGTGGTCCACCTCGAATATCTTCGAGCCGATGTACGAAGCTTTCACGTCCAGCTTCACCTGGCTGTTGTATTGTCGCTGCTTGGCCACCTTCTCCAGTTCGTAGAAGGCCTCCTCACGGTAGCGGGCTTTGTGCCCACGGGCCTGAGGCATCCGCCGCATCCATTCCAGCTCGGTGCGATAGAGGTTGTTGGCGCGAGCTATCTCGGCGTTGGTGGAGTCGATGCGCTCCTGGCGCTTGTCCAGGTAATAGCTGTAGTTTCCTTTGTAATTATAGATTTGTCGGTTGTCTATCTCCAGTATCTCGGAGCAGACGCGGTCCAGGAAGTAGCGGTCGTGTGTGACCATCAGCAGGCTGAGGTTGCCGTGCTGCAGGTAGTTCTCCAGCCACTCGGTCATGTCGAGGTCCAGATGGTTGGTAGGCTCGTCCAGTATCAGCAGGTCGGGCTCGTTAATCAGCTCGTTGGCCAACGCGACGCGCTTCAGCTGACCACCCGACAGTTGACTCACGGGTTGGTTGAAGTCCGTAATCTTCAGTTGGGTAAGTATCTGCTTTATCTTCCGCTCGTAGTCCCAGGCATTGTGCTGCTCCATCTGTTCCATGAGGGCATCCAGTCCCGGGTTGCCGTCCGTGGCCAAGCAGGTCTCGTACCGGCGCACCAAGCTGCCCAGCACGCTGCCATGGTAGAAGCAAGCCTCTATCACCGTCAACTCTTCGGGATAGTGGGGGCTCTGCTCCAGATACCCAACCTTCAGGTCTTTGCGGAAGACGATGCTTCCTTCGTCGTAACCTTCCCTACCTGCCAGGATGTTCAGCAGGGTGGTCTTGCCACTGCCATTCTTCGCTATCAGTCCGATGCGTTGTCCCTCGGCTATGCCGAAAGAGATTTGCCGAAACAGCACAAGGTCGCCAAACGACTTTGTCAGTCCGTCTACTTGTAAATAAGGCTTTGCCATCTCAGAGTACCGATTCTATTTGCTCCTTAATCCGCTGAAACATTTCCTTCAGGTCGGGTGTCTGCGAGGCGGGCTTCAGCAAGCTCTCCACCTCCACCACAATGTTCGTCCCGGCGAACTGCAGGGCCGGATACTCGCTACGGCCGTCGATGACCGTCACCCAGTCGAAGCCGTCCATCTCGTTCACCAGTATGGTGCCGAACGCCACACCCAGAGCAGCCAAGGCCTCATCGGGTTTCTTCTTGCCGAACGTCTTCTTGGAGACGACCTGTTGGATGAGGGCGATGTCCTGCTCCGACGAGTGGAAATCCTTCTTCAGCACATTCTTTATCTGCGCCACCGCCCAGTCGAACGACTCGTCGATGCGGTTTATCTCCAGCACCCTGACGGGTATCACCGCCTTCGGATAGTGGGCACGCATGTCGCGCAACTCCAGGGAGGCTATCACCCCTTCAGCCAACTTCACCGATGCCCCTTGGGACACTGTGAAGGAACATTCAGCGTAGGTGTCCTTCGCACCAAGCACCCACAGGTGCATGGTGTAGGCATGTCCGTCCTCCACAAAGTCCTCTTTGCTGTAGACACAGTTCCACGACCCCACCGTTACGCGCCGGGCTCCAGCGTTCTGCTTCAGTTCGTCCGCCATCACGTCGTCGGCATACGAATCGGACGCGTCCTTAAACACCGATATACGGAAGTTCCCGTCCCATTTGTTGGGATTGTAGAAGAGGAAACAATCCTCACTGTCCTCAAACTCGCACCACTGGGCAGGATAGCGCAGAGCGAACCACCCGCCGGGAGCTATGTAATACTTTTCGTCCATATATTATATATAATGTATGTTGCTACCAGAAACACCCCTACATACAGATATTGGCGGCACACCCTAGAAGTATGTATGCCGTCAATATACGTCATCCGACGCAGAGCGCCGGACATTATAATCTCCTTCGTCGGAGCACGCCGTAGAATAACCGTTATCTTACAGCGATGCTCTCAACCTCCACCAACACACCCTTGGGCAGACCTTTCACAGCCACGGCAGAGCGTGCGGGGAAGTCGCCGTCGAAGTATTTGGCGTAGACACTGTTCATATCACCGAACAAAGACATATCGGCCATGAAGACGGTAGTCTTTACGATGTTGGCGGTTGTCAGTCCGGCCTCGGCCAACACACTCTTGATGTTCTCGAAGCACTGTGTCGTTTGCTCCACGATGCCACCTTCAACAACCTCGCCCGTAGCCGGGTTGATAGGAATTTGACCGGAGAGGAATATCGTACCGTTCACTTCTACTGCCTGACTGTAAGGGCCGATTGCTGCGGGAGCCTTTGTTGTTGAGATAATTTTCTTCATAGTTACTTTTAAGTTTAAATATCAGTTGAATGTAATTCATTGGTAAAGGTACGCATTTTCGCCGAACCGCCTACACGAACCGCCATACAATAGTCCGGGAATTACATTTTTTAACCTAAGCAAGTTCCACACAGGGGGCTACGATGCTCACTGCGCGCCATCCGGGCGGCAAGAGACCCCACGGTGTGTTGCGTATACATATATATAAGGTATATACAGGCACTCCAATAAAAAAAATTCGCGAAAGGACTTGAAATATAAAATATCTTTGTACTTTTGCAGCGTCAAAAAGATGTACGAGAGTCCTTTCTCTTTACTTTATAGAAGTATCTATCGGACATCAACAAACAATTAAATATCCAATTTACATACACCGATGATTTTCTCCATTACGCACAGAGATGTAGGAGGGAATTATCATGTTGTGCTATCAAACGGTTAAAAACTTAGATTTTATAACGTTATGTATTATAACATTATCCAGTTAAACGACAAAACGCAGGACGAGTTGCTGCAGATTGCCCAAGAGTTGGGAATAGAAAAAGCGAATTCGCTCGACAAAGAAAACCTGGTCTATAAGATATTGGACGTGCAAGCCGACGTGGCCGCATCGAAGAAGAACGGTCCAGACAGCGCAAAGGACAAAGGCAAGCGCTCACGCATCAACGTGAAGAAAGACGCTGCCGACAAGGTCTACACAGCCAACCAGGAGAAAGCCAAGAAGGTGCCACCGAGCAAGAAGGCTGCCGCCAACACAAAAGCGAACGCCGAAGCCGCCGAGACAAAGAAGCCGAAAGAGGCCGTCGCAGCGGAAGCTCCCAAGGCAGAGCCGCAGGAAGCAACCCCCGCAGCCGACAACAGCAACGCCGAAGCCGCACAGGAGAACGCACCCAAGAAACGCGGACGCAAGCCGGGCAGCAAGAACAAAGCCACACAGGCCAAGGAAGAGGCCGCCGCAGCAGCAGCGCAGCCAGCCAACGAAACGGAACCGGTCGTGGAGGCCGCACCGGTGGAGGAACCCACGAAACCGACAGCCACCCAGCAGGAATTGCCCTTCGCCGACGATGTTGACAAGAGCATGGACGAGCCCCTGCCACCGCTCAACACCGACGATTTCATCCCCGTGGAGGATATGCCTACCGAGAAGAGCGAGATACCTTCGGAGCTGATCACCAAGTTCGAGACCCCCAAGGCACCCGCCGCTCCCGAGCAAATGCCCACCCAGGCACCCGCACAGAACCACAAGAACAACAACCGTCAGCAGATGCGCCAGCAACAAGGCAAATATGCCAACAACAATATGCGTCAGCAAAACAACAACGGATATAACCAGCCGCAGTACGACGAGCGCCCGATGCCTCAGCCCGACCGCCGACCCATTGAGCGCGAACGTCCCTACGACTTCGAAGGCATCCTCACCGGCACCGGAGTGCTGGAGATCATGCAGGACGGCTATGGTTTCCTCCGTTCATCGGACTACAACTACCTCTCCTCCCCCGACGACATCTATGTGTCGCAGTCGCAGATAAAGCTGTTCGGACTGAAGACGGGCGATGTGGTCGACGGCACCATCCGTCCGCCGAGAGAGGGTGAGAAGTATTTCCCCTTGGTGAAGGTGAACAAGATAAACGGTAAAGACCCCGCCATGGTGCGCGACCGTGTTCCGTTCGATCACCTCACACCACTCTTCCCCGATGAGAAGTTCCAGCTCTGCAAAGGCTACAACGATAACCTGTCCGCCCGCGTGGTAGACCTCTTCTCCCCCATCGGTAAAGGTCAGCGCGCCCTCATCGTGGCACAGCCCAAGACCGGTAAGACCATCCTGATGAAGGACATCGCCAACGCCATTGCAGCCAACCACCCGGAGGTGTACATGATCATGTTGCTGATTGACGAGCGCCCCGAGGAGGTTACCGACATGGCCCGCAGCGTAAACGCCGAGGTGATAGCCTCCACGTTCGACGAGCCCGCCGAGCGCCACGTGAAGATTGCCGGCATCGTGCTGGAGAAAGCTAAACGTATGGTAGAGTGCGGCCACGATGTGGTCATCTTCCTCGACTCCATCACCCGACTGGCCCGCGCCTATAACACCGTATCGCCGGCATCCGGCAAGGTGCTGTCCGGAGGTGTGGACGCCAACGCACTGCACAAGCCCAAACGCTTCTTCGGTGCCGCACGTAACATCGAGAACGGCGGATCGCTCACCATCATCGCCACCGCATTGATCGACACCGGTTCCAAGATGGACGAGGTAATCTTCGAGGAGTTCAAGGGAACAGGTAACATGGAACTCCAGCTCGACCGCAACCTGTCCAACAAGCGCATCTTCCCCGCCGTCAACATCATC
>CAYZVH010000182.1:5026-5585 GCA_964481755.1 uncultured Bacteroides sp. | reverse complement strand
GCTTGAAGGGAGCCGGATAAGGAGTCTCGAACCTCAGCAACTCTCCCGTGAGCGGATGGTAGAAGCAAAGTTTGAAGGCATGCAAGCCAAGTCGTCCCAGCGGGTCGTCGCCGTTGCCATACTTCACATCGCCCACGACGGGATGCTGCAAATCCTGCATGTGCACACGGATTTGGTTTTTCTTTCCCGTCTCCAACTCCAGCTCAGTGAGCGTGTAGCCGTTCGCCCGCTTGATGACCCGATAGTGCGTGATGGCCTTTTCTCCCCCATTGTCGATGGGCGACGAGTAGGTCACAAACACCTTGTTGTCCTTCAACCACGAGGTGACGATGCCGTTGTCCTGCTCCATCTCTCCCGACAGCACCGCCACATAACGGCGGTCGGTGACGATGCGCTCCCAGTTGTCCTGCAGGTTGCGCTTGGTCTGCTCGTCCTTGGCGAACACCATCAGTCCGGATGTGTCGCGGTCCAACCGGTGGACGATGAAGACACGGCGTCCACGGCCCGACTTCTGCACATACTCCGTGAGGATGGAATAGGCCGTGCGCTCCTTCTGTCG
>CAYZVH010000182.1:0-5016 GCA_964481755.1 uncultured Bacteroides sp. | reverse complement strand
GATGGAGAGCAATCCCTCCCGCTTGTCAATCACTATGATGTAAGCGTCCTCGTAGACGATCTTCAGCAACGAGCTGCGGAACTCCTTCTGTCCGCGCTGGTCGCTAATCTGCACCTTCATGCCAGGCTGCAGGGGAAAGTTATACTGTGTGGTAATTTTCTGGTCGACGTACACCACGCGGTGTGTGAGCAGCGTCTTCACCTTCGTACGGCTGATGCCGCTCATCTTTTCCATCAGGAAAGTCATCAGTTCGGCAGGTTGAGTCACCGCGAAGGTGGTGAACTTCTGCGCATAATGGGGCTTGTTAGCCCGCTCTTTATGAGTTCTGGACATAATCAGTTACGTTTTTCGAGCAATACAATATTTTCCACGTGGTGGGTATGAGGGAACATGTCCACCGGCTGCACGGCCTCTATGCGATAGGCCGCGTCGAGCAGCTGCAGGTCGCGCGCTTGTGTGGCAGGGTTACAGCTCACATACACTATCCGTCGGGGTGCGGCGAACAGGATGGTGTTCACCACATCGCCGTGCATGCCTGCCCGCGGAGGGTCGGTGATGATCACGTCGGGATGTCCGTGCTCGTCGATGAAACCTTGCGTGAGGATGTCCTTCATGTCGCCGGCGAAGAACAGCGTGTTGCCGATGCCGTTGATTTCGGAATTGACCTTCGCGTCCTCGATGGCCTCGGGCACATACTCGATGCCTATCACCTTGCGCGCCTTGGAGGCCACGAAGTTGGCGATGGTTCCCGTGCCGGTGTAGAGGTCGTACACCAGTTCGTCGCCCGTGAGGTTGGCAAACTCGCGTACCTTACTATATAATATGTATGCTTGCTCGCTGTTGGTCTGGTAGAACGACTTCGGTCCCACCTTGAAACGCAGCCCCTCCATCTCCTCGAAGATGTGGTCCGTGCCCTTGAAGGTGACAACGTCGAGGTCCGTGATGGTGTCGTTGCACTTGTTGTTTACCACATAGAGCAGCGACGTGATCTGCGGGAACTTATCCGCCACATGTTGCAGCAACTCTTTGAAGAGCGTCATCTCGCTGTCGTTCACAATCTTACACTGCATCAGCACCATCAGCTCGCCGGTGGACGAGGTGCGAATCATCATGTTGCGGAGCATACCCTCCTGCGTGCGCAGGTTGAAGAAAGGATAGTTGTGCGCGTAGGCATAGTCGCGCACGGCGTTGCGTATCTGGTTGGAGATGTCGTCCTGCAGCCAGCACTTCTCGATAGCCAACACCTTGTCGAAGGCATTGGGGATGTGAAATCCCACGGCGTTCATCTGATCGTACACCACGTTCTGCGCCACCTCCTCCTCGGTGAGCCAGCGCTTGTTGGAGAAGGTGAACTCCAGTTTGTTACGGTAGAACTGCGTCTTCGCCGACCCCAGGATGGGCATCACGTTGTGGAGCTCCACCTTTCCGATGCGTGTCAGGTTGTCAATCACCTGCTGCTGTTTGTAGCGGATCTGCTCCTCGTAAGGCAGACATTGCCACTTGCATCCGCCGCACACCCCATAGTGTTGGCAAAATGGAACCGCCCGCTTGGGCGAGTAAGTATGGAATTTCACGGCCACCGCCTCGGCGTAATGGTTCTTCTTACGTTTCACCTGCAGGTCCACCACATCGCCCGGCACCACGTAGGGCACGAAGACCACCAGGTCGTTCACCCTAGCCAGCGCCTTTCCTTCGGCAGCGACATCCGTTATAGTAACGTTTTCCAATAATGGAAGTTCTTTTTTCTTTCTCGACATCCTAAGCCAATATAATAATTATTTCTGCAAAGATAGGTATTTTTCGGAAATAACTCACCCTTGGGGCGAACTTCTCGTAAAATATGCATTTCGCTGCTATTTTTTTGACAGAATGTTTTTGTGTTTCTTTAATAATTCCTAGATTTGCTCTTACAAAGCAATAAGCAATTATTGGACTAATACCTAAATATTAAATTATGAATGAGAAAAGAGTGTATACTTTCGGTAATGGACAAGCCGAAGGTAGAGCTGACATGCGCAACTTGCTTGGCGGCAAAGGCGCAAACTTGGCGGAGATGAATCTCATCGGAGTGCCCGTTCCTCCGGGATTCACTATTACAACAGAAGTTTGTAATGAGTATTATGCAGAAGGCAAGGACAAAGTTGTCGAGCTGCTGAAAGATGACGTGGAGAAGGCCGTAAGACACATCGAGACCTTGATGAAGTCGAAGTTCGGCGACGTGGAGAACCCGTTGCTCGTCTCCGTACGGTCAGGCGCCAGAGCTTCCATGCCTGGCATGATGGACACCATTCTGAACCTGGGACTTAACGACGAAGTAGTGGAAGGCTTGACACGCAAGACAGGCAACGCCCGCTTCGCATGGGACTCATACCGCCGCTTCGTGCAGATGTATGGCGACGTGGTGCTGGGTATGAAACCGACCAACAAGGACGACATCGATCCCTTCGAGGCCATCATCGAGGAGGTGAAGGCAGCCCGTGGCGTGAAGCTGGACAACGAGCTGAACGTGGACGACCTGAAGCAGTTGGTCGTGAAGTTCAAACAGGCCGTGAAGTACAACACCGGCAAGGACTTCCCCACCGACACCTACGAGCAGTTGTGGGGTGCCATCTGCGCCGTGTTCGACTCATGGATGAACGAGCGCGCCATCCTCTACCGCAAGATGGAAGGCATACCTTCTGAGTGGGGTACCGCCGTGTCCGTGCAGGCAATGGTATTCGGCAACATGGGCGACACGTCAGCCACTGGCGTTTGCTTCTCGCGCGACGCCGCTACGGGCGAAGACCTGTTCAACGGCGAGTATCTGATCAACGCTCAGGGCGAGGACGTTGTGGCAGGCATCCGCACACCGCAACAGATTACCATCGAGGGTTCCAAGCGTTGGGCTCAGCTGGCAGGTATCGACGAGGAGACACGTGCCTCCAAGTATCCTTCCATGGAGGAGGCTATGCCCGAGATTTACAAGGAGTTGGACGCTATCCAGACAAAACTGGAGAACCACTACCGCGACATGCAGGACATGGAGTTCACCGTACAGGAGGGCAAGCTGTGGTTCCTGCAGACACGTAACGGCAAACGCACCGGCGCTGCCATGGTGAAGATTGCCATGGACCTGCTCCGCCAGGGCATGATCGACGAGAAGACTGCCTTGCTGCGTGTGGAGCCCAACAAGCTCGACGAGCTGCTGCACCCTGTATTCGACAAGGAGGCTCTGAAGAAAGCCAAAGTCATCGCAAAGGGTCTGCCCGCATCTCCGGGTGCCGCCTGCGGACGCATCGTCTTCTTTGCCGACGACGCTGCCAAATGGGCTGCCGACGGTCACAAGGTGGTGATGGTACGCATCGAGACCTCGCCCGAGGACTTGGCAGGTATGCAGGTTGCAGAGGGTATCCTCACAGCACGTGGCGGTATGACCTCTCACGCTGCCGTGGTGGCTCGTGGCATGGGTAAGTGCTGCGTTTCCGGTGCCGGTTGCCTCAACATCAACTACAAGGAGCGCACCGTGGAGGTGGACAATGTGAAGCTGAAAGAGGGCGACTTCATCTCGCTGAACGGTACCACAGGCCAGGTTTACGAAGGCCAGGTGGACACCAAGGCAGCCGAGGTGTCGGGCGACTTTGCCGAGCTGATGAAACTCTGCGACAAATACACACGCCTGCGTGTACGCACCAACGCCGACACGCCGCACGACGCACAGGTAGCCCGCAACTTCGGTGCTGTGGGTATCGGCCTCTGCCGCACGGAGCACATGTTCTTCGAGGGTGAGAAAATCAAAGCCATGCGTGAGATGATTCTGTCCGAGACAGCAGAAGGTCGCCGCAAAGCTTTGCAGAAGATCCTCCCCTATCAGTTGGCCGACTTCAAGGGCATCTTCACCGCTATGGCCGGATTCCCTGTGACCGTCCGTCTGCTCGATCCGCCTTTGCACGAGTTCGTTCCCCACGATGAGAAGGGACAGCGCGAGATGGCCGAAGCCATGAACGTGAGCCTCGCCTACATACAGAAACGTGTGGAAGCCTTGAAGGAGCAGAACCCGATGCTCGGTCACCGTGGCTGCCGTCTGGGCAACACCTATCCAGAGATCACGCAGATGCAGACACGCGCCATCCTGGGTGCGGCGCTCGACCTGAAGAAAGAGGGCATCGAGGCATTCCCCGAGATTATGGTGCCGTTGACAGGTATCCTCTATGAGTTCGAGGCACAAGAGAAGATTATCCGTGCCGAGGCAGCCAAACTCTTCGAGGAGCGTGGCGACAGCATTCCGTTCAAGGTAGGTACGATGATTGAGATTCCGCGCGCTGCGCTGACGGCTAACCGCATCGCCACCAAGGCAGAGTTCTTCTCCTTCGGTACGAACGACTTGACCCAGATGACCTTCGGATACTCTCGCGACGACATCGCGTCGTTCCTCCCCATCTACTTGGAGAAGAAGATCTTGAAGGTAGACCCCTTCCAGGTTCTCGACCAGAACGGCGTAGGTCAGTTGGTGGAGATGGCCGTGCAGAAAGGCCGTTCCGTACGTCCCGACCTGAAGTGCGGCATCTGCGGCGAGCATGGTGGTGAGCCTTCATCCGTGAAGTTCTGCCATCGCGTAGGCCTCAACTACGTGTCCTGCTCTCCGTTCCGCGTGCCCATAGCAAGACTTGCTGCGGCCCAAGCCGCTGTTGAGGAGTAAATCCTGAATGCTGATAATTAGCGAAATAAGAGGCAAGGGTCTGGGAAACAGACTCTTGCCTCTCTTCTTTTCACGCACGTTCTGCTCGTTACAAAAGCAGTAGATAAAGCATAATAATGTTGGTCAGATTGAATTTATATGTATATTTGCGGTGTAGTAAGTCATTTTATTGTATACAACGCAAATAGGCTGCATAGTAGTGTTGCAAGTTTGCAGAAATTTTCAAGGAGTTCAACTTTAAAACTAATAACAATATGATGCGTAGAATAAGTAATGGCGAACCAACGAGGTTTGGAGAACCTTCAAGCGAAGTGCTGGTGGCATACAAGTCGGGACTTAGA
>CAYZVH010000181.1:0-5586 GCA_964481755.1 uncultured Bacteroides sp. | reverse complement strand
GTGAAGGAGGCACAGGACCAAGTGGAGGCAGCGAAGTATCTGGGCACCCTACCCTACGTCAACTCTTCAGCCATCGGCATTTGGGGCTGGAGCTATGGAGGCTACAACACCTTGATGTCCATGAGTGAGGGCACTCCGGTGTTCGCTTGCGGCATTGCCGTGGCTCCTCCCACAGACTGGCGTTTCTACGACTCGGTCTACACGGAGCGTTTCATGCGCACCCCACAGGAGAACGACGAGGGTTACGCCGCATCGTCGCCCATGAACCGCATCGGCAAGCTCCACGGCGACCTGCTGCTGGTTCACGGCATGGCGGACGACAATGTGCATTTCCGCAACACGGCTGAGTTTAGCGAGGCCTTGGTGCAAGCCGGTGTGCAGTTCCGCATGCAGGTCTACACCAACCGCAACCACAGCATCTACGGAGGCAACACGAGCCTGCACCTCTACACACTCCTCACCGACTTCTTCAAGGAGCATCTGATGAAGTAAAGCTCATCGCTACATACTACAAGTAAAGGCCCTATCGAAGCGGATGTTGAATCTACTTTGATAGGGCTTTCTTGTATAAATACTCCCCCATTATTTTTTTTCTGAGATACTGAGATACTGAAACCAAGACAAAGGGGGAAGAAGACCTCCTACTCTATCCACTCTTTTTCCTTCTGAGATACTGAGATACTGAAACTGAGACAAGGGGGGGGGGGAAGAAAATCTCCTACCTATCCACTCTTTTTCCTTCTGAGATACTGAGATACTGAAACCAAGACGGAGGGGCACTACCCGACTATGGTCTTTCGTTTTTACTGAGATACTGAGATACTGAGACAAGCATACAAAAAAGAGGGCTACAACCATCACGGCTGCAACCCTCCTATCCTATGGTTAGGTCGATTTTTTAACGACGGTAATCGTTCAAGCTATCAGCGTTCATCTTGCGGATGAAGTTGAAGTGCTTCTCCACCTCGGCCTCTGCGTAGTTGACGTAGATGCGGGCGGACTTGCTGAACATCTCGGGCGCGTTGGTAGCGTCCTGGATGATGAGGTGCGACATGACGCAGACAGCGGCCATCTCGTAGAGCTTGCGGGCAACGAAGTCCTGCAACTCCTGATTCTGAGCCTCCTTCACCTGGTTGGTGCAAGCCTCGAACTTGGAGGTCATCTCCTTCACACGGTCCATCAGGGGCTGCATCTCCTCGCTGCAGGGCACCTGCTCGAAGTTGTGCAGTGTGGCTGCGTAAGAGCCGTTGGTCACGTAGCGGATAGCGGCTACGGTCTGCAGCTGTGTGGTTCCCTCGTAGATGGAGGTGATGCGGGCATCGCGGTAGATGCGCTGGCAAGCGTACTCGAGCATGAAGCCGGAACCACCGTGTATCTGGATGCAGTCGTAAGCGTTCTGGTTGGCGTACTCAGAGTTCATACCCTTGGCCAACGGAGTGAAGGCATCGGCCAACTTGGCGTAGGTCTTCTGCTCCTGACGCTCCTCGGGGGTGAGCTTGCGCTCGCGGGCGATGTCGTCCAGGGCTTTGTAGATGTCCACGTAGCGCGATGTCTGGTAGAGCAACGCACGGCCAGCGTCCAGCTTGGCTTTCATCAAGGCCAGCATGTCGTACACAGCGGGGAACTCGATGATGGCCTTGCCAAACTGCTTACGGTCTTTGGCGTAAGCCAAGCCCTCGTTGTAGGCAGCCTGTGACAGACCTACGGACTGAGCGGCGATACCCAGACGGGCACCGTTCATCAGCGCCATCACGTATTTGATAAGGCCCAGCTTGCGGTCGCCGCAGAGTTCAGCCTTCGCGTTCTTGTAGACCAACTCGCAGGTAGGGGATCCGTGGATACCGAGTTTGTTCTCGATACGACGCACGTTCACGCCACCCTGTTTTTTGTCGTAGATGAACATGGAGAGTCCGCGTCCGTCGCGTGTGCCTTCCTCGGAGCGGGCCAGCACGAGGTGGATGTCAGCGTCGCCATTGGTGATGAAACGCTTCACACCGTTCAGTCGCCAGCAGTTCTCCTTCTCGTCGAAGGTAGCCTTCAGCATCACGCTCTGCAGGTCGGAACCGGCATCGGGCTCGGTGAGGTCCATTGACATCGTCTCGCCGGCGCAAACGCGCGGGATGAAACGGCTGTGCTGGTCCTCGTTGCCAAACTCGTAGAGGGTCTCGATGCAGTCCTGCAGCGACCAGATGTTGCCGAAGCCTGCGTCGGCCGCAGCCACCACCTCAGCACACATGGTGTAGGGGGTGATGGGGAAGTTCAGGCCACCGAAGCGGCGCGGCATGGTCATTCCGTTGAGCCCGGCCTTCACCATGGCGTCGAGGTTCTGCACCGTGCCCGATGCGTACTGCACACGACCGTTGGCGCAGTGAGGACCTTCAGCGTCCACGCCCTCGGCGTTGGGAGCCACAATCTCGCCACTGATCTCACCGGTAATCTCCAGTACCTTATCGTAGGAGTCCATAGCGTCCTCGAAGTCCACGGGGGCGTAGTCGAACTCGTCTTTATCTCTGTAATCGCGCTCTTTCAGTTCGCAGATGCGCTTCATCATCGGATTGTTCAAGTGATACTTGAGTTCCGGTATGTCTGTATAAAAGTTTGCCATTTTCTTTAAACCAAATTACTTGCTGTGAGACTTATAATACTTGATCATCTTGGGAACGACCTCCTCCACGTTGCCATTGATGACGTAGTCGGCGATGGTGTTGATAGGTGCGTTGGGGTCGTTGTTGATGGAGATGATGATTCCGCTCTCCTGCATACCGGCAATGTGTTGGATCTGTCCGCTGATGCCACAGGCGATGTAGAGTTTCGGACGTACGGTGACACCGGTCTGGCCTATCTGACGGTCGTGGTCGGCGAAGCCTGCGTCCACAGCGGCACGGCTAGCGCCCACCTCGGCGTGGAGTTCCTTGGCCAGTTCGAACAGCATGTCGAAACCTTCCTTGGAGCCCATTCCGTAGCCTCCGGCCACCACGATGGGAGCGCCCTTCAGGTTGTGTTTGGCTTTCTCCACATGGCGGTCGATGACCTTCACCACGTAGTCGGTCTCGTGCACGTACTTGGCCACGTCGTGTTTCACCACCTGGCCTTTGTAGTTGGCGTCGAGTATCTCTTTCTTCATCACACCCTCGCGTACGGTAGCCATCTGCGGACGGTGCTCGGGGTTCACGATGGTGGCCACGATGTTACCACCGAAGGCGGGACGAATCTGGTAGAGCAGGTTCTCGTAGGTCTTGCCCAGCTTCTTGTCCTCGTGTGAGCCAATCTCCAGCGAGGTGCAGTCGGCTGTCAGTCCGCTGGTGAGGGCCGACGACACGCGCGGGCCGAGGTCGCGGCCTATGACGGTAGCGCCCATCAGACAGATCTGCGGTTTCTCCTCCTTGAAGAGGTTGATGAGGATGCTTGCGTGAGGCAATGAGGTGTAGGGGAAGAGTCCCGGTGCGTCGAACACGTGGAGCACGTCCACGCCGTAGGGCATCACCTGCTTCTCTATTCCGTCCAAGCCGTTTCCGGCAGCAATGGCTTCCAGTTGGCAACCTAACTGATTCGCTAACTTACGGCCTTTCGTTAACAGTTCGAGACTTACGTCGGCAACCGTAGTGCCTTCAATCTCACAATATACAAATACGTTGTTCATAATGTTTTTATCCGATAGTGTGGTTAGCTAACAGTTCTACAATCAAATCTTCCACGTCCTTGTCCGAACCGGTCATCGTGCGGCTTTCCTTGGCCTGGAACACGATGTTCTGCACGGCTTTCACCTTGGTGGGCGAGCCCGAGAGACCGCATTGTGCGAGGTCTGCCTCCACTTCGTCGGTTCCCCACTCCACGATGTTCAGGTAGGGGTATTTCTCGTAGAGGTCGGCATAGGGCAGAGCGGCACCGTCCTTGGTGATGGCGGCTTTCTCCTGCACGCCCAGGGCGCGTTTGTATTTCTGCACGAGCTTGGCGTTGCGGGGGCGGCAGGGTGCTGCCGAGCCGTTGACGGTGATGACGATGGGCAGCGGGCCTTCCACTGTCTCCACGCCTCCGTCGATATGGCGTTTCACGGTGATGCGTCCGTCGGCCACGTTCAGGATTTCCTCAGCGTAGGTGATCTGTGCCAGACCGAGTTTCTCGGCCACCTGGGGGCCTACCTGTGCTGTATCTCCGTCGATAGCCTGGCGGCCTCCGAGGATGATGTCATAGTCTTTGATCTTACGGATGGCGGTAGCCAGGGCGTAGGATGTGGCCAGTGTGTCGGCACCGGCGAAGTTGCGGCTTGTCAGCAGGTAACCGCCGTCGGCTCCGCGGAAGAGTCCCTCTCTGATGATCTCAGCGGCTCTTCCCGGTCCCATGGTCAGCAGTGTGACGGTAGAGCCCGGATATTGGTCTTTCAGGCGCAGAGCCTGTTCCAATGCGTTCAAATCCTCGGGATTGAATATCGCCGGCAGAGCGGCACGGTTCACCGTTCCCTCCGCAGTCATGGCATCCTTTCCCACATTTCTGGTATCGGGTACTTGTTTAGCCAATACAACAATTTTTAAACTCATCTTTTTGTTTATTATAGATATTAGTAATTAGCGTGTTTCTGCCGTGTCCATGGGGGTTTCCGCTGCGTAGCAGTCGTTTGCGCCGACGCACGACGATTCCCAATGGCACAATTTCGGGGCAAATTTACTCAAAACCCCCACTCTCCCAAAAAGTTTTTTCGAAAAATAACAAATCATAGTGTTTTAGAGGACGGAAAGAGAGTGTCAGTGAAAATGTGGGGAGTGTCAGTGTAACCACAAAAAGTGTCAGTGAAAAAGTGTCAGAGTAACTAAGTAAGCTGCGAAGTAACTAAGAAAACACCAAAGTAACTAAGTAAGTAACTAAGAAAACACAAAAAGTAACTAAGTAAGTAACTAAGAAAGCACCAAAGTAACTAAGTAAGTAACTAAGAAAACACCAAAGTAACTAAGTAACGATTCGCTTCACGAAGCGAGCGCTAAACCCCCTTCGCAAGATTAACTTTCATGTACCTTTGGTTTCTCGTTTTCGGGTTCTCGGGATTCGTCATCTGCAAGTAGCCAGCAATAACGAGAGGCGTAATGTAGCGTTCACGATTCTTGGTTTGGTTTGACATACCTAGTCTATCCAAGATTTCCCTACTAGTTCTTGGCACAGAGCAGAAGTTTACAATGTCCTTCTGTTTTTTCGTCAATGGTACTCTCTTGGAATTAGTGTCTAAGTCAGCACCAGAGTGTCTAAGTCCACTGTCTATGTCGGAGACTTTGTGACTTTCACGGACGATATTAACCATTTCTTCTTCGCGCGGAATAGTTATTAAAAACTCCGACAAGCGTTCGTTGTTGGAGAACGTCACGTCCACGTCCTCTCCCATCGCACGGACAATGCCGCTGCCGGCTCCTGTGTAGGGGAGCAGATGAATGGCATTGTCGAAAAGGAAGGAGTTGCGGGGCATGGAAGTTCCGCTGACAATGTCTTCCACCGTCAGGCCATTGGGCAACACACCGGGACTGTGTATCTCCACACGGTCATCGAAAATGAAGATGCGCACCGGTGCTTTGATGTTGAGCGAGCGATGGACCAAGGCGTTGA
>CAYZVH010000180.1:0-5610 GCA_964481755.1 uncultured Bacteroides sp. | reverse complement strand
CCATCCGCATCCAAAGGCAAGATGTGACCCTTGATGAAATCAGGGAAGGTCATCTCCCTGTACTTCAGGTAGACCGGCCACTCATCCACCCACTCGACCGACTCGACCTCCCCCCATCCCTTCACAGGAGTGGAATCGAGTTTCACGGTCAATGTCCCGTCCTTGTTCGCGACAAAGGACGTATAGTGCAGAGCGCCAAGTTTCTGCGCCTTCTTGAGCAGAATCTCGCCCTCACGGTTCCCGAACTCGTCCCACTTCTTCAGATAGGCGCTCTCATCCTCATTCAACTTGGCGAGTTGCCCCTGAACGATCTTGCTGACTTCGCCCGTCTTCGTCCAGTCCGAAAACTTCAGAATTCCTCGTACCAATTGCACCGAATGATCAACCGCAGTCCTGTTTTTGCGCTGATGATACCGCGACATGAGATAGATCTTGTGGCCTTCAGAAACCTCCGTCTCAGATGCGACAAACGAAAACTGGCTGCAGATCACTTGAAAGGCCGTGAGGAGCGTCGGATGTGAGGCCGGCGGATGCGACACGTCATCGTCGCGATCATTGCGAGGCTTCTCATCGTCTCGGGCATACTCCACCTCTGCGGCGGGGCCTGTGATCATGAAGAACCAGGCCGTCCCGTCATCACGCTCATAAAGAAAGTCGAAAGTCAGTCCCTCACACACACCATAGGCATCACGCGGCATGCCGCCCTCTGTCCGCAACTGAGTCATCAGGCGTTCATCGACGCCGATCTCGACAGTCTCAAACTCTTCCACCCACCCTGAGAACAAGTTGAAGCACAACTCGAAATCACCATCCGCGCGCCTCTCCACAACGCGAGCAAGATACGGCACGCCAATCAGCACCTCGTCATCCAGAAGCCTTGCCTGACGCGGCAGAACACAGCGCGCACGAACAATTCGATCTCGCAGACGAAGCGCATAGACGCCATCGAGAGCCGAATCGCGCGTCACATTCAAGACGTCCTGAACGGCAATCACACTTCCTTCGTCCGCCAAATGCATGGAGACGGACAGTCTGCGCCCGGGAATCTGATTAAACTCCATTGTCACCTCCCGCGAAATCAAATGTCAGCCCTTGAGGGAATGGGCGCGTTCCACGAACTGGCAAGCATACTTCCCCGCCAAGATCAACTTGCACTTCATACTCTGGGCTGTCATGCACCTCAGGATAGAACGGTCCAAACAGGCGGCGCGGCAGTTCATACCGCCCATTCCCTGCGCCCTGAAGGACTTTTCTTCCCCCTGTTGCGAAAGTGGCGACGCAATAACGCGGCAGCTTCCCGTCACACCATGGGCACGCCTCAAACTGTCCGTGATAAAACGACATCCCGCACGACCGGCACATGACACTAATGTCCGCGGCCTCCTGCAGCGCCTTTGCGAAGGAAAGCATCGATGGTCGCTTCCAAGGCGCCAGTCGCCCCGCGCAAAACGTCTTCTCGAACAAACCCCTGAGCCTTGGCGTCAACACCCACGCCCGAGGAAGCCCCAAGGGACGTCCATCCACCTGTTCCGCGCGATTGGCGTCATCCGCCGGATCATCGACAAATGGGAGTAGCCCAGCATAGGCTCGCGCCTCCGGGCAGCCCGACATCCAGCCAGATGGCGTATCCCACGAATCCTCCGTCACGTCCTCAAGCACCTGCCGTCCCACAAACGGCTCAATCATCGTAAGAAGCCGAAAGGCCAAGACGGCAAACGCCCACACGTCGCTCGTCGGGCGTGAGCCATCTTCACCCCGCACGATCTCCGGCGCACCATAACCAGGCGTGTACATGACACTTCCGCCACGCCCAAGCTCAAATCGAAGATTGTCTGGATCAATTAACCAGGTAGACTTCGGATCGTCCTTGTCGACGTAAATGTTGTTTGGCGAGATGTCCCCATAAACCAGTCCAGCCGCGTGCAGTCGAGACAATGTGACGGCAACGGATGCAAGAATCTGAAGCCGAATTTTCGTCCCGCCAGTCTTTCCATATTCCCCGTAGTCGTTCACGTCATACATTCCAAGAGGCATGCGCCCGGACATCAGCCGCATAACAAAACCAGGTTCGCTCTGCAATATTGCAATTGGCGACGTGACATGAAGATGCCTTGGAATCGGCAAACACCGGATATTCTCAAAAAGACGATTGAAATCGCGAGACTGATCAATCTGCCCATTCCGAAGCGGTTGCTTGATGGCCAGCGACGGATCATCGGTCTCATAGACAATGCCCTGACCGCCCTCACCGAGTTTCTTCATCACGCGGAACTCGTTGCCATCCATGTCAACGAGCGTCTTAATCGGTCGCCCCACTTCTGCTTGACTCGAATTCATGCACGCCTCCTGACCATGCAAATGATCGTCTTGTCATCCGAATGCAGAGGAACCGGCCAATTCTCCAGCATCGTCGCGATCTCGTTCTCTGCCGCAACCCGTTCTCCGTATTCCGCAAAGAATGCCCGGACGAATCCGTCCGCATCGACAAGGTCGTCAGACACTCCATCGGAGCAAAGCATCACGTAATCAACTTCGTCTTCGGGGATCGACATCGTCTGCCATTGCGAGATCTCAGTTCTGGGCGACAGCGGCAAGACCACGTTCGAAAAGCCGTCCGTCTTGTTATCCGACAAACGAACGATCGTGCCATCTCGTTTCACAACCGCAAGCATTCCATCGCCTAGCATACCCGCATGCAACCGAGCATCATCCGGGCAGAGACACCACAGGCACGTTGCCTGATAGTCTAGGAAATCATCGGCGTCGATGAAATCGCAATAGGCCGACTTGACGTTCTTCAGAAATCTCGTCGTGTCAAAGCGTTCCGCTGTCGTTTCCTGTTCCATCGCAGAAACAACAGCGCAGCAGACGGCCTTCGAACCCTTGTCTGACTTCTCACAAGACCCAAGACCGTCCGACAAGACAATTCCCGTGCGTCCATCTTTCGAGAACGACAGACAGGCGTCTTGATTCGGAAGGTCTGCGCGCCTGTGTCCGGGACCGGTCACGGATGCGCTGAGAATCGAATATTCGATAGGCCTTGTCATCTCGCCCCCCAGGAAAGTCCGTCCAGCACGCCATCGACTTGCTCTGCAGAATGCCAGCCATGTGTTGTGCGATCCACAGGAAGCACATCGCCGACAACGACAATCCGAGCCCGCTTCACGCCCATCTTCTGGATCCATGCATTAAGGCGTTTGCGCTCTTCCGGCAACATGCAGCAGTCTCCGATGAAAACGATGGCATCATCTTCTGTCCACGCAAAGTCCGTAACGGTCTCTGCCGAGACTCGCCCATGCGGACGAAGCACTGCTTCGGGCACATCTTCGTCTTTCGGCCATAGGGTCTCAACGAGGCCTCCATCTGACAACAGAAAAAGCCGAATTGCGCCAGACGCTTCCCTCTGCAGAAACGACTCGCGAATCTGACGAAGAACGGTGCGCTCAATAAAGCGTCTCCCGCCCTCCATCAGGCTTCCCGAATTGTCGACCACGAGATTAAGCATCGCTCACCATCTCACCAGTATTCATCGACCACCTCGGTCGTCGCCGACTGAGGCGAAGGATTTGCCGCAGGCGAAGCCGTGGCACTCGTGACAGGTTGTGCCTCCGTCTGAACAACTGCCTGGTTCGGGTTGATCGACTTCGAGCGCGTCGTCACGGACATAGTTACGAACTTGAAGAAGTCGGCAATGCCGGCTGCATCGCTTGCACGAAAGACCTTCGCATTGTCAAAACCAGCAATAAACGCCTCCAGCACAGATTCGTCGGCTTCAGAACCTATACCCAACGCCATACGCTCGCATTTCGACGAACGCCCTTCGGAAGCAAATGCCTTCAATGCCTCGCGCCAAGGCTGCTCCGCAGGGAACGGTGCGCCGTCAGAAACAAGCACAACTGCCGGACGGTAGGCTCGAGACGGTGTCACTGACTTATCCTCAACCATCGCCTTTGCCATCTTAAGCGCCGTTGCCAAGGGCGTTTGGCCACTCGCAGCCAGCGGTGTCCATACAATCTTGCCCGCAGGAGTGTAAGGCAAGTGGAGTTTGACTTCCGCGCCAAATGTAATGGCGGCAACCTGAATTTCGACCTCCCGCTTCGTCTGGTCTGAAAATGCGGCAATCATTTCCGTTACCGCCTTGTTCAGCGAACCAATGTTGTCGTTCTGATTCATGCTTCCGCTAACATCCAAAAGCAGGATGACAGGAAGCGGCTTCGCCGCAGGAACCGTGAACAGTGATGGATCGAATGCCATATTGTTATCCTTTCGTATGAGTTGATCTTTTCGTGTGTTGTGAACAAACGATATGATACCATAGATCAGTCAGCCGTTCTGAAATTGAGATGTCCGCAGATATCCATGAACCGATCTCGATTGCGCCACTTGATCCGAGCGAGCGGGAACATGACCGGAGAGCCGCGCTGCGGAACCAGTGAATCTGGGTTTTCAAAACCAGAAGCCTTGAGTTTCTTGCGCAGATTTGACATTGTCTTGTTCAGATCTTCAGGGTCGTCCTCATTGGAAAACAACGATCCCTCGCAGAACGTCGACAGCCAGTCGCATGCCGCCGATCCTCCCGAGGCGTGGAGTTTCAAGAGACTCCCGTGCAATGACTTGATGGCACAACCTCCGGCCAACAAGACGAGAACCGCAAAACACGGCTTGCTCATGGACACGGAGACGCCATTGATTGTCACGCCGCCATTCCAGGCGTCGATTTCAATCTCTGGATACACAACCGCCGGTGGCGCAACCGTCTGAACCTTCGAAATCAATGTCCGATACGACGGCGGAATCGCCTTGAACTTCTCTTGATACCAACCGCGCATTCGGACAAAAGGAACTTCGAAGATCTCACTCTGAAACCTGTCGCCCCTATATTTCTTTCCGGTAACGCGGTTGGTATAGACAACGCCCCTCTTAGGGTAATACATGGGGGGCTCCACGCCCCCATCGAATTCCGCAGGCGGCAGGACATGGAAAACCTTGTCGTCCTCTCGTCCCAAAAGACTCATGCATGAAAACAGCAAGGCGCTCATCGTTTTTCGTCCGCCCGCAATAGAAGCAAGAACGACGGTGTCCGACATCTCCGTATACTGGCGAATCTGCTGAAGCATGAAGTCTGCGGCTCGAAGATTATCCTCCCCCGACCGGAGGTCCCACGCCGCATTGCCATGTTCATCAGGAATCACCCGAATCGAGGTCTCTCCAAAAAGCAACTTCCCGCTTATCTCAACGCCATCCCGCTTGAGCGCCATCAGCATTTCGTTCCACACGCGACTCGTGTTCGAGAACAATTCCTTGAGAAGTTGAACTTTCCCTGAAAGCGTGACAAGGACGACAATCTCGTCTGGGACAATCGGAATCTCAAGATGCGCCAGCGCCCACACCGCCTCCGTCAATACGGCAGGCGAAGTGCCGATCCCAGCGACAAGAACAGTCCTTTTCTGCATTCGCTTTTCCCTCTTGCCGCGCGGAAGTAATCGAGGACGCCTTTGCGCAGCAAAAGGAAAGCGCGCCTCGCAAACGCCGAGTATTATACCATATTTGGCGGGTGAAATGTCTACGGCTTCAACGCGCCAATGGGGCAGACGATCACGCCGTCGGACG
>CAYZVH010000179.1:0-5644 GCA_964481755.1 uncultured Bacteroides sp. | reverse complement strand
ACGGCACTTGAAGTATACTTCATTGGCACTTGAGGTATACTTCATTGACCATTGAAGTATACTTCATTTAGGTTTAGCAAGTCCCCAAATGGCTAAGGCTCGTGAGCCGAACCTCCTTTTAACCTTGTCCGTATGCTTGTGGAACTTGAGTTATTCACCCAACAAGTCAGCCTTGTGCGCTTGCAGGTAACGGTGCACCGCCGGAGGCAGGAAGAACCGGATGTCCTTGCCGGCCTTCAGACTTTCGCGGATGAAGGTGGAGCTGATGTCGAGTAGGGGAGCGTCGACCACCGTCACCGAGGCGGGTAGCGTCTGTGCGTCGATGGGGAAGCCCGGACGGGGGTAGACCAGCAGATGGTTTTCGCTGAGGATGCGCTCATGCTGGTACCACTGGGTGAAGCAGTGCCAGTTGTCGCCGCCGATGATGGGGACGAACCGCACCGCGGGGTAGCGCTCCTTCAGGGCGTCGAGCGTGTGGACCATGTACGAGGGCCGCGGCAGTTGGAACTCAATGTCCGTCACCTTGAAGCGGGGGTAGCCGTCGATGGCCTCGCGCACCAGTCGTAGCCGCAGGTCGTCGTCCCACAGGTCGGCGTGCGACTTCAGCGGGTTGTGCGGACTCACCATGAACCACAACTCGTCCACTCCGCCAAACTCGCACAGGTAGTTGGCCAGCGCCAGGTGCCCGATGTGTATGGGGTTGAACGAACCGCCCAGCAGTCCCACGGTCAGAGTCGCTTCTTCCATCGCCAACAAATCCACAGTTGTGACAGAGCGAGCAGCAGCATCACGATGGCGATTACATGCTGTTTCATCAGCAAGCCGAGTATTCCCACGGCCAGGGAGGCTATGGTGATGAGGATGCTGACTATCACCATCCACTTTGCCACTTGGTTCACAGGTCTCATGATTGTTCTATTGTTTTTGGATGAATGTTTCTATGGTGGCCAGTGCCTCGGCTTTCGCTTTCTCCAGGTCGTCGTTCACTATCACCACGTCGAACTTCGGGGCGAAGGTCAGCTCGTAGGCTGCTTTGTCCACCCGGCTCTTGATGACCTCCGGTGCGTCAGTGCCTCGTCCGACGAGTCGTCGCTCCAGCTCCTCTATCGAGGGTGGCTGTATGAAGACCGACAGTGCCCGGTCGCCGTAGTAC
This sequence comes from uncultured Bacteroides sp., assembly GCA_964481755.1. Classification (GTDB taxonomy): domain Bacteria; phylum Bacteroidota; class Bacteroidia; order Bacteroidales; family Bacteroidaceae; genus Phocaeicola_A. The sequence continues at coordinate 4,491 of CAYZVH010000179.1, read as the reverse complement.
TTCTTGATGTTGCAACCGCCCACTACGTCCACGTCGAACACCACGTTTTGTCCAGCCTCCAACTGTCGTTCCACCTGCGCCTTCAGGGTGCCGTAGAAGCGGTCGGGGTACACCTCCTCGTACTCCAGAAACTCCTGGTTGGCAATGCGTTGGCGGAACTCCTCGGGGGTGAGGAAGAAATACTCCACGCCGTTCTGCTCCGTGCCTCGCGGGGCGCGGCTGGTGGCGGATATGGAGAAGGCCAGGTGCAACGGCTTGGTGAGCAAATAGTTGATGATGGTGGATTTGCCCGAGCCCGACGGGGCTGAGAAGATGATGAGTTTGCCTGCCATAGTTCGTCTACCTTATTTACATTACGTTCAGCACTTGCTCCTTGATCTGCTCCAGCTCGTCCTTCATCTTCACCACGATGTTCTGCATCTCGGCTTGGTTGGACTTGCTGCCCGTGGTGTTTATCTCGCGGCCCATTTCCTGGGCGATGAAGCCCAGTTTCTTGCCCTGTCCGTGTCCGTCGCGCATCGTCTCGCGGAAGTAGTTGAGGTGATTGGTCAGTCGCTGCTTCTCCTCGTTGATGTCCAGCTTCTCGATGTAGTAGATGAGCTCCTGCTCCAGACGGTTCTTGTCGTAGTCCACGCCGATGGTTTTCTCCAGCGTGTCCACTATGCGGTCGCGTATCTTGCTCACGCGCTCGGTCTCGTAAGGTTCTATCGACTTCAGCAGCGCCTCTATGTTGTCAATCTTCTCGGTGAACTTCTTCTCCAGCGCCGCGCCTTCCTGCACACGGAAGGCCACCAGGTTGTCTATCGCCTGTTGCACGGCGGCTGCCACCACTGCCCATTCCTCGTCCGACAGTTCCTGCACCTCAGGTTTGGTGGTCACGTCCGGCAGACGGAGCAGTGTGTAGAACCAGTCCGTGGGCAAGGGAATGCCCTTTGTGGCGGATATTTCCTTTATCTGATTATAGTAGTTCTCCAGTATGGTCGTGTTGATGGAGGTAGCGGTGTCGGAGGTGTCCTTCTCTATCCAGATGCTGAAGTCCACCTTTCCTCGTTCCAATGCTTTCGTTATCAGGTTGCGAATCTCCATCTCCTTCTCGCGGTAGATAGGAGCCACGCGTGTGGAGAGGTCGAGCACCTTGCTGTTGAGTGACTTTATTTCAACGTTAATCTTTTTCCCCATGAATTCGGCTGTTGCTTTGCCGTATCCTGTCATTGATAGTATCATGCTGCAAACTAATTTTTTGCAAAAGTAGTGAATTTGTGCCACCCTGCCTCAGATAAGCTCCGATAAATCAGTGTAAATTGCGTGTGAGGGGCTTAATAAAGCCTAAAAGCCCCTCTCTCGACAGATTTCTTCAGTCCGAGGCGTGCCGTTTCAAAGATTTTGTGTAAGTTTGCATCCTTGTAGAATAGTGAATCAAAGAGTATGTCGTGCATTTTACATATTGAGACGTCTACGGACGTCTGCTCCGTGGCCGTGAGCCAAGACGGCCAGTGTATCTTTACGAAGGAAGACCGTAAGGGTCCTTCGCATGCTGTCACCTTGGGTGTCTTCGTGCAGGAAGCCCTCTCGTTTGCCGACAGTCACGCCATCCCGGTGGACGCTGTGGCCGTCAGTTGTGGCCCTGGTTCCTACACGGGATTGCGCATCGGTGTGTCCATGGCCAAGGGTGTCTGCTTCGGTCGCAACCTGCCGCTGATAGCCGTGCCTACACTGCAGTTGCTGTGTGTGCCGGTGCTGCTGCAGCACGAGTTGCCCGACGACGCCTTGCTCTGCCCCATGCTCGACGCGCGCCGCATGGAGGTCTACGCGGCTGTGTACGACCGCGCCCTGAAGCCCGTGCGCGACACGGCGGCCGACATCGTGGACGAGCACTCTTACCAGGAGTTCCTCAGTGAGCATCCGGTCTACTTCTTCGGCAACGGAGCTGCCAAGTGCAAGGGCCAGCTGACGCACCCCAACGCCCACTTCATCGACGACATGGTGCCCCTGGCCCAGTGGATGTTCCCCTTGGCGGACAAGGATATGGCCCGCGAGAACTTCAAGGACGTGGCCTACTTCGAGCCCTTCTACCTGAAGGAATTCGTGGCCTCCAAACCCAAGAAACTGCTGTGAGACGCACATACACAATAGAATAGATATTAGTTAATCATAAAACAATAAGATAAAAAGATAAATGGATAGACATTTGGAGTACAATACCCAACGTGAGAAATTACCCCTGCCCGAGTATGGCCGTAGTGTACAGAACATGGTGGATTATGCCTTGACCATCGAAGACCGCCGCGAGCGTCAACGTTGTGCCAACACCATCATCAACATCATGGGAAACATGTTCCCCCACCTGAGGGACGTACCCGACTTCAACCATACCCTGTGGGACCACTTGGCCATCATGGCCGACTTTAAGTTGGATATCGATTACCCTTACGAGATAGTGAGACAAAACTCTCTGTACGTGAAGCCCGAACCGCTGGGCTACCACAACGGCCCCATCCGCTACCGCCACTACGGACACCTCATCGAGGAGCTCATCGACCAGGCGGCGCAGATGCCCGACTGCCCCGAGCGGCGCCAGCTGGTGCGCATGATAGCCATCCAGATGAAGAAAGACTTCATCGTGTGGAACAAGGATACGGTGGACGACCAGAAGATATTCGACGACATCGCCGAGTATTCCCACGGACGCATCCGCATCTATCCCAACGAACTGCAGCTGATGGACAATCCTACCGCTCCGCAACAGCGTAACAACTTCCCTCAGCGCAAACGCCAGTCCAACAACAACGGACAGAAGCGGAGATACTAATCAGTAAGTAAACCATAAACTCTCGGACTATGGCATCGTTTGTAATTGAAGGTGGACATAAACTGAAGGGCGACATCTGTCCGCAGGGAGCCAAGAACGAAGTGCTCCAAATCCTCTGCGCCGTGTTGCTGACCGATGAAGAGGTGACGGTACACAACGTGCCTGACATCCTCGACGTGAACAACTTGATTCAGCTGTTGCGCGACATGGGGGTGGCGGTCACCAAACTTGGCGACGGTTCCTACACGTTCAAGGCCGACCATGTGGACCTTGCCTACATCGAGAGTGCCGAGTTCCTGAAGACCTGCGCCAAGCTGCGCGGCTCCGTCATGCTCATCGGTCCCATGCTGGCCCGCTTCGGCAAGGCCATGCTGGCCAAGCCGGGAGGCGACAAGATAGGACGCCGTCGGTTGGACACGCACTTCTATGGCATCCAGAAGTTGGGTGCCGAGTTCCGCTACGATGCCGACAAGGGCGCCTTCGTGATTGAGTGCAAACACCTGCGCGGCACCTACATGCTGCTGGACGAAGCCTCCGTCACCGGCACCGCCAACATCGTGATGGCAGCCGTGCTGGCCGAGGGGGAGACCATCATCTACAACGCCGCTTGCGAGCCCTACCTGCAGCAACTCTGCCGGGCGCTCAACCGCATGGGAGCCCACATCAGCGGCATTGCCTCCAACCGATTGGTCATCCAGGGCGTGAAGCAACTCAAAGGTTGCGAACACACCGTGTTGCCGGACATGATAGAGGTGGGCAGTTTCATCGGCATGGCCGCCATGACCGCCAGTGAGCTGACCATCAAGAATGTGTCGTACGACAATCTGGGCATCATCCCCGACAGCTTCCGCCGCCTGGGCATCCGCCTGGAGCAGCGGGGCGACGACATCTACATCCCCGAGCAGGAACACTACGAGATAGAGTCCTTCATGGACGGCTCCATCATGACCATCGCCGACGCGCCGTGGCCGGGACTGACACCGGACCTGCTGAGCGTGCTGCTGGTGGTGGCCACACAGGCCAAGGGTAGCGTGCTCATCCATCAGAAGATGTTCGAGAGCCGCCTATTCTTTGTGGACAAGCTCATCGACATGGGTGCGCAGATTATCCTCTGCGACCCCCACCGTGCCGTGGTCATCGGTCACGACCGCAACTTCCGTCTGCGGGGCGGCATCATGACCTCGCCCGACATCCGGGCCGGCATTGCCCTGCTCATCGCCGCCCTCAGTGCCGAGGGAGTGAGCAAAATCAGCAACATCGAACAGATAGACCGTGGTTACCAGGACATTGAGCGCCGGCTGAATGCACTGGGTGCCCGCATTACACGCGTATGATAAAGAAAGAGGAAGTCTACAGAATAGGCAAGCTGACCAAGCCGCACGGCGTGAAGGGGGAGATAGCCTTCTCCTTCACCGACGACGTGTTCGACCGCGTGGAGTGCGACTACCTGGTCTGCCTCATCGACGGCATACTGGTGCCCTTCTTCATGGAGGAGTACCGCTTCAAGTCCGATTCCACCGCCCTGGTGAAGTTCGAGGACATCGACACCCTTGAGCAGGCGCGTCGCCTCACCAACGTGGAGGTCTACTTCCCGCTGAAGCTGGCCGAGGAGGCTACCGACGGCGAGCTCTCGTGGAACTACTTCGTGGGCATGCAGGTGACGGACGTGGACAAAGGTCCGC
>CAYZVH010000178.1:0-5714 GCA_964481755.1 uncultured Bacteroides sp. | reverse complement strand
TGTCGAGCACGCGGGTCTTGGTGCCCTCCAGGCGTTTCACGTAACGTCGCGTCATGGTGGCTATTCCGCTCATGCGTTGCATCACGTTCAGCATCAGGCGCTCGGTCTGCAGCAGGCTCTGCACCTTGCCTTCCACCACCATAGCCACGTCGCCGGGCTTCACCTCGGCACCGTCGTTTATCATCACCTCCACCTTCATCGTGGGGTCGAATCGGTGGAAGATCTCCTTCGCGATCTCCACGCCAGCCAACACGCCGGCCTCTTTGATGAGGAGTTTCGATTTCCCCATCGCGTCGGCAGGGATGCACGAGAGTGTTGTATGGTCGCCGTCGCCTATGTCTTCGAGGAAGGCGAGGTCTATCAGTTTGTCTACCAGTTGTTTTACAGTATCCATAGTTTGTTCAGAGTTTTAGTTCTACATTTCTACCGACAAAGTTAAGATTTAATTCTGAAAGTGGAGTCATCCGAGGAGGAAATTCTGAGGCACTGCGCTGATAAATCCATCTCCCTAACCAGGAAAAATATTTTTCCTAACTGGGCATTTATCTTTACATGTTTTCCGGACCCAGACGTTTCAAGGGGACAGGCTACTTTGAGCTGCTCTTGTTCCACTAATTGTTAATCAAGAGCCCTGTTCCTACAGCCCGCTTATTAAAAGAAATGACTCGCCTGCAGATCTTACGGGATGCAAACGAGTTCTGTTATCTTGTAGGAGCCTCACCTCTCCCTTTGGCAAAAGCGATGCTCAGCAGGGCGGCTACGGCCAGGAGGAGAGGGTAATATAAATATGGAATAATGTCCATCGGACTGATAGCCGCCAGGCCGCTGGCCATGAGGAGCTGCGCACCGTAAGGAATCACGCCCTGCACCACACACGAGAAGATGTCGAGCAGGCTGGCGCTCCGCCGTGGGTCGACCTTGAAACGCTTCGAGATGTCGCTGGCAATGCTGCCTACCGACAGGATAGCCACCGTGTTGTTCGCCGTGCAGAGGTTGGTGAACGAGACGAGACCCGAGATGCAAAGCTCGGCCCCACGCCGCGAATGCACACGCCGCGTGATGCTCCTCACTATATAAGTCACGCCTCCAGCCTTGCGCACCACAGCCAGCAGACCGCCAGCCATCATGGAGATGAGTATCAACTCGCCCATGCCGATGATTCCCTCGGAAAGGCTACTCACCCACTCCGCCGTGGACAAAGCGCCGTCGGCGATGCCCACCACACCGGTCAGCACCACGCCCAGACAGAGCGACAGCAGCACGTTCATGCCCATCACCGCCGTCACCAGCACCACCACGTAGGGCAAAACGCGCCACAGATGCACAGAGGCGATGTCCACGCCCACACCTGCCGACGAGCTGTTGAAGCCTATCACCACGTAGAGGACAAAACATAGGACCGCCGCCGGGAGGACGATGCGGAAATTGGTGCGGAACTTATCGCGCATGGAACAGCCCTGCGTGCGAGTGGCCGCCACCGTAGTGTCAGAGATGAAGGAGAGATTGTCGCCGAAGAAGGCGCCGCCCACAATAGCCGCCACCATCAAGGCCGTACCACTGCCCGTGCGCGCGCTCATCTCAGCGGCCACGGGGACCAGCGCCACGATGGTGCCGACCGATGTGCCCACACAGATGGACACGATGCACGAAGAGAGGAACAGACCCGCCAACAACAGGTTCTCGGGCAACAGCGCCATGGTGAGGTCCACCGTAGCGCTCACCGCCCCCATCGCTTGGGCCGACTTGGCGAAGGCACCTGCCAACACGAAGATCCAAACCATCAAGAGCAGGTTCTTGTCGCCCGCGCCGTGCGAGAAACAGCTCACCCGCTCCTCTATAGGGTACCCTCTGAGGGTAAAGAGCGAGGCGATGCTCACCACCAGGAACACCACGCACATGGGCACTTTGGAGAAATCGCCCATCAGCACGCCCATCAAGGCCATCATCACCGCCAGCAGCACCAAGGGCATCAGCGCCAGCCATCCACGCCGACGCGGTCTGCCACCATGCCGACCGACAGTCTTCAGCCCGCTATTATTATCGTTTGTCATACGTTTACAACTAAAATCACATCCGCAGCACGTCTTTTATAGAATATATCCTGCTGAGTCCTTCGAACGAAAAGAACTGGTCGTCCATAATCATATAATCTTCGCGCTGCGACTTTTTCAGACGTTTGATATCCGGGAACATAGAGATAGGGACTATTACCTCTCAGCCATCAGTAAGGAAAACAGCCATAGCACCACGCTTGACATTGAAATCAAGCTTCTTGATTCCCAAATTTGTATCTTGAAATAATGCAAGTTTACCCATCAGTTGGATTATTCTAATCTATTTTGCAAAAGTATCAATTCACGATGAGCAAGCCAAACATTTTAGTTAATATTTGAAGCGGATTTTTTGGTCGAAGAACGAAAATATTGCGTAGCTTTGCGCTCTTGTTGCAGACGACGTCATGCGACATTCATGATTACTTACTCTTAAATCCATACCAACATGGCCAGGAAGAACGAACAATACAGCGCTAAAGAAGCGGGAAAAGCCGGCAAAAAGGCAAAGGCTACCAACAAAGGGATGAAAAAGAAGAAGCCCCTGCTCTCCTATTTCGTCAGGCCCGCGGACATGAGCGTAGAGGAATGGCAGATCAAGCTACGGCAGCAAGCCGCGCAAACGGAGCTGTTTGCCATCCACAGTGTCGACGAGACGTTGTGCCCCGGAGAATATGTTGTCAGCAACCCACATACCTCCAACGAGTATAAGGTGGTCTACCGGGGAGCCCACAGCGAGTGGAACTATTGTTCGTGCATGGATTTCAAGACGTCGCGCCTCGGCACCTGCAAACACATCGAGGCGGTGAAGAACTTCCTGACCACCCACACCCGGCTCCGTGTGCACCACGAGATGCCGCCCTACACCTCGGTCTACCTCTCCTACAAAGGAGAGCGGTGCGTGAAGATACGCATCGGGTCCGACAACCGGGAGGCCTACGAACGGCTGGCAAAAGACTATTTCGACGACAATAGAGTGCTGAAAGAGGATGCGTACACACACTTCGGTGCCTTCCTCTCCCAAGCTTTCGACATAAGCGACACCTTCAAATGCTACAACGACGCCATCGACTTCGTCGTCGACATCCGCGAGAAGAGGAAGCGCGAGGAGATCCTCGAGACCTACGACGACAAGAAACTCGACAGCCTGCTCAAGACGACCCTCTTCCCTTACCAGAAGGAAGGCATCCGCTTTGCGGCAAAGGCCGGAAAGGCCATCATAGCCGACGAGATGGGCCTCGGCAAAACGATACAGGCCATCGGCACTGCCGAGCTCCTGCGCAAGGAAGGTCTGATAGAGTCCACGCTCATACTCTGCCCCACCTCGCTCAAATACCAGTGGCGCAGCGAGATACGGAAGTTCACGAACGCGGAGGTCTGCGTGATTGAAGGGAGCCAGTTGAAGAGGAAGGAGGCGTACAACCGTCCGGAACCTTACAAAATCGTCTCCTACAACAGCGCCGCCAACGACATCAAGGCCCTGGGCCGATTGCGGACGGACATGCTCATCATGGACGAGGTGCAGCGACTCAAGAATTGGAACACGCAGATCTCACGCGCCTGTCGGAAAATAGACTCCAACTACTCCGTGATACTCTCGGGCACCCCGCTGGAGAACAAGCTCGACGAGCTCTATTCCATCGTGCAGTTCGTGGACAACTTCCGTCTTGCCCCCTACCACATGTTCAAGGAGCACCACATCGTCACCGACGAGACGGGCAAGGTGTTGGCTTACAAGAATCTGAACGAGATAGGCCAGGAACTGAGCGACATACTCATCCGCCGGCGCAAGATAGACGTAAAGCTGCAAATGCCGGAGCGGATGGACAAGAACCTCTCCGTGCCGATGACCAAGGAACAACGGGCCATCCACTCCGACTTCCAATTCCAGGTCACCATCATCGTGCAAAAGTGGAAGAGGTACCATTTCCTGTCCGACAAAGACCGCAAACGGCTCATGTTGCTGTTGTCGCAGATGCGCATGATATGCGACAGCAGCTTCATCCTGGACCAAAAGACCCGCTACGACACCAAGGTGGACGAGTGCGTCAACATCATCAGCGACATCATCAGCGCGGAGGGCGAGAAGGTGGTGGTCTTCAGCCAATGGGAGCGCATGACACGGCTCATCGCCATGGAGCTGGACAAGAAAGAAATCGGATACGAATATCTCCACGGAGGCGTGGCGTCGGCCAAGCGCAAGGACCTGGTGGACAACTTCACCAACCTGCCGACAAGCCGTGTGTTCCTCTCCACCGACGCGGGCAGCACTGGCCTCAACCTCCAGGCGGCCTCCACCATCATCAATATCGACCTGCCCTGGAACCCGGCCGTACTGGAGCAACGCATCGGCCGCATCTATCGGTTGGGGCAGAAGAACAACATACAGGTGATCAACCTCGTGTCGTCAAACTCCTTCGAGGAAGGGATGCTCGACAAGCTCCGCTTCAAGACCTCCATGTTCGAAGGCGTGCTCGACGCCGGAGAAGACTCCGTGTTCGTCGACAACAACAAGTTCAACCGGATGATGGAATCCATCACGGAAATAGTGGAAGAGACCGAGAAGCCGAACGACGAGGAAGAGTCCGCCATCGACATTTCCGAGACGGAAACAAAAGTCTCCGATGCCGAGCAGACGACCGAGTCCATGATAGCGGAAGACGAGGACTTTGATGTTGCTTCCGAGAGCCACGAGCCCGAAGCGGACTTCGACGACGCCACCACTGAGAGCCATGAGACCGATGAGGATGCAGGATTCGACGACGCGTCTGAGAGCCACGAGTCCGAAGCGGATGAGGAATTCGACGACGCTCCCGAGAGCTACGAGTCCAACGCGGATGAGGAATTCGAAGACGCTCCCGAGGGCCATGAGTCCAACGTGGATAAGGAGTTCGACGGAGCGACCAAGAGCCAAGAATCCGAAGCGAATCCGAAGAGACCTGGAGAAGAATCCGGCACGGCGAAGACGAAAAGCCCAAGTGAGGAACCCGACAGTGCAAAGGCGAAACAGCCTCAAGGGAACGGTTCCCCTGCAGGCTCCACTTCCGGTCCTGCGACGCAGCCGAAGGACTTGGTGTCACAAGGCATCTCGTTCCTCTCCGGCTTAGCCGATGTCTTGAAATCCCCCGAGTCCACCGCCCGCCTGGTAGACACGCTCGTGGAGAAAGACGAAAAGACCGGCCAAACGTCCATCCGGATTCCCGTAGAGAGCAAGGAAGTCGTCAGCAACGTCCTGAGCCTCCTCGGAAAACTGTTCGCGAAATAATGTCAGGTCGTACCGCTCGCCGCAGCCTTGTGATGCATCGTTGCAGAAAGAGACTGTGGCGAACGGACATTAAGGGTTCCTCTAAATACTTTGAGAATCCTCCAAAAGTCTTGGAGGATTATGTTGCGTATTCCGGTCGATACCCGTTCACCAATTCCAGTGATATCCGTTCAGTCCGTTGGTGACCTTCAGCATCGCTGGCAAGGTTAATACCTCTTTCTCAAACTCTCTCCCGAAAGGTATGAAGCGTGGCTTGCGACCAATCTTCTCACGTGTGCTTCTTTTCTGACGGATAGAACTGATGCTCCTTGTCCAGAAATACTGGATAGAAGATTGAACCTATGATGTAGCCTGCCAACCTTGGCTTTTTACTCTTCCTTTTTGCCGCCATATTCCAT
>CAYZVH010000177.1:0-5812 GCA_964481755.1 uncultured Bacteroides sp. | reverse complement strand
GCGTTGGTACCGACTCTTCGTGATGCATGCTGACCAGCCCGTGAAGCCCTACGCTGTGGAAGGCGAACACACACACCGCACCACCGAGCAGACTGTCTACTTAGAGGGCGAGGCCGCCGAGAGCCAACCCGCCGAACTGCGCCGCCGCAACATGCTGCTGCGCCAAGCCTGCATCGACTACTACAAGACCCTGCACAGCGGACGCCTCGTCTGCGAATGCTGCGGCTTCGACTTCCAACGGGCCTACGCCATCGACGACGAATACATAGAGGTGCACCACCTGCATCCCTTCTCGCAAACCGACGGCCAGCACGAGGTGTGCGCAGAGACCGACCTCGTGCCACTCTGTGCCAACTGCCACCGCATGATGCACCACGAACAGGGCGGCCACGGCAACTGCCGCTCGCTCGACGAACTGAAACGCATCTACCGCGGCAAACACTACGAATAAAAGAATAAGGAGACAGAAAATATGAGCCAGACACCACTATACACCGATGCCGACAGACGACTGACCGAGTGCCTCGCTGACCGGGTGAGCCTCTTTCGCGAAAAAATAAGTCAGGGGCGCCCCTACGTGTGGGAACTGCGCCTCGGGCTGAGCGACTTCTATGCCTTAGAGTCAGCCCTCAACCAAAGCATAGCCTCGCACGGCGGCATGCACCAGCATCTCATGACCGAAGAACTGACCCCGGTGACAGTGATATACGTGGCCGAATGGTACAAGCGCTACTATCGCGGTGCCGACACCATGGACGACAACCGCGTGCTGGCACTCACCACCGACGAACTGAAGCAGCTCTACCGCCTGGCCCACATAGACACCAACACATTTGTCTATAACGCATCGAAGAACCCCGACAAGACCTCCATGCGATGGCTCGAGTCGCTGCAGGTGCTGGGCGGACTCGCCGTGCAAGCCGAACTGAGACGCGACGAGAGCGACCCTCTCCTACCCCAACTCTGCCGCATCTTCCACGGCGAAGACATCAGCCTGGACGACCTCAAAGACCGCAACCGCGCCGTCGCCTTCCAGGAGAGCATCAGCAGGCAGCACAGTCTCTACGACTACCTCGACTGCATCCTCGACCCCACAAAAGAGCCACCCTTCGCACCCGAAGACCTCAGGAACGAGGACACGATGATACCCCAACTGCTTCATCGCATAGCCCACGCCGACAGACTGGCCAAGCGCGACAAGTTCGACTTTGAGTGGGTGGTGGCCTATACAGCCAGTCGCCAGCAGATGGTGCGCCACCTCAGGGTAAGGCTGAAGCCCGAAGTGATAGGCGGAGGGCGAAAGCAATACATCGGCTACGACCGTCTGCGCCAGCCCGAATGGGGCATGGAGCATCCCGAGGCCGTGGGCCGCATACGCTTCCACCTGCGCTTCAAGAACGGCGCACACTACGTGAAGAAAGAACAGAAGGGCGACGAGCCCCTCTTCAAATATGACAATACGGGCAGCGAGAAGACAGGCTTCCTCTCCGTGAACACCATCGATGAGAACACCTGTACGCAGGTGCCTGTGCAAAGGTTCGACCGCGTGGAGATGGTCATGAAATATGACGAGACACTCGCCGACGGCACCACACGCGAACACAGCCACATCGTGCAGGAACTGCCGGTGAACGACTACATACAACTCTACGCCTTGCCCAAGACCAGCAACAAGTTCTCCACACGCCGCAACTCGCAGACCGCCACCGTGGTGGTCTTTTCCTCCGTGTGGCATCTGGCACCCGACTACAGCGACCTGCCCGTGACCTATGCCCACTACCGCTGCGGCGAGGAAGAGAGCGAAGACTACTGCTGGTGCCCCATCAACGACAAGGTGGTGCTGGCAGACAGAAACGGCAAGGAACTCATGCCACCCTTCTTCAACCGCAACGGACTCTACCAAGTGGTGATGAAGAAATACTTGAAGACCATCAAGTACCGTGACAATGTGTTTGTGCTCTACCGTTATATCGACCCCGAATATGACGAGGACGAACTGCAGGACGACCTCATACCCGTGCTCTTCGGACGCTCCGGTCTGCAGGTGCTCCACTATGCCAAGCGCGAGGCCGAGGAAGGCGACCCCGTGACCGACTACGACCTGGAATGGCTGAAGAACGGCAAGTATGTGGACTGGCAGAAGGAGGAGCCTCAGCAAGGTGCCATCCGTCTGAGAGTAACCGTGAAAGGCATCGTGTTCAAGATGATGGTATATTACGTGCCATTCACCCCCACGGCAAAGGCCGAAGCCCCCATCTGGCGCGACTTCGACCACCAGCAGATACGCACCGTGCTGGAGGGCGTGGACGACATACAGGACGACTTCCGCCGACAGACCGACCACCCCGAGGCCGACACCTGCACGCTGGAGATAGGTACGCCGGAGGAAAAAATACTCGTGGACGTGTACCGTCCCATCATCGTGCGCGAACTCTCACAACTCTTGGCCAGCGACGGCAAGACACACATCCTGGGCTACTCGGGCAAAGGCGAAAAGATTCAGTTGCCCCTCATCTGCTGCGACCAGTTCTCCGTGCGCGACTTTTCGGAATCGGGCGTAAGGGAATACCGCATCAAGGCAGCCGGCAATCTGTGGTATGGTTTCACCACCATCAACCAGACCGGTCTTGCCTTGAGCAACTACTTGGAGAGCAACCCCATCACCAAGTTGACGGACGGCATACCCGTAAGTGACATAGAGATATACCTCACCAAAGCCATCGACCATGCCCCGGGACTCTACGGCTGGAACTACCGTGAGGCACCGCGCCCACTGGGAGAAGCCAGTGAGATGGAAGGCGAAGGCATCGTATTCCAGAGCCTGAAAGACAATCCGTCGCCAAGACACTATGCCTGCCCCGTGTTCCACAAGAACGAAGCGGATGACTGGGGAGATGAAGACGATGACTGGGATGATGATGACGACTGGGACGACAACGAGGAAGACGAAACTACAACCCAAGCCGGCTCCTGCAACATGGTCAGCCCGCTCGCCTGCTTCCTTACCGCCGCAGAGCACCACACCTACTTCTTCCTCTTCGACCCGCTGGTGAAAACCATCGCCACCCGTTCGCAGATTAAGGACCTCCTGTTGCCTCTGCTGCAGCAGCGCAACTATGAGCTGACGGCAGAAGACACGACCAACCTCTACACCCTGGCCCTTCATTTCCACTTCGACTGGATGCTGCTGCCCCGCGCTATGTGGCTCAGAGATATAGAAGCCTCAACAAATGACGAGGCAGAACGCGAACAGATGATGACGGCAGTGGAAGCCTTCTTCTGTGCCACACCGAAATGCACCGACGAGAGAGAGCGACGTTGCCTGCAGGAGATGACCCGGCAATACTGGACTTTCACGGCATGGCCCAAGGTGGACGAGGTGGCCGACCGCGCCTTGCGACTCATACAAGACCAGCCCGACGCACTGGGCAAGTTGGCCTCGCTGAAAGATTTCCTTAGGCAGTATGACGGCTGCCGCTGCAAGTTCAGCGAGATGAGCAAGGTGATAACTAATGTAGAACAATAAAAAGAGCAAGATATTCAAGATGAAGCAAAGATTCAGATTTGCAGAACTATACCACAACAACTGCGCGGCGGTGGAGAAGACACTCACCGCCATGTGGTGTGGCGAAGCACGCAACGACAGCCAGAAGGGATATGTAAAGCAACTCAAGGGCATGATACGCGATGTGTTTGCCCCCAAAGATGCCATGCCGCTGGTGCAGTGCATGAACAGTTACGAGCCGGTGCACCCGGACCATGCCGCTGAAGCCGAGGAAATGCTGGGCACATTGTGGCGCAAGACCATGCCCTCTGCCGACGTGTATTATCCTCCCTATGAGCATCAGTATCAGTGCTGGAAGACACTGCTCAAGGACCGGACTCCAGACGGCAAACGCCGCAGCATCGTGGTCTATACGGGCACGGGCTCAGGTAAGACGGAGTGCTTCATGCTGCCCCTGGTGCAAGACTTGCTCGACCATCCTGCCGAGGAGACGGTGCAGGCCATCTTCCTCTATCCGCTCAATGCGCTGATGGAAGACCAGAAGGTGCGCATGCAGCGACTGCTCAGCGGCACCAATCTGAAGTTTGCCGTGTATAACGGCGACATGCCGGAGAGCATACCTGCCCCGGAAGACAACAACTACAAGAAGGTGATGCGTAAGGTGGATGCCATCAAAGGCATCACACGAGACGAAAACGGAGAAATCATTAAGGAAGATTTTCCCAACATCATCGCTACACGCGACGAGCTGCGCCGGCATCCTGCCAATATCCTGCTCACCAACCCCACAATGCTGGAGTATATCATGCTGCGTGACAAGGACAGCAGTCTGATACCCGAACCGAAAGAGGGCGAGAGGGGAAAATTGCGCTGGATAGCCCTCGACGAGACACATACCTACACAGGAGCTGGAGCGGCAGAGATAGCCATGCAATTGCGTCGTGTACTCATGGCCTATGGGGTGACGACCGACGATGTGCGCTTCGCCACGTCATCAGCAACCCTTGGCAACGGACATGATGCGGAAGAAGAACTGACGCAGTTTATTGCTGGCATCACGGGATTGGATGCCTCGCAGGTGCAGCCGGTGGGCGGTGTGCGCAAGGGCATCGACCGCATACCCGATGATGAATATAAGGCATACTGGCACCGCCTGATAGAAGACAGCCACGACGGTTATCTGCGTCTGGACGAACTCTTCGACAACAGCACCGAACCGATAGAGACGCTGCTTGAACGCCTCGACACGATGTGTCAGCGGGCGGAAGACGAGGGACTTGAAGACCTGAGAGTAAAAGTGCACTACTTCTATCGCGTGCCCAACCACGGACTCTATGTAGACCTCAACGATGCGCACTATAGGGAGGACGGCAGTTTTAAGGTATATGCCGAGAACATGCCTAAGGGACACTCTGCCGAGGATGCTCCGCTGCTGGAGATGAGCCGCTGCAAACACTGCGGCGAGTATCTGGCCATTGCCGAAGAGATGAAGACCGACGAGGGCATTGCTTACCAACCCATCACCATGGACGACAGCGACATGTTCGACCTCGATTATGTGGAGGAAGGCAAAAAGACCTACTATGTGTTTGGCACCACGCAGAGCAACGAGACCGAATATGACAACAATATACCTTATATTATAGATGGCAACCGACTGCTCAATGTGACATCGGCGAATCCAGCACCACGCGGTTGGCACATCATTGCCAACACGCAATGCCAGTGCCCTTACTGCGGCACACGCCTCTACAAGCAGACAAAGGCTGACGAGGACAACCCGGATGCCGTGCAGAATGATGAGGAGGACAGAAAGAAGCTGCAGAAGTTTCGTGTGGCAAGCGACTTCGTGTCGCAACTTATCGCACCCTCAACGCTCGACCTTATGACCAAGGCGAAGCCCAAGAAGGCGGGGCACATCTCATTGCATGACGGACAGCAGTATATCAGTTTTGTGGACAGCCGCCAGATGGCAGCCCGCGCCACCATCAAGCAGAACTTAGAGGAGGAACGCCTGTGGGTGTACAGCACCATCTATCACGAACTGAGCCGTATGGCCACGGCGGGGACCATGACCATCAGCGAAGCCACCAAGCACTTTGAAGACATCTATAGTTCGACACCCCGAAAGAGTGCAGAACACAAGGAGGCAGAGGAGAAACTCGACATATTGGAGGGTGATGACCAGGAAGCCATAGCAAAATTGCTCGCAGAGCTGAAGCCCAAGAGTTTCCTGACATGGGAAGAGATACTCAATCTGTTGTTGGGCGATCGCCTGTCCGATACCTTCTGCCAGCAGTTTGCCGA
>CAYZVH010000176.1:0-5878 GCA_964481755.1 uncultured Bacteroides sp. | reverse complement strand
ATAAAACTCTTCTAAAACAAGTGACGCAAGTGTCATATGACGCACTTAACGACACCAAAGGGGTGAAGACATCCGTACAAAGACAATGCCTCGCAAGGGCAAAGACAACCGGTTGTATAAGCCAAAACAATCGGTTGTATCGGGCAAAACAATCGGTTGTATCGGGCAAAACAATCGGTTGTATCGGGCAAAACAACCGGTTGTCTTGGCCCGGACTATACCATAGCCAAATCGAGGGAAATCTCATCGATTTGGCTAGAGTATAGGCGATAGAACAGCCAAATCGGGCAAAAAACTCTCGATTTGGCTAAAGAATAGGCGGACATTCTAGGGAGAATACCTATCTTTGCAGAGGGAATGATGACCCACATAACAAGTAAGCGACTATGAATACTATCGTTGGACGAAAGGACGAAATAAAGAGGCTGACCGAATACTACAACTCCGGCAGAGCGGAGTTCATAGCGGTGTATGGCAGACGAAGGATTGGCAAGACCTATCTGGTACATAACCTCTTCCGCGACAAATTCGCGTTCGAGATGTCGGGGTCTATAGACTCCCCCACCTCCGCCCAACTGGCCAACTTCGGCAATGCGCTTCAAGAGTATGGCGGCAACAGCATCCCCATGCCAACGAACTGGACAGAGGCGTTCCTGTCGCTGAAGGCTCTACTGAAGAACGCCCGAAAGGAAGGCGAACGGCAACTGGTGTTCATCGACGAGATGCCCTGCCTCGACACCCCAAAGTCCGGCTTCAAGCAGGCGTTCGAACACTTCTGGAACAGCTGGGCTGCCAACCAACCGGAGATTATGCTCATAGTCTGTGGCAGCGCCACCTCGTGGATGGTGTCCAACCTCATCGACTGTCACGGCGGACTCCACAACCGCATCACCCACGAGATGTACCTGGCTCCCTTCACCCTGGGCGAGACGGAAGCCTATCTGCAAACCAACGGATTCGTCTGGTCGAGACTCTCCATCCTGCAAATCTATAGCATCATGGGAGGCATACCTTACTACATCGGACTGCTGGACAAGAGCCTGGGAGTGGAGGCCAACGTGGACCGGCTGTTCTTCTCCGACCACGGAGAGCTGAAGCGTGAATATGGCCGACTCTATTCGTCGCTCTTCAAGAACGCCGACATCTACATGCGGATCATCGAAGCGCTGGCCTCGTGCAAGGAGGGACTGACGCGCAAGGAGATTGCCGACCGCCTGAAGATACCCTCCGGCGGTAGTCTGACATCCGCCCTGCGCGAGCTGCAAAACTGCGATTTCGTGCGCGGCTACAACACCCGCGAACGGAAGATAAAGAGCAAGGACCAAGTCTTTCAGCTCATCGACCTCTACACGTTGTTCTACATGTCGTTCTGCCACAGCGGCACCACGGACACGGCCTTTTGGACACACCTA
The DNA here is from genome assembly GCA_964481755.1 of uncultured Bacteroides sp. Taxonomy (GTDB): domain Bacteria; phylum Bacteroidota; class Bacteroidia; order Bacteroidales; family Bacteroidaceae; genus Phocaeicola_A. The sequence goes on along the minus strand of CAYZVH010000176.1, from coordinate 4,466 downwards.
ATGGGGAAACCGCAGCAGAACACTTGGTATGGCCTGTCGTTTGAGCGCGTCTGCATGCTGCACATACCGCAGATAAAGCGCCGCCTGGGCATAGACATGATACACACCGAGTACTACTCGTGGCGGAGCAAGACATCGACACCGGCCGCACAGATAGACCTGTTGATAGAGCGGGCGGACAATCTGATTAACCTCTGCGAGATAAAATACTCCCAACAGCCCTATTCCATCACGCAAGACGAGGAAATGCGCATCCGCAACAGAGTGGCGGATTTCGTGGAGGAGACCGGAGTGCGGCATGGCATACTGACGACCATGATCACCACCTTCGGCATTCGCCCCAACGCCCATTCATCGGTAGCGCAGGTTTGCTTGACCATGGACGATTTGTTCGACTGACAAAGTCTACTATCATCGAGATTATACGAAACAAATCACGAGTCCGTACGACATCTCTGTACAGAGTCACTGAACAGAGATATCGTACGGACTCAATGGTAAATTACCTATCCTTCGATACCTAAATCCGATGCGCTCGATGGGGAACTATCGGTGCTGCAACAGGTCGGTATATTCCGTGAAGTAGCGCCACAGCGGGGCTATCATCATGGCTTGCAGGAGCTCGCCTTGGCGCAACATGCGCAATACCTCGTCCTGGGGACAGAGGAAGACGTGGATGTCCTCCGTAGCGTCGAGGTGCTGGCCAGACACTTGCCTCACGCCCTTGGCATAGAAGCAATGGCAGTAGTTGTCCATCGTACTGGAGTTTGGACTGACCGTCATCAGCTGCGTCCACTCGCCGCCGGCGTAGCCGGTCTCCTCTTGCAACTCACGCTTGGCGGCTTGCAGAGGCTCCTCGCCTTGCTCCACCACACCGGCACAAATCTCCGTGGAGACACGGCCGATGGCGTGGCGATACTGTCGCTCGAGTATCAGTCGGCCATCTTCCGTCTCCGCTATCACATTGATCCAAGTGGGATAGTGCAACACGTAATACTCGTCCATCACACGACCGTCGGGCAACTGCACACGGTCGCGCCGGGCGGTCAGCCACGGACGCTCTATCAAGTACTCCTGCGAGAGCACCTTCCACTTCATCGATTCATCGTTGAACTCCATCGTCACTCGGCTTTAGGGGCTTGGGTCGATTCGGCAGTTTCGGCCGTTTCAGTGGATGTGGTGTCCGCCTGCACGGTTTGGTCCACCAAGGGAGTCTCGTCCAGCACGACGGCATCCTCCACCGTCTTCGGTCCTTTCCGACGGAAGCGGAAGTAGTTGAGCAGGTCGGACAGGGCATAGCAGATGCAGCTGGCGCCCAATATGATGAAAGGTATGGAGGCCGTGGCGAACGGATTGACGAGCACCAGCAAGCCTGCCAGCAGGATGAGCACAGGAATCACGTAGAACCCGAAGGCCACAGGCATCAGCTGGCGCGTGCCTATCAGGGTGACCAGCAGTTGGATGCCGGCCAACACCAGCAGGGCACCCAACACATACATGAGGATGCTCACGAAGAACGCCGGCATGATCATCAGCCACATGCCGAACAGCATGCTACCCACGGCGGCAACGGGGAACGAGGGCGCCGCCTCATCCTTCTGATGGATGAAGTAACTGACCAGCGAGAAGACTCCCGGTATGAGGAAGAGGACTCCAATGGTGACGACCAGATAGAGCATGGCGGCTTCGGGCCACACTACGAGCAAAACGCCAATGACGAGCGCACAGGCGCTGCGGATAATCGGACTGTAGATACGTTTCATATTGTTTAGATTTTCTTGATTACTGCTACATAGCCACCGGCACCAGCCATCTTCACCGTCAGCGGTTTGGAGGTGGAGACGCGCACGGTCTTGTGCTCGCAGTCGGTGGCATCCCGGTCCGCCTTGCGTCCGTCCTTCCAGTACTCCAATTGGTAGGTGCCCTGTGGGAGGAACGAGAGCGGCAACTGCACGCTGCGGCCCTGACTGTTGTTGATGACGCCCACGTACCAGCTGTCGCCACTCTGCTTGGCGATGGCGACATAGGAGTTAGGGTCGCCGCCGAGGAAACGGATGTCGTCCCACGTGGTGGGCACATCGCGCACAAACTCCTCGCCCACCTGACCATAGACGTGGTCGGGATGGTCGCAGAAACACATGAACGGACTCTCGTAGACCACGAACTTGGCCAGCTCGGCGGCACGGGTGTTGGCCACCAGGGTGGGACTCTGCTGTCGGAACTGTTGCGAGGTCACATTCAGGAAACCGCCGGGCGTGTAGTCCATCTGGCCAGCCAACAGGCGGGTGTAGGCCAGCGTGACGTTGTGCTCGGGGGTGACACGGTTGCTGAATTTATAGTATTCGCCACCCATCACACCTTCGCGGGTGAGCAGATGGGGGTAGGTACGCTCTATGCCGTCGGGCTTGTAGGCTCCGTGAAAGTCGAGCATCAACTGGTTGTCGGCGGTAGCTTGGATGATGCGCCTGTACCAGTTGACCATGTCCTGGTCGTCGCGGTCCATGAAGTCTATCTTCACGCCCTTCACGCCCCACTGGCGGTACAGGGGGAAGGCCTCCTTGTACTGGTCGTTGTGGTTGGCGTCCTCGCACCGCAGCCAGAGCCAGATGTCCACGTTCTTGGAGCGCGCATAGCGGATGATCTCAGGCATGTCCAGTTGCGAGGCCGGTCGGGTGATGTCCGCCGACGGAGTGCAGTAGGGGCCGTACCAGGTCCAGTCGATGAGCATGTAGGGCCATCCCTCCTTGGCGGCCAGGTCGATATACTGTTTGATGACGGGCTGCTCCATCTTCACTTCCCCACTCCACCAGTGGTCCCACGCGGACATGCCAGGCTTTATCCACGATGTCTCCTTCAGGGCACAGTCGGGATTGAGTGAACGAAGTATCTCGCTCTCGATGAACTTGCCGGGGTTGTGACCAACCATGATGACACGCCACGAGGTAGTGCAACGCTCCGAGAAGCGGGCTTTCACGCCGTCCTCTTCCTCGCCCCATATCGGGGTAAGTTTGGTGGAGAGTTGCTGATAGCCGTCGGCGGCATCGGTGTTTCTGCCCAGATAGAAAGCGGGGAAATTGTAGAGATTGGCTTCGAGCAACGCCATCCAGTTGTCCTGGTCCACACGGATGAGTCCGGGCAGGCCTGCGTGGATATCTTTGCGGATCTCTGTCACAGGGGTTTCCACGAACTCACCTTCCTGAGGAGATTTGTAGCTCTTGCCTCTTTGTTCGTAGGCGAACTTGGGTATCCAAAGGTGTGAGCTGTCGGGCACCTTGTATGCTGTCAGCTCACTGGTAATCTGTCGGTTGCCCAACACGGGTGTGCCGAAGAGGGTGTAACGGAAGGCCACGCCGTCGTTCATCACACGGAAGGTGACATCCATGCGTCGGTAGTCGCCATCCTTTTCTTTCAACTGCAGCGTCAGCTCGCGGTAAGGCACATTGCACTGGGCATGTTTGTTACGCACCACGGGTGTCCATGCCTCCACGCCGTCCAGAGTTTTGGCGTCGTTCGTCACTTGGAAGTTGCCGGCCATCTCCTTCTCACCTTTCAGTTGGAAGCCCATGGGCGAAGGGGCCACGAGGGTCTTGCCGTCGAGCGAGACACTGTAGTGTAGCTTTTCCTGGTTGGAGACATCCAGACGGATATGCCCGTCGGGGGATGTCAGTTGGTAGTTTTGCGCCTGCGATGTGATGGTTGCGAGCATCGCCAGGGTCATGATCATTGTCTTAGGGTTGTTCATTTGGTATATTGTTTATTGTAACTACGAGCAAAATTACGACTAAATTTCCACATAACGCAAATAGTTTCTACTTTTGCGCCACAAAAAGTGATTTCATACGATATGTCTATGACAAAACTATATCTGGTGCGGCATGGCGAGACGGAGGAGAACGCCTCGCACATCCTGCAGGGGCACCTGCCTGGGCACCTCTCCCTGTTGGGCATAGAGCAGGTGCGCTCCCTGGGCGAGGAACTGAGCGCGCTGCATTTCGACGTGATGGTGTGCAGCGACCTGCAGCGTTGCATCCACTCGGCGAACATCCTGAACGAGCGGCTGCGTCTGCCCATGACGGTCACCCCTCTGCTGCGCGAGCGCGACTGGGGCGGATTCACGGGCAAGTCCATCCCGTCGATAAAGGGTGTCCCCTTCCCTGCCGACGTGGAGAGTGTGGAAGCCATGGCGGAGCGCGCCTCGCGCTTTCTGGACTACGTGCGCACGACCTACCCTGGCCAGAGCGTGTTGGCCGTAGGTCATGGTCTGATGAACCGCGTCATCCAGTCCGTCCACTACGGAAAACCCATGCAGGACATCGAGCGCATGCAGAACGCCACCTACCGGCTACTGGAGCTGGAATAAATGGTAACCTCAGTAAAATTAAGCTGTTACCTCTTGGTATATTGACTTATTGTCGCTACATTTGCGAACCAATAATACAAATAATTTGGATTATGAGTTCGCAAAA
>CAYZVH010000175.1:0-6014 GCA_964481755.1 uncultured Bacteroides sp. | reverse complement strand
GCCGGCTTCACCATCCATCCGTTCAGCTGTGTGCCGTCGGAGGTGGTGAACTGGAACAGCTCTTTGCGGGCCATGGGCAGTTGGCTCCGCTTCGCCAGCAGCTCGTGGTTGTCCACCAGGGTGGTGAGCACACGGCCCGAGTTGTCGTTGAGCGTATAGACGGGCGGTGTGTCCAGGTTGGTGAAGGTGTTGAGGAAATATCGCATATTCTTGCTGAATATCGTGTGGTTCGTTCCTTCCCGCTGGGTCAGCTTGGTCTTGCGGCCTTTAGCGTCCACCTTGTAAGCGGCGTTGCGCAGCGGGCTTCCCTCGTTGCTCTCGTAGTAGAAGGTGTTGCTGGCCTCGTCCCAACCGATGAAGGAGGTCACCTCATAGTTGCCCTTGGTAATCTGCTTCACCAGGTTGCCGGTGAGGGTGTAGAGGTAGAGGTGGTTGTAGCCGTCGCGCTCGCTCTGCATCACGAAGTTGTTGGCGTAGAAGCGGATGTCGCTGTAGGCCTGCTCCTTGATGTACTGCGGGGCCTCGTCGCGCACCACCAGTTTGCACAGTGTAGAGCGTGAGTTGGCCATGTAGATGTCGAACCGGTTCTGATGACGGTTCAGCGTGAGGATGGCCAGCTGATCGGGGTTGGCGGTGAACTTGATGCGTGGAATGTAGCCGTCGGCGTCCAGCGGGAGGTCCATCTTGCGGGTCACCTTGCTCTTGATGTCGAACGAGTGTACCGTGACGGTGGAGTTGCGCTGTCCCGCGATGGGGTATTTGTAGCTGTAGGCTCCGGGATAGTTGTCGTACTGCGTCAGTGCGGGGTTCATTCCTTTATACAAGGGGAACGAGAACATCGGCACCTCGGTCTCGTCGAACCGGATGTAGGCTATCATCTTGCTGTCGGCGCTGAAGTCGAACGCCCGGTTGTAGCCGAACTCCTCCTCGTTCACCCAGTCGGGGATGCCGTTGAGCACCTCGTTGAACTTGCCGTCGGTGGTCACCTGCGACTCGCTGTTGTTGAAGAGCAGCTTCACCAGGAAGATGTTGTTGTCGCGCACGAAGGCGATGTTGTTGCCGTCCGGCGAGAAGAGCGGAACCTGTTGCGGTCCGCCCGCTGAGAGCGGGTCCAGTGTGTTGTTCTTCACCGTATAGATATAGTATTGAGCAGTGAACGACCGCCGGTAGATCTGCTTCGTCTCCGTCTGGATGAGGATGCGGCTCTCGTCCGGTGAGAGGATGTAGCCGTCGATGTGTTCCAGCTTGTGGTTGCGGGCGTTGTCAGCGTCGAACAGCACGCCGTCCTCCTTGCCTGTACGGAACGAATACTTCACGATGCGTTTGCCGTCGTCGCTTATCTGGGCGTAATGTTCGCCATCGGCCAGCGGGTTCACTCCATAGATGCGCTGCGAGCGGTAGGTCCCGCCGATGACATCCTTGAGCTGCAACTTGTCTGCCGCAAGGCTCGTCAGTGTGGCTGCGAGCATCGTTACGGCAAGCAAAAAAATAGTTTTTTTCATGTCCTTTCTCGTCTTTTTTTAATCGTATTGCAAAAGTAATGAAAATTCTTTCATCACCTAGAATAAACGGGGCGGATAATTTATGCTGGTGATACGTCCAAATCTAAATGGCTGATTACTAAATAGATGGCTTGTGTAATGTTACATCTTTGCAATTATATGTAACGTGCGTTAACGAATATGTAACGTTAATGATACCTTGTGTAATGAACAACCGAGGTTGGTTGGACGCAAAGAAATACTTTTGCATCGTGAATCGTGGTGCGAAAGTCCATGGTTCGGGAGTTGAATTATAAATTACTAAATAGTTAACCTAAAAAAGAAGAAAAACATGAATGAAACTTAAAAAGACCTTTGGAGGAAAGGGAGCGATAGCTCGTCCTTTGCTCTCGTGTGAACCAGAAACGTTTAATCCCTTAAACTAACAGTAAATGAAAATCGTAGAAAAACAAAATTGGAAGATTCCTTCGCTGCTTCTCCTTATGCTGTTTTGTTGTGTAATGGCTAGGGCTCAGCAGTTCAGTGCGAAAGGAATTGTGGTGGACAGCAGTGGAGAACCTGTCATCGGTGCCTCGGTTGTTTTAAAGACTAACAAATCAATAGGTACAATCACAGATATAGACGGAAAGTTCTCGCTGAGTGTGCCCAATGACAAGGCTGTCCTGGTGGTTTCTTTCGTCGGTATGCAGTCGAAAGAAATCAGAGCGTCGAAAACCCTGATGAGAGTGGAACTGGTGGACGACAACCAAGTGTTGGACGAGGTTGTGGTCGTAGGTTTCGGTCAACAGAAGAAAGCCTCTGTGGTGGGAGCCATCGCGCAGACCACCAGCAAGACGTTGGAGCGCACCGGTGGTGTGTCCAGCTTGGGACAGGCCCTGACCGGTAACCTGCCGGGCGTTGTCACCATGACGACCTCCGGTCAGCCTGGTGAGGAAGACCCGGAAATCACCATCCGTGGTGTAACGTCGTGGAACAGCAGCTCGCCGTTGATCCTGGTCGACGGTGTAGAGCGTGAGATGAGCAGCGTGGACATCAACTCCGTGGCCTCCATCTCCGTGCTGAAGGACGCGTCCGCAACGGCCGTGTTCGGTGTGCGTGGTGCCAACGGTGTAATCCTTATCACTACCAAACGTGGTGAGGAAGGCAAGGCCGTGGTGAACATCAACGCCAGCACCACCCTGAAGACCTACTCTAAGTTGCCGGACATGATGGACTCTTACGACGCCCTCGCGCTCCGCAACAACGTCATCGAGCACGAGCTCGGCTACCGACCCGAGACCTGGACTTACTACCAGCCGCAGGCAGTGCTCAACAAATACCGCAATCCGGCCAACCTCGAGGAGTCTGAGCGCTACCCGAACGTGGACTGGATTGACACCTTGCTGAAGGACGTGGCTACATCTTACAACGCCAACGTGAATGTGTCCGGTGGTACACGCTTCGTGAAGTATTTCGCCTCTGTGGACTACACCCACGAGGGTGACCTTTATAAAAAGGTAACAAACAACCGTGGTTACGACCCGGGCTTCAGCTACGACCGCATCAACGTTCGTTCGAACCTCGACTTCAACCTCACGAAGACAACCACGCTGCACGTGAACTTGTCCGGTTCGCACGCCATCCAGAAAGCTCCTGCCGGTCAGTACAACAACCTGATCTGGTCCGCTTTCTACGGCATCTCGCCCGACTCCTTCATCCCGCAGTATAGCGACGGAACCTTCGGTTACTACAACCCCAACCCGTCGCAGGCCGCTGCCAACGCCATGGAGTCGCTCGCTGTGAACGGTATGCAGGAGACCACTACCGACCGCTTGACCACCGACTTCACCCTGCGCCAGGACCTGGGCTTCGTGCTCAAAGGTTTGACCGCTGAAGTGAAGCTGGCATTCGACAACACCTTCCAGGAGACAGGTCGTGGTATCGACGACGTGAACGACTGGGAAGACGAGGCCCACAAATGGATTGACCCGGAGACCGGTGAAAGCTACACCGACGTGACACTGGACACCAACAACAAGTTCGACTATAAGAACAACATAGCCTGGACCACCAGTGCCGGTTCGTTCAACAACTACAGCACCTACCGCCGTCTGAACTACTCAGCCCAGTTGAACTGGAACGGCAAGTTCGGCGACCACTCCGTAGGAGCCATGGGTAACTTCAGCCGCGAGGAATACGCCACCGGTAGCCAGCTGCCTTACTACCGCGAGAACTGGGTGTTCCGTGCTACCTACGACTACGCCAACCGCTACATGCTCGAGTACAACGGCGCTTACAACGGATCGGAGAAATTCTCTTCCGATAACCGTTTCGCCTTCTTCCAGTCAGGTGCTGTGGGTTGGATGCTCTCCGAGGAACCCTTCATGAAGAAGCTTGACCTGAAGTGGCTCGACCTCTTGAAGTTCCGTGCATCCTATGGCCAGATCGGTGACGACAACGTATCCGGTCGTTGGCTCTACATGGACGTTTGGAGCACCAGCAGCACCAAGTTCCCACAGGGACTCACCGGTGTAGGCGGCTCCAGCTCACCCTACACATGGTATCTGCAGTCTACCCTCGGCAACAAGGACGTGAAGTGGGAGACAGCCACCAAGTTCGACGCCGCTATGGAGTTCGCCATCTTCGGCGGCCTGTTGGCAGGTTCTATCGACTTCTTCAAGGAAAAACGTACAGACATCCTCTTGACCGGCAGCAGCCGTGCCGTTCCCTCTTACTTCGGTGCCACAGCTCCTACAGCCAACCTCGGTGAGGTGGAGAGCAACGGTTACGAGATAGAGATCCGCTGGAACAAGCAACTCAACAAGGACTGGCGCCTCTGGGGTAACGCCTCGTTGACCCACGCAGAGAACAAGGTGATCAACGCCGACGACCCCTTGCTGAAACCCGAATACCAGAAGTCGGCCAACAAGTCCATCGGCCAGACTTACTCTTACGTCGACGCAGGCCAGGCCTCCACTTGGGACCAACTCTACGGTAGCACCAAGCACGATGCCCTCGACAGCGACCGTATGCCGGGCAACTACGTCATCCTCGACTACGATGCCGACGGTATCATCACCTCCGACGATAACATTCCGTACGGATTCACAGGTACACCGCAGAACACCATGAATGCCCAGATTGGTTTCGACTACAAGGGATGGAGCTGCTTCGTACAGTTCTATGGTGTGAACAACGTGACCCGCTACGTCAACCTCACCAGCTTGGGCGGAACCCGCAACACAGCCTTCCACGAAGGCACATTCTGGTCGAAGGACGAGACGAGCGGTCTGCCTCTCCCGCGCTGGGGAACACAGGCCAGCACCTATTCATCCGGCACACGCTACTTGTTCGACGGATCGTACATGCGTCTGAAATACGCCGAGCTCTCCTACACCTTCTCTAAGGAGGCTTGGCTGAAGAGACTCGGACTGAACGCACTGAAAATCTTCGTCAATGGTAACAACCTCTTCCTCTGGACCGACATGCCCGATGACCGCGAGTCGAACACTGGCGGTTACACAGCTTATCCTACACAGAGACGTTTCAATTTAGGTTTCAAATTAACTTTATAATCTAAGCGTGATGAAAAGAAACATTTATATACTCCTGTGCGGAATGACGGCTCTCTTGCTGAGCTTCACATCCTGTACAGACTATTTGGACAAGTCTCCGGATTCGGTAATCTCCGAAACGGACGCGTACAAGAACTTCAAGAACTTTCAGGGATTCGTGGAGGAAATGTACAATTTGATTCCCGACGTCGCCAAGGCTTACTGGGTAAGCTCTTTCAACTGGGGCGAGGATGAACTCATCACCACCGGTGCCGGCGACTACCTCTTCGGACACAGCGTGGACCGTGGTAACTACCGCGACCACATCAATAACAGCACCTGCTATCTGCACCGCAGCTGGTCGGCCACAGGCGACCGCTTCAGCAAGGACGTGTGGGGAAGCTCTTGGTACGGAATCCGCAAAGCCAACATGGGTCTCGAGGCCCTCGAGAATGGCTTGATGGTGGACGCTACCGAGGAGGAACGCAACATGATCAAGGGTCAGTTGCTCTTCTTCCGCGCATGGTTCTACTTCCAGCTGACAAGCTTCTGGGGTGGAATGCCTTACATCGACTACGTGCTGCCCGCTGGCGAGGCCTTCACACTGCCCCGCGAGAGCTATCAGGAGAACGCCGACAAGATGGCCGCTGACTTCGCTGCAGCTGCCGAGCTGCTCCCCATCAACTGGGACGACACCCGCATCGGTGCTGAGACGTCCGGGCAGAACGCTCTGCGTATTAACAAGATCTGGGCTCTCTGCTACGAAGGCAAGGCACTGCTCTACGCAGGCTCTCCGCTGATGTCGCAAGGTGTCAACGGTACTCCGCTGAAGTACGACCAGGCTTACTGCAAGAAGGCAGCCGATGTGTTCGGCCAGGTACTGAACATGGTTGAGTCCGGTCAGACACAATACTCATTGGTGGACTTCGCCGACTACCACACTCTGTTCTACACCATCCAGCAGAACTGGTTGATGCCC
>CAYZVH010000174.1:0-6059 GCA_964481755.1 uncultured Bacteroides sp. | reverse complement strand
GGGAACTGGTCGGTATCCCATCCGTTCTGATAGTCACCACGGTTAGCGTCGATAGAGCCCAGCATGTCGTTGTCAACAGCCACTGCCAACTCGTGCTCGAATGTGTGACCTGCCAAAGTAGCGTGGTTCACCTCGATGTTCACCTTGAAATCCTTCTCCAGTCCGTGAGCTCTCAAGAAACCGATAACTGTCTCTGTGTCCACGTCATACTGATGTTTTGTCGGCTCCATGGGTTTCGGCTCGATGAGGAATGTGCCCTTGAAACCACGTGCACGAGCATAGTCGCGAGCCTTGGTCAGCATCAGTGCCAAGTGATCTTTCTCGCGTTTCTGGTCGGTATTGAGAAGGCTCATGTAACCCTCGCGGCCACCCCAGAACACGTAGCTTGTACCACCCAGTTCGATAGTAGCGTCGATGGCGTTCTTAATCTGAACAGCAGCGCGTGCCACAACGTCGAAGTCGGGGTTAGTAGCGGCACCGTTCATATAACGTTTGTGGTTGAACACGTTAGCGGTACCCCACAACAGTTTGATGCCTGTCTCAGCTTGTTTCTGTTTTGCGTATGCAACAATAGTCTTCAAGTTAGCCTCGTACTCCTCGATGGTGTCAGCCTCAGCGCAGAGGTCTACATCGTGGAAGCAGTAGTATTCGATGCCCATCTTCTGCATGAACTCGAATCCGGCGTCCATTTTGTCCTTAGCAGCCTGAACGCGGTCGGGGTTAGTGTTCCAGGGGAAGGACTTCGTGCCGCCACCGAACTGGTCGCCGCCCTCAGCGCACAATGTGTGCCACCAAGCCATAGCGAACTTCAGCCACTCTTTCATAGGTTTGCCCATGATAACCTTCTCGGCATCGTAGTAACGGAATGCCATCGGGTTCTTACTCTCTTTACCTTCGAATTTGATTTTTCCTATACCAGGAAAATACTCTTTTGTTGCCATAATTTTAAATATTAGATCGTCTAAGTATAATGTTAATATCTCATTTTCAGTTTCTATCGTTTACAGGAGAGACTTCCAGCGCTCGTAGGCTTCCTGGTAGCGGGCTGCGTCGGCCACGGAAGGCTCCACCACCTGCAGTTTCTCCAGCGTAGCGAAGGCCTCGTTGTTGTCCTTGTAGATGCCCGCACCCATGCCGGCACCCTTGGCGGCTCCCACGGAACCATCGGTGTCGTACAGCTCGATGACGGCACCCGTCACACCAGCCAACGTATCGCGGAAGATAGGGCTGAGGAACATGTTGGCATTGCCGGCATGAATCTTCTTCAACTCCATACCCATCTGCTGCATAATCTCCATACCATATTTAAAGGAGAACACGATGCCCTCTTGCGCGGCACGGATGATGTGTGTGCGGTTGTGTACGTTGAAGTTGATGCCATGGAGCGAACAACCGACCTCCTTGTTCTCCAACACACGCTCGGCTCCGTTGCCGAAAGGGATGATGCTCAGTCCGTTGCAACCGATAGGCGCTTGAGCAGCCAGGTCGTTCATCTCGCTGTAGGAGACACCCTCGGGCACCACGTTACGTTTCACCCACGAGTTGAGGATGCCCGTACCGTTGATGCAAAGCAACACACCCAAGCGAGTCTGTTGGTCGGTGTGGTTCACATGAGCGAAGGTGTTCACGCGCGACTTGGGGTCGTAGTTCACCTCGCCGTTCACGCCATAGACCACACCGGACGTTCCAGCCGTGGAGGCAATCTCGCCAGGGTTGAACACATTCAGCGACAGGGCGTTGTTGGGTTGGTCGCCCGCACGATAGGTGACGGGGATGCCAGCCTTCAGACCCAGCTCGGCGGCCACAGCGGCGGTCACCCGGCCCTGCTCGGCGAATGTCGGTTTGATGTCAGGTATCAAGCTCTTGTCGAATCCGTAATAGTCCATCAGGAAGTCTGCCACCCGGTTGGCTTTGAAGTCCCAGAACATTCCCTCGGAAAGTCCGGACACTGTGGTGCATATCTCGCCAGTGAGTCGCATGGCGATGTAGTCGCCAGGCAGCATGATTTTGTATATCTTCTCAAATACTTCGGGTTCATTCTCCTTCACCCACGCCAGTTTAGAGGCGGTGAAGTTACCGGGAGAGTTCAGCAAATGACCCAGGCAAATGTCGCTGCCCAGGGTGTCGAATGCCTTCTGTCCGTAAGGCACGGCACGCGAGTCGCACCAGATGATGGCAGGGCGCAACACCTGTTGCTGTTTGTCCACACACACCAGGCCGTGCATCTGGTAAGAGATGCCGATGGCGGAGATGTCGTCGCCCGTAGCGCCGGACTGCTGCAACACTGCCTGCGTAGCGAGTTTCGAGTTGTTCCACCACATTTGCGGGTTCTGCTCTGCCCAACCGGACTTCACGGCGATAATCTCCGCTTCCGTCTTGGGGAAGAAAGCCGAAGCCACACATTTTCCGGTCTCAGCGTTCACCAGACTTGCCTTTACTGATGAGCTACCTATGTCATAACCTAAAAGATACATATTATATATATTCGTTTATTTGTTAATTATTTCTTAGTTTCATCTTGTTGTACGCCACCCGGTCGAATCGATAGAAGCGGGCTGCCCGGTGGGACACGCCTGTCTGTCGCTCCTCCAATGGAAGCACATATTCCATCTGGGCAATGCGTTTATGAAAATTCCGTATATCCACCGCCTTATCGAACACCACTTGATAGAGGGTGCGCAATTGAGCAGCCGTGAACTTACGAGGGAGCAATGAGAAGAGTGCTTCGGGGTTGGACTCGGCATACTGACGGATGTAAAGCAGTGCCTCCTTGACAATCTGCGAATGGTCGAAAGCCAGCTCGCCAATCTCCGTCACCGGCACCCAGCAAGCCTCATAAGCATCGGACAGGTCCTTCAGACTACGGTCAATCTTCAACAAGGCGAGGTAAGCGATTGTTACAATCCGGTCAATCTTATCATGCAACCGATGGAAGCGTTCCAGCCACCGCACGTCCTTCGGGTTGCGTGTGCGGTCCTTGGAGCCGAAAGCGCGGAACTGCACCATCGGGATGCTCTTCAAGCCAGTCAGTTCGGTCAGCACCCGCTTGGCGGCCTCGTCCAGGTCCTCGTCCTCATAAATCAAGCTGCCTGGCAACTTAAGGTTGTTGAGGTGAGGCTGTTCCTGCGCATCAAGCTGCTTAATCAACAGTGCGCACAGTTGCTCGCCGTCGAAGCCTATCAGCACGCAGTCGACCGACACGTGAGGATTGATTAGTTTTTCAGAATTATCACCCATCGCTTCCATATTCAGGACACTTCATTGATTTGCGGTGCAAAAATAGATAGTTTTCCAGACATGCACAATAATATACCCACAATTCATATATGTTATAAAACACTATTTCTCAGATAACTTAAATATCATCCATCCTACAATAACCACACAGAGCCTTATCGTCGACCATACATTATCTATATATAGGGCAGTAAAAAAGCCACGCTAAACTCCCTATATGTACAGAATTCCTATATTTTATACTAAATATCAGCCAAATATTTTGGGGAATGAATAATTCGTTCTACATTTGCCTAATTTAAATAGACGCGCACACTTATGAAAAAGAAAATTTTGGTAATGGACGACAAGGAGACTATAGCCAAGGTCATCTCTATCTACCTCATGTCCGAGTACGATTGCATTTGGCTTCCCAATGGTGTTGAAGGGGTCAAATGGTTGCAGCAAGGCAACATACCGGACCTGATAATCAGCGACATCCGTATGCCTGAGATGCGAGGTGACGAGTTCTTGGCATGGATCAAGCAGAACGAGTTGTTCCGTCACATACCAGTCATCATACTAAGCAGCGAGGACAGCACCAGCGAACGCATCCGCCTGTTGGAGGAAGGTGCAGAGGACTACATCGTGAAGCCCTTTAATCCGATGGAGCTGAAAATCAGGGTAAAAAAGATTATTCAATGACGACTGGAACCCTCCATATCATCTACCTGGGAAACAGTCCCGCCACCACTGCCCGGCTGAAACATCTGCCCGGCAGGGAGGTACGGTGCACGGCCAACTACCGCGAAGCAGCGAAGCAGTGCGCCCAGATTCCCTCGGATGAACATGTCGTGTTGCTTTTGGAGAAGAGCAATCTGAACGAGAACATCATTGCGGTCAAGTATATCCACAACGTGAAGAAGGATGTATACGTAATCTTGCTGACGCAACAACTCAGCGACAAGGAACGTACGCAATATGTCCACTACGGCATACAGGACACCCTCAACGACTCCGCGTCCATCGCGGACATCAACAACAAGTTGCAGTTCATCAGCGAATGGGCCAATGTCCTCTTCTCAAGCAAATCGAGCAACGAAGAGCAAATCAAGGGCTTCAAGCTACCCCGGTGGAAACGCACGTTCGACATCGTCTTCTCACTCTGCGCCATCATAGCACTCTCGCCTATCTTCCTCCTCACAGCACTTGCCATCAAGCTGGAGAGCAAAGGACCTATCTGGTACACCTCCAAACGTGTGGGAGCCAACTACCGAATCTTCAACTTCTTGAAGTTCCGCAGCATGTATGTAGGCTCGGACAAACGGCTGAACGAGCTCTCGGCAAAGAACCAATACGCTACCGAAGAGACTACTGACGAGAAGAAGGAAGGTGAAGGGGAGACGGCGCCACAGGCAGAGACGAAAGAGCCCACAGCGGCAAATGCCGGCGGCATGGTTATCAGCCCCGCTGACGAACTGCTGCTGAGCGGTAATAGCGACGTGCTGATATCGGACGACTTCGTCTTCTCCGAGAAAGAGCTGAACGAAAAACATGAGCAGGAGCAACAGAACGCCTTTGTGAAGATTGCCAACGACCCGCGCATCACCAAGGTGGGGCGCATCATCCGCAAATACAGCATCGACGAGCTGCCACAGCTCTTCAACATACTGAAGGGAGACATGTCCGTGGTGGGCAACCGACCCTTGCCGCTCTATGAAGCGGAGAAGCTGACGGCCGACGACTGCATCGACAGGTTCTTCGCGCCGGCAGGACTGACAGGTCTGTGGCAGGTGGAGAAACGTGGAGACTCTGGCAAACTGTCCGCCGAAGAGCGTAAACAGTTGGACATCAAGTACGGACACACCTTCTCATTCATGACCGACCTGAAGATAATCCTCAAGACGGTGACGGCATTTGTACAAAAAGAAAACGTGTAAAACAGTATAATAAGTAAAAAGCAATGAAGGCTAAAACGACCATATTATTCCTCTTGGGTTGTTGCGCACTGTCTACGGCAGTGGCACAGGAAGACGGTACCAAGAAGACGAAGAACAACAAGAAACAACAGCAGATAGTGGTGGTAGAAGACGTCGATCAGATAGCTCTCCGCAAGATTGACTACGAGAACATCCAGTTGCCCCCCTTAAGCGAACTGTTCGAGAATGCCAGGGAGACTGCACCCATGGAGCTATTGGAGAAGAAAGCCCTCCTAGAACGGAAACTTGTCGAAAAAGAGAAGCGCTCGTGGCTTTCGTTCTTTAATGCCCATGGTTCCTATACGTATGGTATGCTGGACAACTATGCCTCGAGTTCTGACGTGCTGACCCCTATATATTACCAGTATTCAGGTACCGAGCAACATTACTGGAACGTAGGAGGAAGCGTAAGCATACCATTGGAGACTCTGTTCGACCTTGGAGGGAAAGTACGACGTCAGAAGATAAACGCTGACATCGCCGAATTAGAGAAGGAGCAACAGTTTCAACTGTTGAAACAACAGATTGTGACACTCTACGTCAAAATCACCAACAACCTAATAGCCTTGCAATCAGCATCCGAAAACGCCGCAGCCTACAGAGGTGCCGGATTGATTGCCGAACAACGTTTCCGCAACAACCAGATGGATGTAACCGCATTGGCGGATGTCAAGCGATTTGAGAATGGTGCTTCACAAACTTATCAGGACATCATGACACAAATCACGACGGATATTCTGATATTAGAGATTCTGACCAATACGCCTATTATCACGAACTTAAACAGCTATAAATACTAATACCTAAACATTATGGACTACTTTCGTTATGTGATTCGTTTCCTCTACCGGATTCGCTGGTATT
>CAYZVH010000173.1:0-6094 GCA_964481755.1 uncultured Bacteroides sp. | reverse complement strand
GCCAGATAGAAGACCGAGGTTACGCCAAGCCCTACGCCGCCGACAAACGCACCCTGTATAAGATAGGCTGCAGTTTCTCGTCCGAAACCGGCACCATAGAGGACTGGAAAGTCGCAGAGTGAAGCGTGCCGAAGATCTTTCCACTAGCCTCCACCGTTCCGCTCCATTAAGCCTACAGCGAGGCGCAATGAGGACTTTATCATGAAATCCTATTGACTACGGATAGATGGATTTATCTTGCAATCCTGTTAACTACGGATACGAGATGGCCACAACTATACCTATATATAATAAGGTAAGGAGTAATCCAAATAACGAATCAGCCGCTTGACATTCTCCTCTGAAGGGGAACATCAAGCGGCTGTTATCATTTCCGCAATCCGCATTCAGCACAAGCACGGGCAAATGCGGGGAATAGCGACTGGCCTGTTAGTAAGCTCTAGCGAACATCACGCGGCGAGCGGAGGGTTTGCCGGTGACCATGCACTTGCCGGGAGTAGTGTCGCCATCGAACGGGATGCAACGGATGGTGGCTTTCGTCTCCTCCTTGATGCGCTCCTCGGTCTCAGTGGTACCGTCCCAGTGGGCCATGATGAAACCGCCCTCTTCAATCTTCTCCTTGAACTCGTCGTAGCTGTCCACGTTGATGGTGTGGGTCTGACGGAACTTCAAAGCTTTCTGGTAAATGTTCTGCTGAATGTCGTCGAGCAGGTTCTTCACGTGAGCCTCGATGCCGTCGCAAGAGAGGGTCTCCTTCTCCAGCGTGTCGCGGCGCATCACCTCCATGGTGTTGTTCTCCAGGTCGCGTCCGCCCATCACGAGGCGAACAGGCACGCCCTTCAGCTCGTAGTCGGCGAACTTGAAGCCCGGACGCTTGTTGTCGGCGTTGTCGTACTTCACAGAGATGCCCATGTTCTTCAGCGTCTCCACGATGCCTGCCACTTTGGCGTCGATCTGCGCCAACTGCTCCTTGCTCTTGTAGATAGGCACAATCACCACCTGGATGGGAGCCAACTTAGGCGGCAACACGAGGCCGTTGTCGTCGGAGTGGGTCATGATGAGCGCACCCATCAGACGGGTGGAAGCGCCCCATGAGGTTGCCCACACGTAGTCCATCTTGTTGTCCTTGTCCACGAACTGCACGTCGAACGCCTTGGCGAAGTTCTGACCGAGGAAGTGCGACGTACCGCTCTGCAGGGCCTTGCCGTCCTGCATCAGGGCCTCGATAGTGTAGGTGTCTAGGGCTCCGGCGAAACGCTCGTTGGCGGATTTCACACCCTTCACCACCGGCACAGCCATGAAGTTCTCGGCAAAGTCGGCGTAGACGTTGAGCATACGTTTTGCCTCGGCCTCGGCCTCCTCGCGGGTAGCGTGGGCGGTGTGTCCCTCTTGCCACAGGAACTCGGCCGTACGCAGGAAGAGGCGAGTACGCATCTCCCAACGCATCACGTTGGCCCACTGGTTGCAGAGGATGGGCAGGTCGCGGTACGAGTGAATCCAGTTCTTGTAGGTGCTCCATATGATGGTCTCCGATGTAGGACGGATGATGAGTTCCTCCTCCAGCTTGGCGGCCGGGTCCACAATCACACCACTGCCGTCCTCGGCGTTCTTCAGACGATAGTGCGTCACAACGGCACACTCCTTGGCGAAGCCTTCCACATGCTCTGCCTCGCGGCTGAGGTAAGACTTCGGGATGAGCAACGGGAAGTAAGCGTTCACGTGGCCGGTGGCCTTAAACATGTCGTCCAGCTGACGCTGCATCTTCTCCCAGATAGCGTAGCCGTAAGGTTTGATGACCATACATCCACGCACGGCAGACTGCTCGGCAAGGTCCGCCTTCACTACTAAATCGTTATACCACTGCGAGTAGTTGACACTGCGCTTGGTAAGTTCTTTCAATTCATTAGCCATATTCTAATTGTCTATATTTATATCCTTTGTATGAACAAGTTGCAAAGTTACAAAAAAAGTCGTTCGCCCTACAGAAAATGCGAGCTTTATCGTTTAAGTACCGACATTTTCCCTCTTCGTCGGCATGAAGGGGGAATCTGACGTTTGTGGGAAGAACTTTATGGGCAAAGAAGAAACAGAATAAAAAAAAGGCGTATCTTTGCAGCAAGATTATCAATTTTTAATTTACATCATTATGAACAAAATTAAAATTACATCTCTGGTTCTTTGCGGAACATTGGTGTTGAGTGGTTGTAGTTCTATGAGTAACACCACGAAGGGTGGTTTGATTGGTGCCGGAGGCGGCGCCGCAGTAGGTGCGTTGGTAGGCGCATTGGTAGGCAACAGCAAGGGTGCCGCCATCGGTGCCGCTATCGGTACGGCTGTGGGTACAGGCGCTGGAGTCATCATCGGTAAGAAGATGGACAAGGCTGCCGCTGCCGCTAAGGAAGTGGAAGGCGCACAGGTTGCCGAGGTTACAGACTCAAACGGCCTGCAGGCTGTGAAGGTGACCTTCGACTCTGGTATCTTGTTCGGCTTCAACTCTTCTACGTTGAGCGCTTCCGCCAAGAATTCACTGACAGAGTTCTCTCAGATTCTGAAGGACAACCCGACAATGGATATTGCCATCTATGGCCACACCGACAAGGTTGGTACACAGGAGGCTAACGAGAAGGTGTCTTTGGCACGCGCCACTGCCGTTCAGACTTATCTGCAGCAGAAGGGTGTGAACCTGAGCCAGTTCAAGAGCGTGATGGGTAAGGCTTACAGCGAGTACGACGAGTCGAAGACAGCTGCCGAGAACCGTCGTGTGGAGATTTACCTCTACGCCAGCGAGCAGATGATTAAGGATGCTGAGGCAGGAAACTAATCCTCCCCATCCCCCTACCTTATAGAAAGAGAGCATGTCCTCACGGGCACGCTCTCTTTTTTGGTTAGTGACGTTGTTAGCGTCTTATCGTGTTTCCACAGCGGGAGGGGTCGCACTCGGGGCGACTCCCTCACACGGGTGGAATCAACAGTTCTGTTTGTGGGTCATGATGTCGAGCACCACGCGGTCGGTCTCATTCATTCCCTGGGAGCCGATGCGGGTCATGTTGTGGATGGTCTGGTCCACATCGTCGTCGATGATGCCTTCCACCGAGGTAACGTACTTCTGCTGCATGGCCAACATGGCGGAGAGCACGGCGGTGGAGACACCGCTGGTCAGCTTCATGGCGCAGCTCGGTTTGGCTCCGTCGCAAATCATGCCGGTGATGTTGGCAATCATGTTTTTCACAGCATAGGTGATTTGCTGATACTCGCCACCCATCAGGTAGGTGATTCCGCAGCAAGAACCGGTGGCAGCCACCACACAACCGCACAGGGCGGAGAGGCGACCGAGGCTCTGCTTGATGTAGATGACGGTCAAGTGGCTCAGCATCAGGGCACGCACCAACTCCTCGTGGCTCTTGTGGTTTTCCTCGGCAAAGACGACCACGGGCAACGTGGCGGTTATTCCCTGGTTTCCACTGCCGGAGTTGCTCATCACCGGCACCATGGCGCCACCCATGCGGGCGTCGCAGGCGGCAGAGGTGTATGAGAGGATGTGGGCAAACATGCTGTCGCCAATAACCTTCTTCTCCATGGGGCTCTGCATCATCTTTCCCACACCGTGGCCGTAGTCGCCTTTCAGCGAATATTCGGCTGCGGCTTTGTTCAGGCGCTGGGCCTCGAGGATGAAGGAAATCTCCTCCAGCGGAGAGGTGGTGGCGAAGTCGTACACCTTGCGGAGGTTCAGCTGCACATCGTCCTCAGCGCTGTCGGCACCAGCGGCAGTCTGCTTGTCGAGCAACACCTGGTCGCCCTTCGACACGTAGACGAAGTTGGTGTGTCCGCCCGCAATCACGGCCTTGGCCTGTGCGCCGTCAGCCTCGCAGAGGGCCTCCACGTAGAGTTTCTCGGTGATGTTCTCCTTCAGGGCGATGGTGATGCGTTTCTCGTCGATGAACTTCTTGCCACGCTCCACGGCCTCGGGGGTGCAGTCCTTCAGCACCTCCAGTTGGTACTCCGACTTGCCTATCTGTGCGCCTAGGGCGATGGCGATGGGCAAGCCTATCATTCCTGTGCCGGGAATGCCGACACCCATAGCGTTCTTCAGTATGTTGGCGCTCAGCCACACGGTGATGTGCTCGGGCTGTTTGCCAAGCGTCTCGGTAGCCTTAGCCACACAGAGGGCCACGGCCACAGGCTCGGTGCAGCCGATGGCGGGAACTACCTCCCTGTGCACCAAAGCGATTATTTGTTCTCTTTCTGATTTCTCAAGCATGATTTTCTCTAGTAAAGTTAAGGTAGAGCGACCCAAATCAGGGTGAGATTCGGGTCGCACGTAGGTTAGATTATTTTTCTTTGCGATAGTTCTCGAGACCTGTCTGCAGATACTTCACGAACTTGTCGATGTCTTCGTCGTGGGTGTAAGAGCCGTTCAGCGGCTTGCCGTCGTTGTCGAGCAACACATAGAAGGGCTGTGCGTTGGCACCGAACTTCACGCGCTGCAGGTAGCTCCACTTGTCGCCGATGGTGCGCAGCTTGCGCTCCTTACCGTTCTCTACGACGGTCTGCACCTGGGGCAGAGCCTCTTTCTCGTCGACGTAGAGGGAGATGAGGACGTAGTCTTTCGTCATGATGTCGCGCACCTTGTCGTCAATCCACACCTTCGACTCCATCTCGCGGCAGTTTACACAACCGTATCCGGTGAAGTCCACCATGACGGGCTTGCCGGCAGCCTTGGCGGCAGCCATACCTATTTCATAGTCGTTGTACTGTGCGTGAACCTCTTTCTCTTGATAGAGGTTGAAGTCTTGCGTCTCGGAAGGAGGAGCGAATGCGCTGATGGCTTTCAACGGAGCGCCCCACAGACCGGGAACCATGTAGACTGCGAAGGCCAACGAGATGGCACCCATGAAGTAGCGAGGCACACTCACGTGGTCCAAATCGTCGTCGTGAGGGAACTTGAGTTTGCCCCACAGGTAGAGGCCAAGCGAGGCGAAGATGATGATCCACAGGGAGAGGAACACCTCACGGTCGAGGATGTGCCACTGGTAAGCCATGTCGGCCACGGAGAGGAACTTCAGGGCGAAAGCCAACTCGAGGAAGCCGAGCACCACCTTCACGGAATTCATCCAACCGCCGGACTTAGGCATGGACTTCAGCCACGCGGGGAACATGGCGAACAGGGTGAACGGGAGGGCCAAAGCGACGGCGAATCCCAACATACCGATGGCGGGAGCCACGATGCTGCCCGTGGTAGAGACCTCCACCAACAGGAATCCGATGATGGGACCTGTGCAGGAGAAGGAGACGAGCGTCAGTGTGAAGGCCATGAGGAAGATGCTGAGCAGACCGCTGGTGGACTCAGCCTTGCTGTCGACAGCCGTGCTCCAGGACGAGGGCAACGTGATTTCGAAGCCACCGAAGAAGGAGGCGGCGAACACTACCAACATCAGGAAGAAGAAGATGTTGAAGATGGCGTTCGTAGAGAGTGCGTTCAGTGCGCTGGCACCGAATATGAGGGTGATGGCCAAGCCGAGCACCACGTAGATGACTACGATGGAAGCGCCGTAGAGCCATGCGTCGCGAATACCTTTTTTCTTATCGCCGGAACGTTTCAGGAAGAAGCTTACCGTCATAGGGATGATAGGCCACACGCAGGGGGTCACCAATGCGACGAAACCACCCAGCATACCCATCAGGAAGATGTAGATCCAGGAGCGGTTGGTGTCGGCCTTACCCTCGTTGCCAAGCTCGTTGAGCTCGCCAATGACGGGAGTCCAGAGGTCTTTCATCGCGTCGGTGGACTGCACCGCGGGGTTTGCCACGGCGGCGGAATCCGCGGTCACGGCATCCGTAGTGTCGGCAACCTCGGCGGGAGTCTCTGTGGCGGCGGGAGTCTCGGCAGCAGCGGGTGCTGCGGCGGCACCTGTCACGCCCTTGCCGCTATAGTTGAAGTTCACGTCGGTCGGAGGCAGACAGTTCTGGTCGTTGCAGGCGCCATAGTTCATGTAGCCCTCGAGGTGATAGGTAGCACCGGTTATCTTTACTTTCTGGAAGAATGTCGCATTGTTTTCGAAAAAGCTGACCTTCATGCCAAACATGTCGTCATACT
>CAYZVH010000172.1:0-6153 GCA_964481755.1 uncultured Bacteroides sp. | reverse complement strand
CCATAGAGTATCCGCTCAAGATAGTAGACCTCGCGAGTCAGCTGCACCTCGATGATGATAATCTCCCCCTTACTGTTCTCCGCCTTGATGTCCACGCGGTTAAACTTATCGGCAGGGTCCTCCTGGTTGCTCTCACTCTCCAGTATCTGCTGCACCTTTACGGGTTCCTCGAGCAGTACCGTCAGCAAGCCTTCCAGCACACCAAAGTTCGCCTTATCGCGGAGCATCCGCTTCATGGCCCAGTCAAACCGTATGTATTTGTCGTCGTCCATCGTTCGTGACTTTAATGTTTATGATGTATCTTATTATATATCACACGCAAAGATAATGCAAATCGAAGGCAGAACAACAAGCTTGCTTGATTATTTTGCTGAGATGCAGTTTATCTTCCACAAAGATATGATGTTATTTTCAACAAACGAATGAGTTGTCGGGAAAAGAAATACGTAAGAATCCGCGGGAGTTCTTGAAGAGAGATGTTGTGGCGAAGGTGGCCGAGCATACATGAAACCGCCGGACCATAGGCTGAACGCTTAAAGTCAAGCGATTCTTGTATCCTAGGAGTTTGAAAATATTACTTTGATGTTTTTCGGAAAACAATCCAATTCGTTTGATACTTCGACCCCGACCTCATAGGATGCAATATGTGAATTTGGTCGTGCGAATCACGGTACCAAGAGTAGTTCCATCCTCCGCCCATGTCAAGATAAAGCGCGTGCTTAATGTGTATACTCGATAATTTCTGCACGAAATCGCTATAACGGAGTAAACCGTCAGATTCTATGATGCAAAGTTTTCCTCCTTTCGTCTCACATATAGCACGGTAGATGTTCAACGGTTTATCGTTCCTATATAAGCTCTTGACGGTATCGTTGTAAATTATCATATTCTGGCAAAATCCCATACCGCCACTATTTGCCGCATTCGTCAGTTCTCCAGCATAGCTGCCATACAAGAATTTCCATTTCCCATCGTAGAACACGAAAGCTCCGCTATTAGTTTTCTTATTAAGAGGATAACCCTGATAAAGTTTGCCGTTAGACACATGGTCGCCAGCAATGTTGGAATGGTCAAATTTAACGAGACATTTTCCCGTGAACGCCGCTTCCGCACAATAGATAACGCTACTGTCATCTTCGGATGGTCTTTTTCCACAAACAAGATCAATCGTATATGATTGAGGAAAGTAGAGCGTCAGTCCAACCGCACGCTCGGTTTTCATGTGACACGTAGATGGTGTTGAAGCAACAGCATCTTTTCCGGGAGCATAAACACCTTGCTTCATAGATGGATTTTCACCGAAAGCCACAAAGGCACATAAACCTAACGCAGCGGACATCGCCATTTTGATAACATCTCGTTTCATCGCTTACTTTTCTCAGTTTGATTTGTTTTAATAAGAAATCTCTAAGTTATTCTTCTTTCTTGAGGTAAAGAACTATTCCTTTATGTACTTTTCCATCCCTTTGGTGGCGTGTGTGGTGACCTCGCCCTGCGGGTCTACGTAGATGAAGTAGGCGTCCATCTCGGGGTGACGGTCGCAGACCATCAGGGCCGAGTCGAGTCCGAGCACCATGAAGGCGGTGGCGTAGGCATCGGCGGTGGCACAGTCGTCGGCCACGACGGTGGCCGAGAGGATGTTGCGCTGCACGGGATAGCCTGTACGCGGGTCGATCGTGTGGGCGTACTTCTTACCATCCTTATAATAGAAGTTGCGGTAGTTGCCCGAGGTGGCCATACCTTTGTCGGTCAGGCTTATGACGGACTGGAACTCCTGGTTCTGGTTGAGCGAGTCGTCCACAGGCTTGTTGATGCCGATGGTCCAATCGCCGCCGCGACTGTTCTTGCCTTTCATCACTATCTCGCCACCAATCTCTATCATGTAGTTGGCGATGCCTCGTGCATCGAACAGACGTGCCACCACATCGCAGCCGAAGCCTTTGGCCACGGAGCTGCAGTCGAGCATCACATTGTCGAGCTGCTTGCAGATGCGTCCTTCCTCGCTCCACACCTTGTCGATGCCGATGAACCGGCGGAGGCTATCCACGGTAGCAGAGTCCACGTCAATCCCCGTCTTGAAGCCGAAACCCCAGGCGTTGACCAGCGGGGCCACGGTGATGTCGAAAGCGCCATTGGTGTCCTTGGAGACTAGCTTGGAGAGGTTGAAGACGTGCATGAAGAGGCTGTCGGGCACCACATCCTGGTTGTTGTTGATGCGGGTGATGACGGAGGTGTCGTTGAAGGGCGACAGCGAGCCGTCCACACGTGCCAGCGCCTGCTCTATCTGAGCCTGCAAGTCCTCGTCGCTCTGATAGCTTATGTGGTAGAATGTGCCGAACACCTTGCCTTGATTGGTTTGGTAGGGCCGCGGCGCATTGTGATGTCTGAGGATGAGCGCCGTTCCCACGATGAGGAACAACAGGAACGGGAGTTGCCAACGTTTGCGTTTACTGTTCATTGCGTATTTCTTTATCCGATTAAATGTTCATAGAGAATCTTACAGCCGATGAGGATGAGGATGATGCCACCCCAACGCTCAACAGGCCAGTGAAACCGTTTGCCGAAGCAGATGCCTATCAGCAGACCGATGATGGAGAAGAGGAAAGAGACGAAGCCGATGATAGCCACCGGGGAGGCTATCTGGGCAAACGTGTTCATTTCCAGACAGGCGAAAGAGATGCCCACAGCCAAGGCGTCGATGCTGGTGGCTATAGCCAAGGTGATGACCACCTTCAGGCTGGTGGGATTGAAGGAGCCAGCCTCCTCCTCGGGTTTGAAGCTCTCCCACACCATACGGCCGCCCAGGAAGGCCAGCAGACCGAAGGCCACCCAATGGTCGAAGCTCTCTATCAAGTGTTGGAAAGCGTTGGTGAACGCCCACCCTATCAGCGGCATGAGGGCCTGGAAGAATCCGAAAGCGAACGCCATGATGAGCATAGGGCGCCACTGTATGCGCTTCAGGATGATGCCGCTGGCGATGGCCACCGTGAAGCAGTCCATGGCGAGACTCACGGCCAACAGCCAGGTTTCCAAATTGTTCATAATACCACAGTTTTATTATTGTACAATTACCAAGGCAGATAATAGATGAAGTTGTAGGTCGCGCCAAAGAGGATGGCACGGTTCTCGCCGTAGCCGGGCACATACCAGGGCTCGGCATTGGGGTCTTCCTTCACGCTGAGCCGGCGTTTGTAGCGTACGCTCCAGCCCATGTGGAAGTTCTTGGCGATAGGGGTGCGCAGACCGACAACCAACTCGGCCCACGCGGCGTTGGACTTCCCTCCCTTGTACTCGAACGGCACACTGCCGCCCCACACGGGGTCGGTCAGGGCGGGTGCGTCCACATCGAAGCTGAAGGTGCTGTAGCCTACCCGCAAGCCACCGAAGATGATGCTCTGCGTCTCCTTCTTATGGAAGAAATTGTAATTGAGACCTACGCGGAAGTAGGGAGCCGACACCTTGTAGTGGATGTCCTTATCGTCGTCGGTGGTGTCCGTCGTGCCATAGCCTACCTCCACAACGGGATAGAGCTTGTTGTGCAGATGGAGCTCAGCGGCCACCTCCATGCTCTGGAAGTCGTTGCCGAAGAGTCCGCCCACCAGTCCGAACACGTCGGCCGACAGGGAGAGTCCGTGCAAGCGGCTCTCCTTGCTGGGGATGGTGTCAGTCTGCGCCAGCGAAGGCAGGCAGAGGAGCAGGCTACTCAGCAGAAGTAAAGTATATCTTAATGTTCTCTGTTGCATTGTAGGTAACTTCTGAATTGACGATTTTGATGGAATCAATCGCATTGTTGGTGCTGCGCACCTCCTGCAGGTTGTGGTACATGCCTGTGCCGCAGTCCATCGACAGGAAGTGGGGCACATTCTCGTGGGTCACGAAGACGGAGTCCACCATCAGCTCGGTGTAGTGGATGACGAACGTGTCCACCAGGCTGGTGTAGGACAAGGGCAACTGAAACTGCGACGGGTTGGACTCCTGGTTTATGAGCACGCTGTCTGTGCCCGCCGCCGTGACGGACACGGTGCCTGACATGCTGACCGCCTTGTCCTCCTGGTTGTAGAAGCCAAACACCGTGTACGAGGTATTCGTCAGCACACAGTCGGAATTGCCGCACGAGAAGAGGGCGGTCAACGCCAAACAAGCCATCGGTATGAAAAAGAGTCTTCTCATCAAATAACCTTTTCTATTTTGTATTTGTTGCGTTCGGTAGAGTTTCGCGATATCAGCTCGCCCAGGAATCCGGCGAGGAAGAGCTGCGTGCCCAGTATCATCAGCGTGAGCGAGATGTAGAAGTAGGGCGAGTCCGTCACCAGGATGTAGTGCAAGCCATTGTACATGGCATAGAGTTTGGAAACGCCCACCACCACGATGGAGATGAAGCCGAGGATAAACATCATGGAGCCCAGGAAGCCGAAGATGTGCATCGGCTTCACGCCGAACTTGGAGAGGAACCAGAGCGACAGCAGGTCGAGGTATCCGTTGAAGAAACGGTTGAGTCCGCCGAACTTGGTCTTGCCGAACTTGCGCGCCTGGTGGTGTACCACCTTCTCGCCAATCTTAGCGAAGCCGGCGTTCTTGGCCAGATAAGGGATGTAGCGGTGCATCTCGCCATAGACCTCGATGTTCTTCACCACCTCCTTGCGGTAGGCCTTCAGTCCACAGTTGAAGTCGTGCAGATTGTGGATGCCCGACACCTTGCGTGCCGTGGCATTGAAGAGTTTGGTAGGTATGGTCTTCGACAGCGGGTCGTAGCGTTTCTGTTTCCATCCCGACACCAGGTCGTAGCCGTCCTGGGTAATCATCCGATAGAGTTCGGGAATCTCGTCGGGACTGTCCTGAAGGTCGGCGTCCATGGTGATGACCACGTCGCCCTCTGCCTTCTCGAATCCACAGAAGAGGGCAGGCGACTTGCCATAGTTGCGGCGGAACTTGATGCCCTTCACATGCTCGGCATCCTTCTGTTGCAACTCTTCTATCACTTGCCACGAGCGGTCGGTGCTGCCGTCGTTGACGAATATCACCTCGTAGGAGAAGCCGTTGGCCGCCATCACGCGGCTAATCCAAGCGTGGAGCTCGGGCAGCGACTCGTCCTCATTATATAAAGGTATAACTACTGATATGTCCATACACTTCCAATATTTAACGGGTTAGTTTGAACTTTCGGGCTTCTTGCCTCGCATCGTCACTAGGGCAGTGATGAGGGAGAACAATGTGCCGTATATGATGTTTTGTGTTAGCAATTGCATTGTTATCTCGATGGGAGACAGCTGTTTGTAGATGTCCAGCGTCTGCGACATCTGGTCGCAGAGTTCTTTCAGGTCCGGCGTCTGCCCCATGAGGCTGAGGTACGACTCGTAGGTGGAGATGACGAAGCCATTGTCGAGGAAGGCGAAGTAGACGTAGTGCATCACCGCCGTCAGCAACGAGGCATAGAGGTAGAGCTGCCACGTGAAGGAGAACGCCCTGCGAAACGGGAAATCCCCGGGGTAGAAGCGGTCGCGGAAGCGGTAGACCTGCATGTAGACAAAGAAGGGTATCACTGCGGTTATCAGCAGGAAGAACAGCTCGAGCAAGGGATACTTCAATCCCAAGGGGAAGAGCGGGAACTTGGCGCACCAGATGACACCGATGGCCGTACCAAAGCTCATGGCCGCTTCGCGTATGCTTATAGGTTTTCTTTCCATCACGATTTCGATAAACGGAACAAAGGTACTGCTTTTTGAGAGAAGTCTCCATAATTATCCACTTGAAAATAGTTAAACCACCCCTATTCGGCATAAAATAGGAGCATTTAGCCTGCGAAAGCATCTGTTTTATCTGCTTTTCAGTCAACGTGTTGGCCCACTACCCTGCATCGGACGAGTAAAAAAGTGTGCCGCACGCCTTGCGCAATAAAAGAAAATGTCTACCTTTGCAGCCGGGTAAGTCCTATACGGCCAGCTCCCTGTGAATCCTCCAGGGCTTGATCGCAGCAAAGGTAACAGGTCGTAGCGGCGCGATGTAGTAAGCTTACCCACCTGCCTCTTTAGCTCAGTTGGCCAGAGCACGTGATTTGTAATCTCGGGGTCGTTGGTTCGAATCCGACAAGAGGCTCACTCGAGAGAGACGCTTCCAAGCTCACGCTTGGGAGCGTTTTTTATTTCCCCAGTCAGA
>CAYZVH010000171.1:0-6195 GCA_964481755.1 uncultured Bacteroides sp. | reverse complement strand
GAGCATGGCTTGAAACGCTGGGGTTTGAGCCGGGGACACCCATAAATGTCGAGTGCGATGGAGGAAGGCTTGTGATTACCAGAGCAGATGATGAATTAGAAATACACTAGGTCCTAATTGGGAACAAAAGAATAAGTAGGAAGAATAAGTATACTTATGCATGAGAAGAATATAGAATAAAAATAAAGCAAAAAAAAGAAAAATGATGCATATACATCATTTTTGTGGTAAAATATATTTCAAAATGAGAAATTTATTGACCTTTTATTGACCAGTTTATTGATTAGTACAATAGAAGATAAAGATTAACCATGCGTTTATAAGGAGGATGCAATGGGAACAAGTTATAAAAAATTATGGAAGCTATTAATTGATAGAGATTTGAAGAAAAAAGATTTGTGTGAAATGGCTCATGTAAGTTCCGCTTCATTAACTAAAATGAAAAATAATGGATCAATTACAACCGATGTATTAGTAAAGATATGTGAAGCATTAGAATGCGATATATCAGATATTATGGAAGTTATTCCTGAAGAAAATAAAGAGAAATATGTGAATATAAGTGCGATATTTAGGTAGTAAGATAAAGTTGCTTTCTGCTATAGAAGAAGTGATTACTGAAAATGGGATAGAGGGAGAAACATTTGCTGATTTGTTTGCGGGAACAGGGTGTGTAGGAGATTATTTTAAGGATAGATATCAGATTATTTCAAATGATTTTTTGTATTATTCGTATGTGATGAATAATGCTAGATTAATTAATGATAGAATTCCAACATTTGAAAAGGTTCAAGAGAAAACTGGTACAGATGTATTTAGTTGGCTTAATAGCTTAACATTTGAACCTGATGAAACATTTTTCTTTTACCATAATTATACTCCGGCGGGAGGTAGAATGTTTTTTACTGAAGATAACGGAATCAAAATAGATGGTATTCGACAAAAAATAGAAGAAATATATAAATTGGGCTGGCTTAGCGAAAGTGAGTATTACTTTCTGTTAGCATCAATGGTGGAAAGTATAACCAAGGTATCTAATACATCAGGTACATATGAAGCTTTCTTTAAATTTTGGGATTCAAGAGCTGAAAAAGAATTTGAATTGACTCCTTTAGAGATAAATGAAGTACCATTGTTTGCAAACAATATAATTTATAACAGAGATATAAATGAATTAGTTAGAGATATTAGTGGAGACATAGCCTATTTGGATCCGCCATATACCGTAACCCAATATGTATCAGCTTATCATATGCTTGAAACACTAACGAAATATGATAGCCCCAATATTAAGGGCATCGGAGGAAAAAGAGGGCGTGGTAATAAAAATTCATTATATGCTCAAAGAACAAAGGCAAAGTTGATATTTGAAGATTTGTTCAGACAGATTCAATTTAAACATATTTTGATTAGTTATAGTAACCAGGGATTGGTTCCAATCGATGAGTTATGTGAACTAGCAAGCAAATTCGCTGTTGATGGGATTGTCAAGATTAATCATTATGATTACAGAGAATATCAAAATCATCGTTCTAGTAACAAGAGAAATGGTAATAATTTGAACGAAATTATTATTTATTTTGAGAAAGATATGGCAATCAATAAATCACCAATTAATTATTCTGGAAGCAAGGATAAATTAGTTCCACAGATTATTAAGTCATTACCGGCGAATGTAGATGTGTTTGTCGATGCAATGGGTGGTGCTTTTAATGTGGGGGCAAATATTAGTGCTGTTGAAAAAGTTGTGTACAATGAAATTAATCCATTTGTATATGGGTTAGTTAATTGGGTTATAAATACACCTAAAGATGAGATTATCAGGTCTGTTGAAAAAAAAATAGCTGAATTTAATATGCAGAAATCTGATGCAAAGGCATATAAAAGTTTGAGAGATGCATATAATGCGAATCCTAACCCACTTGAGTTGTTTGTTTTACATATGTATTCGTTTCAGAATATGATTCGATTTAATAGCAAGCATCAATTTAATACACCAATTGGTGTGGCCGGCTATAGCGAGAATATGAAACAACGTTTGAAGGATTTTTCGGCAAAAGCTCCAGTAGTTGAATTAACTAATATGGACTACATAAAAATTGATTGGAGTTCATATCCCGAAAATACTGTGTTTTATTTTGACCCACCATATTATATAACTAGTGCAGCTTATAATGACGGAAGACGAGGTATAAAAGGTTGGGGGTTAAATGAAGAAGTTGAATTGCTCAATATTTTGAAGATGATTGATAATATGGGATATAAGTTCATCCTTTCAAATGTAATAAAACATAAAGACAAGGAACATACATTATTAATTGATTGGATACATGAAAATAATTTTAAGATAAGAGATGCAGGAGTAAGTGGCTGGCGTTATGCAAAAAATGAAGTTTTAATCACAAATTATTAAAGGAGAGATACATAATATGAGTCATATTTTGGTTTTACCAGATGAATTAAGAGTTAAACTTAGTGCTGCATATGCAGATGCAACGACTCATGCAAAGTGGTTGAACATAGGAGTAAATACTGTAGATGATATGATTGATCGAATCATATCAGACTTGAATTCTTCATATCCGGTATTATCAATTACAGGTACAAGAGAAGAAAATGCTTCTGATATAAAAAATCGTATTGAGAGTACAGGAAATGCATCTATATTTGTTGGGTACTTTGAAAATGAAAGAGGTTGCGTGGATGCATTATTCTTTTATATTCCACCAAATGCAGCGAATGCGAATGATTTTATTCCAGCTAAGGTGATGCCTCCTATTTTTGGTATGTATAACAATATAAAGAATAGGACAAAAGACAAACATATTCATTGTATGCCAGTATTTATTGTGAACTTGTGTACTACTACAAGAGTTAATAATGCTTCTGTAAAAAAGCAAATCATCTGTTGTGAAATTCTGGATTTTTACTATCATGATATTTTCAAAAATATGTATCATGATGTAATTGCCGGAATAGATGCAAATGGGGTTCCAATTAGAACTGAAGTAAAAACTTTACATGAGTTAGATGACTTATTGGGCGGTGTTGCAAACAATAAATGGTTTGAGGTAAGTGCTACTGGAACAACATTAAAAATATTAGACACGACGGTAACAAATTCAAAAAATGCGACTTCTGACATATATAGGTTAAGTCTTTATGCTATTCCGGCCGTTTACATGGCAGTGAAAGAGGGATTATATATAGATACAACGGATATAGCTACACTAAGTGGAGAAGTTGCAGATACATTAAGAACTTTTATTTTAAAATTGAATTGACAATATATGGAGGATAAAGAGATGCAAACAATATTTTATGGAGCACCAGGTACAGGAAAGAGTTATAAAATAGATACAGATATAATTAATGGTGTAAGTGATGACAGAGTATTTAGAGTTACATTTTATCCTGACTTCACATATAGTGACTTTATTGGACAGTTATTACCCAAAGTAATGCCTTCAACTACACCCGGTGGTGCAAGCACAATTACATACGATTTTCAAAAAGGCGTATTTACAAATGCATTAGAGAAAGCTTATGAAAATACAGCAAATGATGTTTATTTGATTATTGAGGAAATGTCTAGAGGAGATTGTGCAGCAATTTTTGGAGATATTTTCCAATTATTAGATAGAGAAAGAACAGGGGTAAATTTAGGATATAGTAAATATTTCATTACAAATGAATTGATTGCCAAGGATATCATTCCATTAAGGACAAATGGCAACAAAGTGAAATTACCTCCAAATTTTCATATTTTAGGTACAGTAAACACAAGTGACCAAAATGTATATGTTATGGATACTGCATTTAAAAGAAGATTCGAATGGGAATATGTTAGCACAGATCCAATAGTTGAGTCTGCAGTTGGAGTGACACCTGTAGTATACAAAAATGATGTTCAGTTAAATATTCACAATGGAAACTCTTTGATAACAATTTCTTGGGTTGAACTCTATCAAAAATTAAATGATTTTATTGCGGATGATAGATATCTTGGTTTAGGAGAAGATAAACAATTGGGTCCCTTCTTTATTGAATTCGACATTTCCGCAACTTTAAATGATCATAAGAAACAAATTCAGAATAAATTGCTACATTATTTGTGGAGTGATGTTCATAAGGCTTCATACAAGAGCGATGTTAGACTATTTAAAGATGATTTAGGCACATTCAAAAAGTTGTATGAGGCATTTGAGAGAAATGAGCAAATATTTAGTACAGCCTTTCTCAGTACGTTATAGTAGGAGTGATTGTTATGAGTGCTATATATTACTATGGGCAAGATGGAGAAGTAGTAGATGATAACTTAATAAAAATGTTTGAGTTAAGTACGAAGGAAATTCGATATTCAGATAAGTTTGATGCAAATGTATTTGATATTGTTGGTTTTATTTATAAGGATAATAAAATATTAGTTGTATTTCCAAAGCATTATTATGACAAAACAGATATTGATACTTTTAACCAAACAAATGTCAATCTGGGGAGTGATATAAAACTTCTTTATAATGTAATAAAGAAATACGGGGAGACGGAAAATACTTCAGCGTCTGCCCGAGCATATATGGGGACAGTAGATGGATATACTTCAGATTATCCTTTCAAAGCTTTTTATGAAGTATATGACTACTACCAAAAATATGGAATCTATAAAGAAAAAGAAACTAAAATTGTAAAAGGAACAAATGGTAAAATTTCTTGGAAAGATATTTTGAAAAAATCAAATAAAATTATAAGCGCTGATAATTTGATTTTTTCACCATTTTATGTTAGCAAGAAAAACTTTAATGAAGTATTTTTGACTGAGTGTATGGCATTTGTCATTGATTATACGATTGATTTTTTCAATGCGTTCCTTTCCATGAAAAAAACAGGAATAAAGTATAAATTTGATTTCCTAAATAATATCGATTATGTACTATCACAGTTAAAAAAAAGTCAAAGTATTGTATTTAAAGATAGCCAGAAACATTTAATTCAAAGTATGATAGTTTTTTTTGAACAGTTTAGGGGGAAAGCTAAAGGTGGTAAGGTTCATGTTAAGATAAGATATTTTGATATGATTTGGCAAAGTATGATAGCTCGTTATATCAATCGTCATTTTGATAACATTGATGCAGCGAGTGGGGCTGCCGTTTTTGATGAGGCAATAAACTGTTCTACTGTATTTTTTTTAGATACTACTTTTTCTGATATTGATGATTCACATCATCATTTTCAAATTGATGTTGATCATATTGCTTTTGAAAATAATATTTTATATATATTTGATTCAAAGTATTATAGGGAAATATCCCAATTGAATTATAAACAATTTTCATATAATGAAATACTAAGGTATCATTATCCTAGTGTTGTTGAGATACACAATATTCTTTTATTACCAGGAGAAAAACATTCTGACTTGCATTTTTCACTCTCGGCTAATTATGTTGGGACAAGAAAAATTGGAACAAAAATTATTGAGCAGTTTTTACCGCCAAAGAAGGTGATGCAAGATTATTTGTTGTAAATTTTGGACTGTTTTTGGGCGGAAAAGTGATAAAATGTATTATTTTTGGAAATGAGGTGAAGTTTATTGGCAAGGTCATTTTCGGAGTATATATCTAATAGATTTTATAATGATATTATTCAATCTATCCAAAACTGTATAGATGAAAATGGTGATTGTTTGAATTTATGGGTAAAAAATATCCACAAAGTGGGAGATGTGGTTGCTACAGATTTTCATATTAAAAAAATGTGGATTGATGATTTGCCAGATATGAATGTCGGAATTGAGATGGCAGTGGAGGCAGAGCTTGAAGTCGTACAATAAGTTGATTTGTGCTTTCCAGCTGTTAAAACATCATCAGAAATAGATGAACAGCAGTGGTTTACTCCATCAGAAAGCTGACTACAAGTATCTGCGTTTGCGATTTTAGTATTATTAGTTACAGTAAAATCATCTTCTTTGAGATTTACAAAATAAGAAGTAATAAAAGCTATTATTAAAAGAATGATTACTAATAATAGTTTTTTGTATTTTTTAAGTTTCTCTATCATTTTTTATCTCCTTTACT
Source organism: uncultured Bacteroides sp. (assembly GCA_964481755.1). Classification (GTDB taxonomy): domain Bacteria; phylum Bacteroidota; class Bacteroidia; order Bacteroidales; family Bacteroidaceae; genus Phocaeicola_A. Next base: position 121 of record CAYZVH010000171.1, on the reverse strand, counting down.
ACATAATAAATTATAGCATATTTATTATAGACGAAAAGAAAAGCTCTTTTCAGAGCTAGTCTTATTTTCATAAAATTTACGGCGTGGAAACCCATCGGTCTTTAGACCGTGGGAGGAAACG
>CAYZVH010000170.1:0-6264 GCA_964481755.1 uncultured Bacteroides sp. | reverse complement strand
TTAAATAGGTGAATACAAGTTTATATACCTGTATTCTCCATGAAATGTTTAAAAGGAGGTCCGTCTTCCCAGACGGACCCCTTTTGGGGTGCTTTTTGTTAACTTTAAATGAAAAACACTCTATGTAAAATCTATGAAATGTAAAATCGTTTAAAACTTATAGAAAGGACTTTATTCAGTTGTTATATCGCCTTTCTTATCAATGCTGAAAACGTAACTAACCGTGTGAGGGAAGTTCTTTGAAAGATTCTCTGAAGAGATTTCATTTGATATTCTTTCATTCTTCACAAGCGTCTTAATCACTTTATTATCCGCATCACAAGAACTGACAGCAATCTGAATTTGAAGTCCTAGCTTATACGTACTTTTCTGAGTTATATCAATACCTGATTTCAAAGTTTGAGAAATCTCTACTGCAAACGGAAAGTTCTTTATCAAAGACTCTGACTTAATTTCGACTGGAACTAAACCTGATTTATCTAAGACAACATCTTTCTTCAGAAGTTCCTTGTTTGTCGTTTTATCAGTAATTATAACAGTCGTATTCACAAAATCTGTTTGATCCCCACTAGTGTTTACAGGATTGAGCATAATATAGTAAGAGGCCCCTGCAACATGTGAACCAGAGTCATCCGGTTCGTTGTTATCACCACCGCAACTTGTCAGTGAGTTCATCATCACCATAGCGAGAAACAGCACACTGAATTTAAATATACTTTTCATATTATTTCTAGTTTAAAAGTTTGTTAGTGAGACCTCTCCCGCAAAAAGAGAGGTCTCACATTGGATGTTTTCGACTTAATTAAAAAGACCTATGTTAATCTATAAAATCTGAGAGAGATATTTCATACTCAGTAAGAATAGCAGCTATTCTTTAAGTTTATAGAATTTTACATATTCACTCCACATAACAGTATCATTAGGGATAGAATCAAAGTAGTGATTAACATCTTCTAAATCTTTTACCATCGCATCATAGAATGCCTCATGTAAACCAAACTTCATATATTCATCCTTTGACATGTCCAAATAGAGTTGTTTTTTACCCTCAACATTTTTGACTTTACTAGCCATTTTGACGTATGTCACATCATATACTTGTTTCTGATAGGGCGTTAACGAACAAGTATCTCCAGTTCCAACTTTCGCATTCAGATCATACCATAGCTGATGTACCATTCTGCTAATCTGGATGGAATCGGATTTGTCAACATTCACTTCCTCAACTGAATTTTTGCCACAGGAAGAAATCAATGCACACAAAAAAATAAGCTGCAAATAAATACAATTTCTCATAACTTCTATTTTTAATCAAGACTAACACATCTATAGCTAATTGTCCCACCAAAACTACATATAGTTGCGACTGTACACGGCAAAACTGCAGGAGATAGGCCAGATATATACTCACAGGTATTTTCGAGACTAGACATTGCAAGGACAGTGTCATATATTGTTAAAGTCACTAATCCACCAGGACATCCTGTGTTTGATGCAAATATGACTTTTGGTTTATAACGGGGTACATCAACAGTGAATTGAGATTGACCCGATCCAAAAGAATACATACCTTGAGATTCTCAGATTCAAGATTTCTAACTCTCCTACTGCTTTTTGTTCGTTTTTGTGGGTCGCTAATAATTAATTTTTTCCCTTGAGGCAAATTCTCCTTGACCTGAGCTAATTGAACATTAATGTTTTCAACAATACTTATTAGCTCTGTATACTGATCAATGGTAATATTATTTTCCAAAGCCTCTTCTTTGCTTAAATTCAATTTATAAGACTCATTGTTCACAACCGTTACGTAGTTGGCAGCAAAAGCAATAACTTCATCCATTGAATACGTTTCAGCCACAGACCTAACAGCTTTTTCACCATCTGTAAATGATGAAAAAAGTTCCATTCTTTCGGAGTCATTGTTGCAACTCTGTAAGTTGATACATCCGAAAACAGCAATTCCTAAAATCAAAATATACGATTGGCGTTTCATAAAATTTATTGTTAATTATTACACTTAATTTAGATGTCAATTTCGTTTGACTAAACGTTTGGTTTTCTAGTAATAATGGCTTGATTGATACATAAACCAAGTTCTGATTTTGAATACTAGAATACAAAAAATCATCTTTTCATTCTTTATCCATAGGCTTTATCGAATTAGTTAATACCTTTTTACTTGTTCTCTGATGAATTAAAATATAACGTTTTAATTCCATTCTCATGTCGGATGTCTCCCTAGATATAAATTTAGTTTTTCTAGAAAGAATCGATTGCGCTAAATCGATCACCTCTTTTGTAGAATCAACATCTTTCCTAATTTGAAATATCTTATACAATGGTTCAAGGCGAGATGGACACATATATGAAGCATTCTGGTAATGATTTATAGCATTTGAAGATTGCCCAAGGTCACTATACGTTTCACCTAACAGCATCTCCAGTTCATAATCAGCAAGTATATCCTTACATTGTAGAAGTATCATCAAGCTATTTTCAAACCTGTTTGCAAAAAAGAGCTCTGCTGCATAGTTATACAGAAAGTATGGATTTGACATTCCTTGAGTACTTAATCCATCATACTCACAAAAAACATTTTCGTACTTTCCCGATATTGCCTTGTCAGATATTTCTTTCCATTTACATTGAAACGAAGCCTCAGAAATTCGATTAAACAAACAGTAACAAACTAATGGAACAGCGATAATTAAAGCAATCGCTTTAACAGTATTATTCAAGCATATCCGAAAGTTTGCTTGACTAATCAGAATTATACAGTCTATAATAAAGACTATCCATATGAATGGGTATCTTGAAGGATACGAAAAGAAGGCAAAAATGCAGATTCCCACCATAGACCATAATGCGGTTTTTGCTATTACTGAACTTCGACTCCTATAATAGCAAAAGAACATAAAAGATAGGAATGCAAGAAACAATGCGAAGCCCAAAAATCCACCCATAAGTATAATGTTAAGATATTCATTAAAAGGATGTTTCACATTATCTGCTAACAGGGCAAATGGGTGATTGGGATTGTTTTTCAAGAAAGAAGCTTGATAATTCATATAATTCGTCCTAAAAGCATTCGGGCCCCATCCCGTTATAGGTTTTTCCTTTACCATTTCAAGAGAACATCTCCATATCAGTAATCTTCCATTTGCAGAATCCTTTTTATAAAGGTAGCCTAAGCCTATCACAATCGAGAATATGGCCAATAGACACCATGATTTAATTTTAATACGTTCACTAACCATACATACACAGACAAACAACATTGACAACATTCCTGCCCGGGATTGAGTCATAAAATTCGCTATTATTAGAACGCAAAAAACAAAAATGGACAAGTATCTTTTAAAAGAGTTTGAGTGAATAAAAACAGGATAACAAAACGGCAAACAACAACATAAACAGACAGAAAGGCCTGCTGGATTATCAAAGTTGCCTACCACACGAAAATATGAAACCGAATTAACAAGTCCACAAAATTGCAACACCCCATAACACGCCTGTTCAAAAGCAAAGATTAAGAGTATCGCGTACATTACTTTTGGATTGAGTCGATTGCCCTTTTTCAAAAAAGCAAATAACATGAAGAGTAGTGCAAATATACATGCTCCTATCTCCGCCCATAACATTCTAGGAACGATGGGAGAGTCATTTATATATTGAGTGTCAAAAAACAAACTGCCCCAACATATAACTGCAAATAGTATGTATAACACAACTTTCATCATTTCATGCGTCAACAAAGACTTTTTAATGTACGTTTTATCAATAGTTTATTCGGCCTTCAAATATAGTAATAATATCTTATATCTTCCATCCTAAGGAATGAGAAGTTTTTAGAATAGAAAGGGTCGTGTCTCACGACAGAACCCTTTCTCGATTACCTAATTAAAAAACCGAAATTATTTCAAGGATGAAACCACTTCTGGTTACTTGGTGGTCACATTCGTTACATCCGTGTTCGGTGTCAAGCTCAGGGGGTCGAAGAGTCCCATGCCTCCGTAGCGGCTAGCCCAACCAATGGTCTGCGCTACGCGCGGGTTGTTCTCTTGGTCACCATAGCCCAATCCCATGAAGTAGAGTTTCGGATCCCAAGTCGGCGTTGTGATGGTCTCGATAACCATACCTTCAGCGTCCTTCTTCTCATAAGGATCCATAGTCTCCACATTCTTTCTGAGCAGGTTGGCACGATAGAACTCAGCCAGCTTCTGCACGTTGGAATTGCTGTATGTGTAGGAGACGTTGCCTTCCTCATCCTCGGTGGAATAGGCGGTCATGTCTTCATTCAACGTCAAAGCCTTTGGTTTGGTGAAGACACCAAGTTCGAACGGGTCGCTCAAGACTTCCTTCGGAGCGCTGTAGACAGCGGGATCGAAGTAAAGCTCTATGCGGTGAAGCAAGAGGTCCTTCAGCGGCTTCACACCCAGATAGGTGCAAGTGTTGCCACCCCATGCGGTGAGTCCCCATCCGGCGTTGAGGGCTTCCTGGCCTTCACCACCGTCGAACAGCATCCAACGGTGGCAGTCGTCGAAGCGTTTGCCCTCGTAGGCCAACTCGATGCGGCGTTCGTAGAGGATGGCCTCGAACATCTTTGCGCGATCTGTCTTGATGGCGGGATCGAGTCCGCAGTCGCCTTCGTAACCTACACGCTGACGGATACGTACCAGCACGTTCCATGCCTCATCCAGTTTGTTGATGCCGCAAGCTGCCTCAGCATAGTTGAGCAACACCTCGGTGTAGCGGATGGCTACAACAGGCTGGCCGTTGTACTTGAAGGCACCGTCGTTCTGGTAGTTGTACATGGCAGGCATACCAAGGTTAGCATCCTGCGATTTCTTGCGTACATACACGGTCTTACCACCGTTGCCCAAATAGTCGGTGAAGAAGCCGCCCTTGCGCTCGTTGGAAGCCTCAGTTGCATCGAAGTACCAAGCGAAGTTGTAGAGTTGGTATTTTGAGCCACTGGTATAGGGGTAAGAGTCGTCACCTTCTTCTATCTCAATGGTTCCATCGAACTTCCACTCTGTACCGGGGAATGCGAAGGTACGATAGAAGCGCGGGTCTCTGTTGAGGAAGAAACAGGTCTTGTCGTAGGTGTATTTACCCATCTCGGTCGGACGTTTACCATCGGCCATGGGGAAGTCGTCCACCATCTCGGCTGTCGGAGTCAGAGAGGCACTACCCTTACAGTTGGTAGGACGAATCTGTTGTTCCCAGCAGTTGTTGAGTTGTTTGTCGGCTCCTGAGTTGTTGCAGATGGCCATGTAGACAGCCTCGGACACCGATCCGTCATCGCACAGGATAGTGTTCCAGATGTTGGCCCAGTTGCTGGCATTTTTTCCAGGATTTCCCTCGTAAGCCAAGCCGAACTTACCCTCGGCCAATACCTCCAAGGCTTTCTTGTTGAGGTCGTAGGCCTCCTGCCAACGGCTTTCGTCATCGGCTCTGTTGAACACAGGGCTAGCATAGTAGTTGGCAATGATACCTGCCAAGGCATAGCCTGCACCTGCGGTGATACGACCCCAGTCGTTAGCCTCTTCCTCCCAACGGGTGGGCAGGTTCTCGCCAACATACTTGAGGTCTTCTATCATGAATCGGTAAGTCTCGTCGGTGGAGTTACGCAACACAGCCTGTTGGAGACTGTCGGTGTACATCGTACTCAGCAGGGTGCTCACAACAGGCACACCGCCAAAGCGCTTCCACAAACGGAAGTAACGGGTAGCGCGGAAGAAACGGGCCTGGCCTATGGCTTGGCGTTTCTCCAAGTCGGTGAGCGACGTGCTCTCGTCCACACGGGTGATGACGTCGTTGCACTCACGAATCTTTTTCCACGGGCTCTCGTTGACACCGTAGAAGAAGAATTTGTGGATGTTCTCGTTGCTCCACACGTTGGCGGGATTGGTGTATTGTCCGTAACCAGTGAACTCCTCGGTGTTCTTCGAGAGCTCGTCGGGCAAACCTATCGGCCAAAGGTCGGGGTAGAAGTTGTCGGTGGTGTTGGCATAACCGGCATAGTAAGGCAACGATTTCTCGTAGATGTAGTTCAGACGCAACTTCAGTGAGTTGGCATCGCCGTAAACAAGGTCGGGACCGAACTTACCGTAAGGTTGTTTGTCGGCCAGGAACTGGTCGCTACAGCCTGCCAGTGCGGAGAGTCCCAGCGCCAGCATCAGACCCGGAGCGACTTTATGTAATTTGTTTATCTTCATAATACTTCAGTTTTAATAATTAGAATGAAACTTTCACACCCAG
>CAYZVH010000169.1:0-6315 GCA_964481755.1 uncultured Bacteroides sp. | reverse complement strand
CAAACGAAAGTGAAGAAAAATGAGAAACCGACCGCATTTAGTTCCTAACTAACCAATTTACTGACGCTAGGGGAGAGGACGGCGCGGAGCAAGGAGAGGCCGATTCGCAAAAATACATAAAAAAGAAAGCGTCAGGTGCATCGTAATGATAAAAAGGACTACCTTTGCACCATTTTCAGTGGGGCCACTATGGACCCGATACTATTTAACGTATACGACATGGACAAATTCAGTTATTCAATGGGATTGGGCATAGGCCAGAACCTGCTGGGGATGGGTGCCCGGGACTTGAATGTAGAGGACTTCGCACAGGCGATAAAGGACGTGCTGGAGGGAAGACCGACAGCCATCACGCACACTGAGGCGCGAGGGATAGTGAACGAATACTTCGAGAAGTTCGAGGCGCAGATGAACGCCGAGAACATGGAGAAGGGAAAGAAGTTCCTGGAGGAGAACGGCAAGAAGCCGGGCGTGGTGACACTGCCCAGCGGACTGCAGTACGAGGTGCTGAAGGAGGGCAACGGCAAGAAGCCCAAGGCAACGGACCGCGTGAAATGCCACTACGAGGGCACGCTGATAGACGGCACCCTGTTCGACAGCTCCATCAAACGCGGCGAGCCGGCGGTGTTCGGTGTGAACCAGGTGATAGCCGGATGGGTGGAGGCCCTGCAGCTGATGAGCGAGGGAGCGAAGTGGAGACTCTTCATCCCCTCGGAACTGGCCTACGGAGCCAACGGCGCGGGAGAGATGATTCCGCCCCACAGCACACTCATCTTCGAGGTGGAACTGATAGAGGTGGTGTAAGCATAGGCGCTACACCTTAATTATATATAGACAGACAATTATACATATTATTATATACACATACAAAAAATGAAAAAGTTTGCTTTTATCGTGGCAGCCGCTGTGGCTACGGGCATGGCATCGTGCACAGCACAGGCTCCCAAAGCGGATCTGAAATCCGACCTCGACACACTGTCGTACACACTGGGTCTGTCGCAGACCGATGGACTGAAACCTTACTTGGTGAACAGATGCGACGTGGACTCCACACACATGGCTGACTTCGTGGACGGCCTGCTGGAAGGCATCAAGAGCGGAAACAGCAAGAAAGAGAACGCCTACTACACCGGCATACAGATCGGTCAGCAGGTGAGCCAGATGATTAAGAACATCAACGCCGACCTCTTCGGCAACGACTCCACACAGACCATCGACGTGGACAACTTCATGGCTGGTTTCGTGGCCGGCACACTGGAGAAGGGCGCCCTGATGGACATGCAGGAGGCACAGGCCTACGCACAGAAGAACGTGGACGCCTACAAGGCTAAGGCACTGGAGATAAAGTTCGCCGACAACAAGGCAGCCTGCGAGAAGTTCATGGCCGAGAACAAGACCAAGGACAGCATACAGGTGACAGCGAGCGGTCTGCAGTACAAGGTGCTGGTGCAGGGAACAGGAGCCGTGCCCGCCGACTCGTCGACGGTGCAGGTGAACTACACCGGCCGACTGATAGACGGCACGAAGTTTGACAGCAACGCCGACCGCAAGGACAAGGACGGCAACGTGATGCCTGCCGAGTTCCCCGTGAAGGCCGTGATAAAAGGCTGGACAGAGGCCCTGCAGCTGATGCCCGTGGGATCGAAGTGGATGCTCTACATCCCGCAGGAACTGGCCTACGGCAACAGAGAGGCCGGAAAAATCAAACCCTTCTCGGCACTGGTGTTCGAGGTGGAGCTGGTAGGCATCAAGGACAAGAAATAAACTGAAACGGAGCGACACAAGTCGCCACGCGTGACATGAGACGGACGCGGATGGAGGAGAAGCCCCACAAGGAGGGCGGCCCCTGCATCCGCGTCCCGCTCGTATAGAGAGGGCCGGGGAGCGTGACAAATTGCACTTCGCGATGAAAAAATCTTGGATAAATGTAGGCCAATACAAAAATTTAGCTACCTTTGCCTGACAATATGATAAGTAACTTTTAATATCACAAATCTTATATTATGGAGAAGATAGATAACTTAGACAAGAAGATTCTGGAAATCATCTCGCAGAACGCACGCATCCCGTTCAAGGATGTGGCGGCTGAGTGTGGCGTGTCGCGCGCTGCCATACACCAACGTGTGCAACGCCTGACGGACATGGGCGTGATAGTGGGCTCGGGCTACCATGTGAACCCTAAGAGCCTGGGATACAGCACCTGCACCTACGTGGGCATCAAGCTGGAAAAAGGCTCGATGTACAAGAACGTGGTGAAGGAGCTGATGAAGATTCCCGAGATAGTGGAGTGCCACTTCACCACAGGACCGTACACGATGCTGGCCAAACTGTACGCACGCGACAACGAGCACCTGATGGAGCTGCTGAACCAACGCATGCAGGAGATACCCGGCGTGACAGCCACGGAGACCCTGATATCGCTGGACCAGAGCATCAAGAAAGAGATTCCTATCGGCGGTAAATAAAACCGGGGCGTAGCGTGACGGAAGGACTTTGTTTCTCGGGACTGATCATCGGCATCGCGACGTTCCTCATCATCGGCCTGTTTCACCCGGTGGTGGTGAAGTGTGAGTATCACTTCGGGACGCGCTGCTGGTGGGTGTTCCTGGTGCTGGGAGTGGCCGGCGTGGCAGGCTCGCTGCTGGTGAAGGACATCCTGTGGTCGACGCTGCTGGGCGTGTTCGCCTTCTCGTCGTTCTGGACCATCAAGGAGATATTCGAACAGGAGGAGCGGGTGCGCAAAGGCTGGTTCCCCAAGAACCCCAAACGGACTTACAAGTTTTGACGAGACGAGATGAACCCTAGGTTTGACATAGAGAAGGACTACGAGGCGGTGCACGCCTCGTTCCCCGGATACAAGAGACAACCCGTCATTGGAGTGACAGCGAACTTCAGTGACGGGAATTGTTGTCTAGCGGACGGCTACTGCACCTCGGTGCTGAAGGCGGGCGGTGTGCCCCTCGTCATCCCTCCCTACGAGGAGAAGGACGCCCTGCTCTGCACACTGGACCAGCTGGACGGCATCCTGCTGACGGGTGGGGCGGACATCAACCCCCTCTACCTGGACGAGGAGCCGGTGAACGAGCTGCACGGCATCAACGCCCGGCGCGACCGGCAGGAGCTGCTGCTCACCCGGCTGGCGGCCGACCGACAGATACCGATGCTGGGCATCTGCCGCGGCATACAGGTGATGACGGCGGCCCTGGGTGGCAAGCTGTACCAAGACATCTACACACAAGCCGGCACACGCCCCATCAAGCACGACCAACAGCTGGACCGCGCGGTGCCCTCGCACACGGTGCGAGTGGAGCGTGACACACTGCTGCACAGCATCTTCGGAAGCGAGGAGCTGGCGGTGAACTCGTTCCACCACCAGGCGGTGAAGGAGGCGGCACCGGGATTCCGCGTGTGCGCCACGGCCCGCGACGGCATCGTGGAGGCGGTGGAGTCGACGGAACACAAGTCGATGCTGGGCGTGCAGTGGCACCCGGAGTGCATGATACTGCGGGGCGACGAGACGATGATGCCCCTGTTCCGCTGGCTGACGCGCGAGGCGACATCCTTCGCCGAGGCACGGCGGCTGCACGAGCGCATACTGACGCTGGACAGCCACTGCGACACGCCGATGCTCTTCGACCAAGGAATACGCTTCCACACCCGCGACCCGAAGATACTGGTGGACCTGCACAAGATGAGCGAGGGACACCTGGACGCCACCATCATGGTGGCCTACCTGAAGCAACAGGAGCGCACCGACGAGGCCCTGCTGGCAACGACGGCGAAGACCGACCGCATACTGAACAAGATAGAGGAGATGGTGGCGGCCAACTGCTCGTACATCGACCTGGCCCGCACGCCCGACGACCTGCAGCGACTGAAGCGCAGCGGACGGAAGGCGGTGATGCTGGGCATAGAGAACGGATACGCCATAGGCAAGGACCTGACGAACGTGGAGCGGTTCCGTAGGCGGGGAGTGGTGTACATGACGCTGTGCCACAACGGCGACAACGACCTGTGTGACTCCGCCAAAGGCAACAACGAGCACGGGGGACTGAGCGACTTCGGCCGAGAAGTGGTGAAGGAGATGAACCGCGTGGGGATGATGGTGGACCTGTCGCATGCCTCGGAGCGGAGCTTCTACGACGCACTGGAGTGTAGCGCGACACCGATCGTCTGTTCACACTCGTCGTGCCGGGCCCTATGCGACCACCCGCGCAACCTGACGGACGAGCAGATGAAGGCGCTGGCCCACCGGGGCGGAGTGATGCAGGTTACGTTCTACAGCGGATTCCTGCGCAGCGACCGACCGGCGACGGTGATGGACGCGATAGAGCACATCAACCACGCCGTGAACGTGATGGGCATTGACCACGTGGGCATAGGCACCGACTTCGACGGCGACGGCGGCATAGCAGGCTGCGCGTCGGCATCGGAACTGATAAACCTGACCCGCCGCCTGATGGGCGAACGCTACACGGAGGAGGAGATAGCGAAACTGTGGGGAGGCAACTTCCTCAGGGTGATGAGGCAGGTGCAGCAGGCGGGCTCGGTGAAGCTGGACTGACACACGGCGACAGATATACGAATGAATGAAAGGACAGAACGTATGAAGAAGACATTAGCGACAATCGTCTGCGGGGCGGCCGTGGCAGTGAGCCTGGCAGCCTGCGGCAGCAGCAAGAAGGAGGTGCGCGCGGACGACCAACGGGCGGCGGTGACGGTGCCCGCGTTCGACGGCCAACGGGCCTACGAGTACGTGAAGCGGCAGGTGGACTTCGGCCCACGGTTGCTGGGCTCGGAGGCACACAAGGCGTGCGGGGATTTCCTCTGCGAACAGCTGGAGGCCTTTGGTGCGAAGGTGTACCGACAGGTATTCCAAGCCACCATCTACGACGGTACCACCTACCGGGCGGTGAACATCATAGGGGCCTTCAACCCGGAGGCACGCAAGCGGGTGATGCTCTGCAGCCACTGGGACAGCCGGCCCTGGGCGGACAACGACCCGGACCCGAAGAACCACCACACGCCGATACTGGGCGCCAACGACGGTGCCAGCGGGGTGGGAGTGTTGCTGGAGATGGCACGCCACTTCAAGGAGCAGATGCCGACCATTGGGGTGGACATCATCCTGTTTGACGCGGAGGACTACGGCGCACCGCAGTTTGCCGACGAGAGCGGCGAGGAGTGGTGGTGCCTGGGCTCGCAATACTGGAGCCGCATACATCACGTGGCGAACTACAACGCGCGCTACGGCGTGTTGCTGGACATGGTGGGCGGAAGGAACGCCACCTTCCTGTTGGAAGGATTCTCGAAGGAGTATGCCCACGGTGTGCAGCAGAAGATATGGGACAAGGCACAGGAGCTGGGCTTCGGCAGCGTGTTCGTGCGCCGGGCCGGCGGATTCGTGACGGACGACCATGTGCCGGTGAACCGCGTGGCGAAGATACCGTGTGTGGACATCGTGAACTGTGACGAGCAGAGTGAGTTGTCGGGTTTCGGCGACACATGGCACACGGTGAACGATAATATGGAGCATATAGACAAGCAGACCCTTCAGATGGTGGGACAGACGCTGATGGAGGTGCTGTATAACGAAAGATAGTGACACATTATGGCTACAATAAATGAAGTACAGGATGAGGTGATAGCGGAGTTCAGCGACTTCGATGACTGGATGGACCGTTATCAGCTGTTGATAGATCTGGGTAACGAGCAGGAGCCGTTGCCGCAGGAGTATAAGACGGAGCAGAACCTGATAGAGGGTTGCCAGAGCCGTGTTTGGTTGCAGGCGGACCTGATAGATGGTAAGGTGCATTTCCAAGCGGAGAGCGACGCGTTGATCGTAAAGGGGATTATCGCGTTGCTGATAAAAGTGCTGAGTGATCATACGCCGGATGAGATTATCGGGGCGGAGCTTTATTTCATAGAGCGGATAGGGCTGAAGGAGCATCTGTCGCCGACGCGGAGTAATGGTCTGCTGGCGATGGTGAAGCAAATGAGGCTTTACGCTGTAGCGTTTAAGGCAAAAGATTAAAACGTTCCACGTTTTACCCTTTTGCGTTATGGGTTTTATGTTTTGGGTTGAAGGTTATTTAGCCCTTCGGGCTTCTAACATAAAACGTTTAACGCTTTAGCCTTTATAACGTAAAACATAAAACATTCAACCTTCAACGGCTTTAGCCTTTATTAGGTTTCTACCGTTAGGGGGCTGCTCTCTGGACGTTGAAGGTTCTTCTGGCCCTCAGAGGTTCTTTTTCGAAAATCACCCCGTCCCCTCTTTACCCTTAAAGAGGGGTCCAACCCTATCCCAAGCCC
>CAYZVH010000168.1:0-6342 GCA_964481755.1 uncultured Bacteroides sp. | reverse complement strand
TACATCTCCGTCAGACCGGAGCGCCACTCCTACCCCATCCTGAAGAAGAACATGGAGTTCGTCATCAACCTCACCACCGAGAAGATGGCCTACGCCACGGACTGGTGCGGAGTGAAGTCGGGGCGCGACGTGAACAAGTTCCACGAGATGAAGCTCACACCCGGCAAAGCCTCGGTGGTGAACGCCCCTATCGTGGAGGAGTCGCCCTTGTGCATCGAGTGCCGTGTGAGGGAAATCATGCCACTCGGCTCGCACGACATGTTCATAGCCGACGTGGTGAACGTGAAGGCCGACGAGGCTTATCTGGACCCCGAAACCGGCAAATGGGAGCTGGCGGACAGCCATCCGCTGGTCTATCTACACGGCGGATATTTCGGTTTAGGTGAAAAGATAGGCAAGTTTGGTTGGTCTGTGGAGAAAAAGCGTTAACTTTGCACATTCATTAATTCTAATTTATAGATATGAAAAGAGACGATCAGATTTTCGACATCATTGAGAGAGAACATCAACGTCAGTTGAAGGGTATCGAACTTATTGCATCCGAGAACTTCGTTAGCGACCAAGTGATGGCGGCTATGGGTTCTTGCCTGACAAACAAATACGCCGAAGGTTATCCGGGCAAACGCTACTACGGAGGTTGCCAGGTGGTCGACGAGAGCGAGCAACTCGCCATCGACCGGTTGAAACAAATCTTCGGAGCCGAGTGGGCCAACGTGCAGCCGCACTCTGGCGCACAAGCCAACGCTGCCGTATTCCTGGCAGTGCTCAACCCGGGCGACAAGTTCATGGGACTGAACCTGGCTCATGGCGGTCACCTCTCTCACGGCTCATTGGTGAACACATCGGGCATCATCTACAGACCTTGCGAATATAACTTGAATAAGGAGACAGGTCGAGTGGACTACGACCAGATGGAGGAAATCGCCCTGCGCGAACACCCGAAGATGATCATCGGCGGAGGCTCGGCCTACTCCCGCGAGTGGGACTACAAACGCATGCGCGAGATTGCCGACAAGGTAGGCGCCATCCTGATGGTGGACATGGCTCACCCCGCCGGACTGATTGCCGCAGGTTTGCTGGACAACCCGTTGAAATATGCTCACATCGTCACCTCCACTACCCACAAGACCCTGCGTGGACCGCGCGGTGGTGTCATCATGATGGGCAAGGACTTCGACAATCCTTGGGGCAAGAAGACTCCGAAGGGCGAAATCAAGAAGATGTCGCAACTGCTCGACTCCGCCGTGTTCCCCGGCATCCAGGGCGGACCACTGGAGCACGTCATCGCAGCTAAGGCAGTGGCTTTCGGCGAGTGCTTGCAGCCTGAGTACAAAGAGTATCAGAAGCAGGTGCAGAAGAACGCCCGCGTGTTGGCTCAGGCCCTCATGGACAGAGGCTTCAGCATCGTATCCGGTGGTACGGACAACCACTCTATGCTCGTGGACCTGCGCACCAAATACCCCGACCTCACAGGTAAGGTAGCCGAGAAGGCTTTGGTTGCCGCCGACATCACGGTCAACAAGAACATGGTTCCGTTCGACACCCGCTCGGCATTCCAGACATCCGGCATCCGCTTGGGTACTCCCGCCATCACCACCCGTGGTGCCAAGGAAGACCTCATGCTCGAGATTGCCGAGATGATAGAGACAGTCCTCTCCAATGTCGAAGACGAGAAGGTTATCGCCTCCGTACGCGAAAGAGTAAACCGTACGATGGCAAACTATCCTATCTTCGCCTATTAAATAAGGTATACTATCAAAGGGGCAGCGGTCACGTGAAAGGGTTAGCTGCCCCTTTTACCTTTTTCTATATTAACCTTAAGAACTATATTTATGAACAAAAACATGAAGGAATGGGTCGCCCGACTCATCCACGACAAGCGCATCGCATCACTGCCCATCATGACCCACCCCGGCATCGAAATCATCGGCAAGACCGTACGCCAGGCCGTCACCGACGGAAAGGTGCACTACGAGGCCATCCAAGCCTTACACGACAAATACCCTTCGGAAGCCGCCTGCGTCATCATGGACCTGACGGTGGAAGCCGAGGCTTTCGGTTCCGAGATTGTATTCCCCGAGAATGAAGTACCCAGCGTGGTAGGCCGCCTGCTGAAGAACGAGGCGGACATCTACGCTCTTAGTGTGCCCGACGTGAGCCGTGGCCGTGTGTCCGAATATCTGAAAGCCAACCGCTTGGCAGCCGAGCACATCCAGGACAAGCCTGTGTTGGCCGGATGCATAGGTCCCTACTCACTAGCCGGACGACTCTACGACATGTCGGAAATCATGATGCTCATATACATCAACCCCGACGCCGCCAAGGTGTTGCTGAGCAAATGCGCCGAGTTCATCACCCGCTACTGCCAGGCACTGAAAGAGGCCGGTGCCGATGGCGTCATCATGGCGGAGCCCGCTGCCGGTCTGCTCTCCAATGAGGATTGCCAGACCTACTCGTCGGAGTTCGTCAAGCAGATTATCGACAAGGTGCAGGACGGCCATTTCGCCGTCATACTCCACAACTGCGGCAACACCGGCCATTGCACCCAAGCCATGGTCTACACCGGAGCCGCCGGCTATCACTTCGGCAACAAGATGAGTATGGTGGATGCGCTGAAGGAAGTTCCCGCCACCGCATTGGCCATGGGCAACCTCGACCCTGTGAGCGTCTTCAAGATGGGAACGCCAGAGGCTGTGCGCAACCAGACACTCGAGTTGCTACGGTCTACACGGGAGCATCCAAACTTCGTACTCTCCAGCGGATGCGACGTTCCTCCACAGACCTCACTGGAGAACATCGACGCGTTCTATCAAGCATTGGACGACTTCAACAATGGAAGAGCATAAGCTGACATACGACGATTTGCACATCTCCCTTCCGGAGATCTACGATGCCATGGGCTATGGCACCGCCGAGCCGGACGAGGACGTGCGTCACGAGATAGACAAACTGCTGGAGCGGGTAGTGCCCCTTGCCCGCCCCCGGTTTGCCTTCCACATGACCGAAGGCGAGCTGGTTCCCCAGCGGGGCGAGTTGCGCATCGGCGAGACGGTCTTCCAGATGGGAGGCATCATCAGCCGTCAGCTCCGCGGCTCGGAGGCCTACGCCCTCTTTGTGGCCACGGCTGGCGAAGAGTATCATCAGTTTCAGCATCAGTTGGAAGCCGAGGGCGACATCGTGGCGATGTACATGGCCGATGCCCTAGGCAGTGTCATTGCCGAGAAGACGGCCGACTGCATGGAGCTTGCCCTGGAGCTCGCCATCGATTCCAAAGGTTGGAAGCACACCAACCGCTTCAGCCCCGGCTACTGCGGATGGCACGTGTCGCAGCAGCAGCGCCTCTTCCCCCTCTTTCCCACGCAGCCGCCCTGCGGCATCCACTTGACGGACTCCAGTCTGATGATCCCCATCAAGAGCGTCAGTGGCGTGATAGGTCTGGGCCCCAATGTCCGCAAGATAGACTACACCTGCGGCCTCTGCGACTATGCCAAATGCTACCGTCGCAAGCGTCGCACCGGCGTAGTGGTAGGATGAAAAATGATTTACTCAGCATCTCACGGGAATAGCTCGGCATCTGAGGGGTGGGGCGCGAATCGGCATTCGGCGAAAGCCAACTTCCTACGAGAAAAGGGCCGATGAACATATTTCTCGCAAAATATTCGGCCGATACAGCCATTTGTTGTACTTTTGCCATAATTATGTATGCGAGAGAAAACCGTGTGCATGACAACAACCTTATTTTCAAACAAAAGATATGAATAGAATTGTCGCAAAAGAACATTTCTCCGAGAAGGTTTTCAAACTGGAGATTGAGGCTCCGCTGATTGCGAAATCCCGCAAGGCTGGCCACTTTGTCATCGTGCGTGTAGGCGAGAAAGGCGAACGTATGCCCCTCACCATCGCTGGTGCAGACCCTGTAAAAGGCACCATTACGCTGGTTGTGCAGAAGGTAGGACTCTCCTCTACCCGACTCTGTAACCTGGAGGTGGGCGATTGTGTGACCGACATCGTCGGTCCCCTCGGCCAGGCAACCCACATCGAGAACTACGGAACCGTGGTGTGTGCCGGAGGTGGTGTAGGCGTAGCCCCCATGCTCCCCATCATCGAGTCGCTGAAAGCTGCCGGCAACAAAGTCATCTCCGTGTTGGCAGGACGTTCCAAGGACCTGATTATCCTGGAGGACGAGGTGCGCAAACATTCCGATGAAGTCATCATCATGACCGACGACGGCTCCTATGGTAACAAAGGTCTGGTAACAGAAGGCATCGAGAGTGTCATCAAGCGCGAGAAGGTGGACAAGTGCTTCGCCATCGGTCCCGCCATCATGATGAAATTCGTTTGCTTGCTGACAAAGAAATATGAAATACCCACCGACGTGTCGCTCAACACCATCATGGTGGACGGTACCGGCATGTGCGGCGCTTGCCGCATCACCGTGGGTGGAAAGACGAAGTTCGTCTGCGTGGACGGACCGGAGTTCGACGGCCATCAGGTGGACTTCGACGAGATGCTGAAACGTATGGGCGCCTTCAAGTCCATCGAGCAGCAAGAGATGCACAAACTCGACCCGCAGGCATCCGCCACGGATGAGCTGACCAACCGCGACGCCGCTTGGCGTGAGGAACTCCGCAAGAGCATGAAGCCGAAGGAGCGCACAGCCATAGAGCGCGTGAAGATGAACGAGCTCGACCCGACCTACCGCTCACATAGCCGCAAGGAAGAGGTAAACCAGGGTCTGTCCGAGCAACAGGCATTGGTAGAGGCCAAGCGCTGCCTCGACTGCGCCAACCCCACCTGCGTCACAGGCTGTCCGGTGAACATCAACATTCCCTCGTTCATCAAGAACATAGAGCGCGGCGAGTTCCTGAAAGCCGCACAAGTGCTGAAGCAAACCAGCGCCCTGCCTTCGGTCTGCGGACGTGTCTGCCCGCAGGAGAAGCAGTGCGAGTCGCGCTGTATGCACCTGAAGATGGGCAAGCAGGCCGTTGCCATCGGTTATCTGGAGCGCTTCGCCGCCGACTTCGAGCGCGAGAGCGGACAAATCTCCGTACCGCAGCTGGCTCCGAAGAACGGCATCAAGGTGGCCGTCATCGGTTCCGGTCCTGCCGGACTCTCCTTTGCAGGCGATATGGCGAAGTACGGTTATGATGTGACCGTCTTCGAGGCTCTGCACGAGATTGGCGGTGTGCTCAAGTATGGTATTCCTGAGTTCCGTCTGCCCAACAAGGTGGTGGATGTGGAGATAGAGAACCTGGCGAAGATGGGCGTCAACTTCGTGAAGGACTGCATCATTGGCAAGACGATGAGCGTGAAGCAGCTCGAGGAGGATGGCTTCAAGGGCATCTTCGTAGCTTCCGGTGCCGGACTGCCTAACTTCATGAACATCCCTGGCGAGAACTGCATCAACATCATGTCCAGCAACGAGTATCTGACCCGCGTGAACCTGATGGACGCTGCCAGCGAAGAGAGCGACACGCCCGTGCCGTTCGGCAAACGTGTGGCCGTCATCGGTGGTGGCAACACAGCCATGGACTCTGTCCGCACGGCCATCCGTTTGGGTGCTGAGCGCGCGATGATCATCTACCGTCGTTCCGAGGAGGAGATGCCCGCACGTCTCGAAGAGGTGAAACATGCCAAGGAGGAGGGTGTGGAATTCCTTACACTCCACAATCCTATCGAATATATCCCCGACGAGGCAGGCCGCGTGAAACAGGTGGTACTGCAGAAGATGGAGCTTGGCGAGCCGGATGCTTCCGGTCGTCGCAGCCCGGTGCCCATCCCCGGTGCCACAGAGACTATCGACATCGACATGGCCATCGTCAGCGTGGGTGTATCCCCCAACCCGATTGTGCCGCGTTCCGTAGAGGGACTGGAGTTGGGCCGCAAGGGAACTATCGCCGTGAACGACGACATGCGTTCGTCCATCCCGACCATCTTTGCCGGTGGTGACATTGTTCGTGGTGGTGCCACGGTGATTCTCGCCATGGGCGACGGTCGTCATGCTGCCGCTTCTATGCACAAGCAATTGAGCGGAGCCGCTGAATAATAGGACTTTCACAACGCGTTGCGGAACTTATTCCGCAGTGCATTGAACATACAATCGCCCGGAAGTACATACCGATGCTTCCGGGCGTGTTGTTTTATATTCCTTCAAATACACTTCAGTTAGGCTATTTATTACCCTATAGTATTCACACGGGACGTTGACGCATCCCGTAGATGATTCTGCCAAGAGCAAAAGCAAGACGTTTATCAAAAGGCAATGATATACCTGTTTACCCTGCCAATAATATAGCGAATCGCCTTCAATGAATCAATACCAAAAACGCAATTAATCGCTAA
>CAYZVH010000167.1:0-6418 GCA_964481755.1 uncultured Bacteroides sp. | reverse complement strand
GAGTGGACACCTCCACCTTCCTGGCCGTGGCCAACTTCATGCAGGAGGAGACCGATATCATGGGCGAGGAGTTGCACGGACTCTCCGTGGCCTCGCTGATGGACTACCTGCAACAGGCGCACAGCTACTTCCTCGACTTCCAACTGCCCACCATCCGCCGCAAACTGATAGAGGCCATCGACTGCTCGTCGCGCAACGAGATTGCTTTCCTCATCCTCAAGTTCTTCGACGAATACGTGGGCGAGGTGCGCAAGCACATGGAGTACGAGGACCAGAACGTGTTCACCTACGTGCGTGCCATGCTCAGCGGAGCGCCCACCAAGGAGGGTTTCACCATCAACGTCTTCGCCCGCAAGCACAACCAGATAGAGGCGAAGCTCACCGAACTGAAGAACATCATCATCAAATATTATCCCGAGAAGGGTAACAACCACCTGCTGAACGCCGTGCTGTTCGACATCTTCAGCTGCGAGCAGGACCTCTCGTCGCACTGCCGTGTGGAAGACCTCCTGTTCGTGCCGGCTGTGAGGCATCTGGAGAAAGAGAGGAACGGAAAATGAGAAATGAAGTTGTCCGTATAGCGGTGGCCGACGCGTCCGTCATCGTGCGCAGTGGGGTAGTGGTGGTGCTGCGCCACCTGCCCGACGTCAGTGTTCAGCCCGTGGAGATAACCTCCCCCGAGGGTTTGCACGACTGCATGCAGGCACGCGTGCCCGACATCCTCATCGTCAGCCCCACCTTCGGCGGATGGTTCAACATCGAAACCTTCAAGAGCACCTACGGCGCCTCCGCCGTGAAGATAGTGGCCCTGCTCTCCACCCTCACCGACCCGGCTCTGCTGAAGGACTATGACGACCGGATTACCATCCTCGACGACCCGCAGGCCATCGGCGGCATGGTGGACCGACTGCTGCATCAAGGTCGTGAGGAAGAGGACGAAGAGCCCGAGCAGGAGTCGCTCAGCCAGCGCGAGAAGGAGATCATCGTCTGCGTGGTGAAGGGCATGATCAACAAGGAGATTGCCGACCAGCTGAACATCTCCATACACACCGTCATCACCCACCGCCGCAACATCTCCCGCAAACTGCAGATTCACTCTCCCTCCGGCCTCACCATCTACGCCATCGTCAACAAGTTGGTGGATGTGAACGAGATAAAGCTGTGACCCGGGAGATTACCTACTCGTTGGTAGACCGTCGCTGGCAAAATACCCCGATATGGGGATTGCCGGGGAACCGCGAACCCTCTATCTTTGCATCGTGATAAATGAAGAATAAGTTAGTTAGTCATACATAAATTACGTAACCACAATTTTATTATTAGTACGATAAAATGCAACGATTCCCCTTGAAGTGATTTCACGGGGAATCGTTGTTTTGGTGCTGTGGTCCGCGGTAGACTGATTTCATTCAAGGGTCGCAAGTTCCTGATGCGATTGGTTTACGCACGGTTTCTCGCCTTTCAAACAGAAGCCTGCCTTTCAAACGAACAGAAGCCGTCTTTCAAACGAGTATATGCTCGTGGGCCCATGGGTATATACTGCGCGGAACTTGAGCTATTTCAGCTTCGAGAGGAACTTCGCCCGGTCCACGATGAAGCGGATGTGGGTTCCCTCGCCGATGAGCGTCTCGCCGTCGTGCGCCTCCACCTTGAAGGTCAGCTTGCGTCCGTCAACCTCGGTGAGCGTCGCCTTTGCCTCGATGGTTGCCCCCGTGGCAGAGGGCCTCAGGTGCGACGTCTCGATCATGCTCCCTACCGTGGAGCTACCCTCGGGCAGTTCATTAGCCACCGCCAGCATGGCGGCATTCTCCATCAAGGCCACCATGGCGGGAGTGGCCAACACCTCCATGTCGCCCGACCCGAGGGTGAGCGCCCAATTCTTCTCCGATACTACGGTCACACTGGTGTGTGTAAGTCCTGTTTCCAACATAATGCTAATAGTTTGTTTGCCGCAAATGTAGGCAAAAAGCTGATGCGGCCACCCCACCGGACCCTAAAAATTACCGATATTTGCAGCCAGAAACGATTCGCACAACATGGAAACAGATTTGACTATGACGCAACAAACCATTCCGGCTTCGCTGAGAGACTACATCGAGGGGGAAATAGTGCCCCGCTACACCGCCTTCGACAAGGCCCACAACCTGGACCACGTGCGCACCGTCGTGCAGGACAGTATGGAGCTGGCCGCCCTCTATCCCGAAGCCGACCCGCGGATGGTCTACACCATCGCCGCCTACCACGACGTGGGGCTTTGCCGCGACCGCGCCACCCATCACCTGGTGTCCGGAGAACTGTTGCTGGCCGACCGCAACCTGCTGCAGTGGTTCACGCCGGCGGAAATCACCGTGATGAAGGAAGCCGTGGAGGACCACCGTGCTAGCGCCGACCATGCGCCACGAACACTCTACGGCCGCATCGTGGCCGAGGCCGACCGACAGCTCGACCCCATGACCGTGTTGCTGCGCACCGTGCAGTTCGGCCTCAAACACTATCCCCAGCTGGACCGGCAGGCACACTACGAACGCTTCGTGGGTCACCTCCACGAGAAATATGCCGAAGGAGGTTACCTACGGCTTTGGCTACCGCAGTCGAAGAACGCCGACCGCCTTGCCCGGCTGCGTGCCATCATTGCCGACGAAGCCCAGCTACGCACCCTCTTCGAGCAACTCTTCCGCCAAGAATGCGGAGAGCCACGGCCATGAAACCTCCCGAATATGACAAATAGTCAGATGTAGGGCAGGGTTTTCCTCGTCTTTCCCTGTCAAGTCCGCCGCAAGGGCATCTGCGCTCATCCCGAAATGCATTCCTATACCTTATTATATATATACACGAAATTCCTTTCCAAGAATCCCCAAAAGGTTTGGCACGGGATTTGTTTACCAGTTAGCGTGCCGCAAGCACAGGAAACCCACCGAAGAGGGTGGGGGACCGAAGCCGAGGGCACAGAAAAATAAATCACAAGAATAATAACAAATAAAAAACATACAATTATGGGAAAGATTATTGGAATAGACTTAGGAACTACAAACTCCTGCGTAGCAGTGTTCGAAGGTAACGAACCGGTAGTGATTGCCAACAGCGAAGGTAAACGTACCACTCCGTCCATCGTGGCATTCGTCGACGGTGGCGAGCGTAAGATAGGTGACCCTGCCAAACGTCAGGCCATCACCAACCCGAAGCGTACGGTGTTCTCCATCAAACGTTTCATGGGTGAGACTTTTGACCAGGTGCAGAAAGAGGTTGCCCGTGTGCCTTACTCGGTAGTGCGTGGCGACAACAACACCCCGCGTGTGGACATCGACGGACGTCTCTACACCCCGCAGGAAATCTCCGCTATGATTCTGCAGAAGATGAAGAAGACCGCTGAGGACTATCTGGGTCAGGAAGTGACCGAGGCTGTCATCACCGTGCCGGCCTACTTCTCCGACTCACAGCGCCAGGCCACTAAAGAGGCCGGACAGATTGCCGGACTGGATGTGAAACGTATCGTCAACGAGCCTACCGCAGCCGCTTTGGCTTACGGTATCGACAAGGCCAACAAGGATATGAAGGTCGCTGTGTTCGACTTGGGTGGTGGTACATTCGATATCTCCATCCTTGAGTTCGGTGGCGGCGTGTTCGAGGTGCTCTCTACTAACGGTGATACTCACCTCGGTGGTGATGACTTCGACCAGGTAATCATCGACTGGTTGGTTCAGGAGTTCAAGAACGACGAAGGTGCCGACTTGACTACCGACCCGATGGCAATGCAACGTCTGAAAGAGGCTGCCGAGAAGGCGAAGATAGAACTTTCCTCTTCTACCTCTACCGAGATCAACTTGCCGTACATCATGCCGGTTGCCGGTGTGCCTAAGCACTTGGTGAAGACCTTGACGCGTGCTAAATTCGAGTCTTTGGCTCACAGCTTGATTCAGGCTTGCTTGGAGCCGTGTAAGAAGGCTATGGCTGATGCCGGACTGAGCAACTCCGATATCGACGAGGTGATTCTCGTAGGTGGTTCGTCACGTATACCTGCCGTGCAGAAGCTGGTTGAGGACTTCTTCGGCAAAGTTCCTTCGAAGGGTGTGAACCCCGATGAGGTGGTTGCCGTAGGTGCTGCCGTACAGGGTGCCGTGCTGACCGACGAGATCAAGGGTGTGGTGCTGTTGGATGTAACTCCGCTGTCAATGGGTATCGAGACCATGGGTGGTGTGATGACTAAGTTGATTGACGCCAACACGACCATTCCGTGCAAGAAGAGCGAAGTGTTCTCTACCGCTGCTGATAACCAGACCGAGGTGACCATCCACGTGCTGCAGGGCGAGCGTCCTATGGCTGCTCAGAACAAGTCCATCGGTCAGTTCAACTTGACAGGTATCGCTCCCGCCCGTCGTGGAGTGCCTCAGATCGAGGTGACCTTCGATATCGATGCCAACGGTATCCTGAAGGTGTCCGCCAAGGATAAGGCCACTGGTAAGGAGCAGGCCATCCGCATCGAGGCTTCTTCCGGCTTGAGCAAGGAGGAGATTGAGAAGATGAAGGCAGAGGCAGAAGCCAACGCCGAGGCTGATAAGAAGGAGCGTGAGAAAGTGGACAAGATGAACCAGGCCGACAGCGTGATCTTCCAGACCGAGAATCAGCTGAAGGACCTTGGCGACAAGATTCCTGCCGACAAGAAGGCTCCTATCGAGGCTGCTTTGCAGAAACTGAAAGACGCTCACAAGGCACAGGACGTAGCCGCTTGCGACGCCGCCATGGCCGAGTTGAACACAGCCTTCCAGGCTGCCAGCGCCGAGATGTATGCCCAGAGTGGTGCTCAAGGTGGTGCACAGCCTAACAACGGTGGTGCTAACCAGCAGCAGTCTAGCAACAACACACAGAACGGCAACCAGGGTGACAACATCCAGGACGCCGACTTCGAAGAGGTGAAGTAAGTCAATAGGTAGACGAAGACCACATAAACAGAAAACAATCCCGTGTAGCCCGACTAAGGTTGCACGGGATTTTTCTGTTTATGCCCGCCATAGGCATTGTGCACATTTCATCTGTCCATAAACAATCCTATCCCGGGTAGCCCCACAAAGGTTGCACGGGATTTTCTATCTCCAACAGTGTGCGCTTGGCCTGCAGGCCGCCGGCGAAGCCGGTGAGGGTGTGGTTGGAACCGATGACGCGGTGGCAGGGGATGAGGATGCTGATGCCGTTGGCACCGATAGCCTGCGCCACGGCACGGATGCCTTGGAGTTTCCTCACGCGCAGGGCAATGTCCTTGTAGCTGCGGGTTTGGCCAAATGGAATCTCCAACAGGGCACGCCATACACGTTGCTGAAAGTCTGTGCCCACGGGATGCAGAGGAATGTCGAAAGCACTGCGTTCACCGGCGAAATACTCGTTGAGCTGTTGCTTGGTGCGTTGGATGACTTCCGACGGTTCCGCAGTGAACTCGGCATGCAGCAGGCGGACAAGCCTGCGCTTGTTACGTTCCACGCAAGGCATATCGTTCCAGTCGCAGAGGCAGAGCTCCTCGCCGATACTCCCGAGCAACAGTTCACCGCACGGAGATTCGTATCGGCTCAGATGGATGCGGTGCTTCCCTCCGTCTTTATCCTTGTCACAGTCCGAAACCTTATTATATAGTATCGCTCTTTCGGACTTAAGACGTTCGGTGCCGGATTGTCCTTCTTCAGCTCTATCAAAGCTGAAGTCCGATACCTTATTATATAGTGTCGCTCCTTCGGACTTAAGACGTTCGGTATAGGATTGTCCTTCTCCAACCTTGTCAAAGTCACAACTTTTCGTGATAGTTCTCTTCATACTATTCTATCCCCCACATGCGGTTCAGCATCTCTATGGCGGAAGGGGAGCGGAACACCTTCTGGCGGAAGGCGACGATTCCCTCTGTCGGCATGTGGTCCTCGAAGGAGTTCACCAGGAAGTCCGCCTCGAGGAGGATGCGGTGGTCGGCGGCGGTCACGGGGTCGTAGGTGTGGTGATGGCCGATGAGCCAACAGATGCGGTCGGTCTGCGCGGCGGTGAAGCCTCCCACCTCTGCCAACACGCGGCGGGCTTCGTCGGGACCCAGCTCCTCTTGCGCCTTGCCGTTGCAGTTGCCATACTTGGCCTCGGCAGGGTGGATGCCGATGTCGTGGAGGATGGCGGCCGCTTCGAGGATGAACTGGGTCGCCTCGTCGAGGTGCTCCAGCTGGCCGATGGTGGCGGCGAAGTCGTGCACCTTCACGAAGTGTTGTATGCGTGGCACATCGCCACAGTCGTAATTGATCATGGCCCTCATCAGTCGGGCGAGTTGTGTGTTCATGATGGTTTATGCTTTATGGTTCGTTTGAATTTTCTGTGTGTTGGGCAAGAAAGCGGCTATGATGCCGAGCAGGGGCAGGTAGGCGCTGACTTGGAAGATGTACTCGATGCTCGTGCGGTC
>CAYZVH010000166.1:0-6434 GCA_964481755.1 uncultured Bacteroides sp. | reverse complement strand
TATTTTCTATGTGGCTGACCTCCTGCGTAGAGCCTTTTCATGAGAGTGAGGTCGTTGTTTCCAAGAGACATTTTGTCTCCGTCAAACATACTGTCCGACCTGCTCCAACTGTTCAGAGGATTTCGCATACCACGGATAGCGTGGTCAAATCCCCAAAACTCCATGTTTTCTACCTTAATCATTTGACTTTTCCTCCAATCAATTTATTGAGAAGTTGTTCGTACAGAGATTTATAAAAGTCTCGCTCTATCTCTGCGTGAGAGTTTTCTTTAGGAGCGATTTCCTTGGCTTCACCCTTAACCGTAATGCCGAGAGACGAGAGGAGAGCCGCGTCTACGCTCTTTAGTTCTTCCTCAGTGCAGGTTCTAATGAATGACGAGAGCCTGTCTTTCGATACGGTCAGAATGTTTTCACAGAGAGCAGTGGACGGAACTCGACACATAACGGGAACATGAGTCGGTAGCGGTTTCTTTTCCTGCGAGGTCAAAAATACGATTTCTACATTGGGTGAGTATTTGTTATTCTTGTCATTTGATACTATCAGTCCGGGTCTTCCCGCTTTTTGTTCCGAACCCGCCGCCGGAAATGGGTCTATGTAGTAAATGTCTCCGCGATAGATTTCTTGCATTGCCTATACCTCCTTAATCTCCGTGAGATTGCAAGTAATCTCGATATGATTGGATTATAACACGGAAAAGATTAGCTGTCAACTACATTTATATTACTTTTTATCCTTTCCGTGTTATTTCCTTTTGCACATGACGGACAATAATGTCTCCGTCCACATCGGTGAGGAATGTAAACCAATCCGAGTAGAAAAATCGCTCACACTCCGAAATCTTGAAAGTGTCCTCTTTTTCCAAAGCGATGCGGTAATCTCTAACCGCCTGTAAAATAACCGCGTTTATAAGCGCGTGATAAGGTTCGTATTTCATCATCGCTTGTACCGTGTCACACTGTTACAGATTGTCTGTATCTCGTTCCTGTCAATGGGTGGGTCACAGGCAACCGTGTTGCAGTAGAGCAGTTCGTCATATATCTGTTGCTTACTGTACCCTTGGTTGTGGAGCATACCTGCAAGGGAGGTCAGACAGATATTGCGGCTTCCGTTCGGTATTCGTGGGTAAACGGGTCTCAGCTTGATACGGTTGTTTTCGGGCATTTCCCATATCGGGCAGTAAATACGACTGCCGTATGCCGGGGAGTCTTTGTCTCGTTGCGCTTCGGGGAAATACCTCTCAACGATGTATTCAATCGCGCTCTGATTTTCCTCAATGGTGCGGAACAGGAGCGTATCACCCGTCATAATGAAGTAGCGTGAGGACTTATAGATTTCCACACCTGCGAGGTTGTTCTTGCCCTTGAACGGCAGGTCTCCTCTGAGCAGGATATGAAATCCTCGTCCGCTTTTGGATTTCTCCGTGTAGCTACGACACTTACCGATAATGTCTGCCGCAAGAGGGGAGAGAAGTCCGTCCTCATCGTAACCCGCGTCAATGTCTACCCCGACAAATCCGTTGTCGTTGAACACGAACCCGCAGTAATCGTAATTACCGTCTGCTACGGATTTGTGTGCGGTGTCGAAATCAGCCCATGTCTGAGGATTAGTAGAGGACGCGGCTTCATTCTCCCATGCTTTCATCGGAACTTTGCTGTCACCACGAGTACAAACCCACTGATTCAGTTTTTTCAGTTCGGCAGGTATGTTC
Source organism: uncultured Bacteroides sp. (assembly GCA_964481755.1). Taxonomy (GTDB): domain Bacteria; phylum Bacteroidota; class Bacteroidia; order Bacteroidales; family Bacteroidaceae; genus Phocaeicola_A. The sequence goes on along the minus strand of CAYZVH010000166.1, from coordinate 4,725 downwards.
TCGTAGTGCGTCACACAAGCCCCCTCCTTTTTGCTACTTTGCGTTCAAGCTCATTTACGAGCTTCCAAATATTGTCCTGTTTCATTTCCAACTTCACGGACAGGCTATAGATGTTATCGGGAATCGTATCGCCCTCACGGTAAATGGTAAGAAGCATTTCCCGTTCCGTGTCTGTAAACCCTTTCAAAGCACTGTTGCAAGCGAACCAATTCTGCTTGTCTGCGTCACTGCGGAACTTCGGGTTACTGTGCCGAGCGTAAAAACGCATACAGTGCTGAACATACTCTGAATAAAATGTTCTCATTCCGCTTTGCCCTCCGTCTTGCGAGGGGTAGTCTTCTTATAAATCTCTCCGGCAAAGTACCACTTATCGTCAATGTTAATGGGGTAACCCTCTACATTTGATTTCTTCATAGTACCCGTATCGATAATGTGCTGTGCAGACGCGACAGCCATCTGATTTTTCACTAAGTCCTTGCCCGTCTTGAGCAGGAACTCAACCTTGCCATTCGCGGTCTTGAGCTTATAACTCATTTTGTTTCCTCCTTATTCCACTTGGAAATATCAATACCGTATTCTTTCAGTTTGTAGGTGCAGAGCCAAGGCTTGTCCGCGTTGTCCATCACATACCGCTTAACAAGAGCGTCAAGTTCTGTGGAGAAGTAATCGTAGAAAGCTCTCAGCCGTTTTGCCCCGAAACCAAACTTTTCATGGAGTAGCCATAGCACCATCGCGTCTATCTCATCGGCGTTTTTCGTGTCGAACTCCGCACACTGCCGGAGAATTTCTGCGTCAATCGCCTTTTGCTCTTTCGCACTAAACTGAACACCGTAAATGTGACCGTTTAATTTTTTGAAATTAGCCATCATCAAATCCCCACTACATGAGACGCAAGCATATCAGCTTGGTGCGTCCACAAGACATTGGGGAAGACGCGCACGGCGCGAGTGTAATCGCTCCACTCCTCTTTATCTGTAAATGCGCCCATGTGGTAACGAATACAGGCGGCTTCCTCGTCCGTCAGCGTGAGGAACTGCGAGAGAAGAATGATGGATTTATCCCCGTGACCCTTGTACATCGTGCCGTTGAAATACTCATATCGGACAGGTTCGCCAATCTTGCGCGGGGTACTGGTGTCAATACGATATTGGTCGATTTTGCAAAGGTCATGGAACATACCCACAATGAACGGACTTTCGGTGCGCTTCCACTTGAGACCGTTTGCCGAGGACAATTCTACGAGTAGATTCATCACCATATAAGAATGGTCGAACAGCCCTCCTGCGTAATTGCCGTGATACTTGGTGCTTGCCGGGGCGGTAAAGAACCCGTTATCAAGCAGATATTTCTTGAACTCCTCTGAGAGAATTGAACTGAAACCTGTACTCGTGCAGAGGTCAAATCTTTCTTGCTCTGTCATACTTCCTCCTTGCCGAACGGCAGGTCGCAACATTCGGGGTGATAGTTCTGCGTCCACAGTGCGCCGAGCATATTCCACAGGAAAGCCCGGTTGTGAGGTTCGTCCTCATCGCCGCGAATAAACTTGATGTAGTGGCGCACACCGCTGTCGATGTAACAGTGAAGAGGAATACCTTTCTCCCAATTACGCTCACCGTACTTGTTGCAACCGTCTTCGTAGTGCTTTGATACTTCCAGTAAAGCTGTGTAGAGACTGCCGTAGTGCGCTTCTGAAAAGGTTTCTATCGCCTTTACGAGAGAGGTTTTGTTGCCGGAGCGAATGTATTGGTCGATGTAGTAAAGCACATCATCGCCCGTTATATCGGCAATCACGCTGAGTGGGAGCAGGTCGCACCTGCCTTTGCCCTCGTTAATATCGCGTACCGCCCCGGACTCAAACTCTCTGCGGTTTCCGCTGTCCTGTAATTCCATTTGTGCCACCTCCTTTACAGGGAGGGGAGCTTGCGCTCCCCATGCCTATCAGTCTCCGAGCAGTGCGTCAATGTCGAGTCCCTTTTTCGGTGCGGCGGCAGGAGCAGTAGTCTGTTTCTGCGGAGCAGGAGTGGCGGTCTTGTCCTTGCCGAGAGTCAATGCACGAGCCACAGGTTCGGTATCGAAATAATCTGCCGGGGCTTTATCTCCGAGGTTGGCGAAAGTAACCGTCTTGTTCGGGTCTTTATTGGACGGGAGCTTGGTGTGAACGACCTCTGCTTCAATGAAGTGGTCGATAAGCTCTGCCGGGTCGATGTCCTCAAGGGTGTAATCGCCCATAGCGGTCTTGGCGAAATAAGAGAACGCGTTCAGAGCCTTTTCGTTCAACTCATCGTTCTTGTCTTTGATAGAAAAGCGTTCGGTTTGCGTCATACCTGCCGCGTTCACGAGCTTAACCTCAATCTTGCCGAACTCCTCATCGTAAGACACATCATAGATACGGAACACATAAGTTCCCTCCGGGATAAGAGTGAAACCACTCGTCATAGGGATTCTTGCCATTGTTTTGTCCTCCTTATTTCACCGTCATGCGGTATTGTTCTGTTTTCTTCTGATATTTTTCGAGCAGACCGTCTGCTTCGAGAGCCTTTTTGTCGATGGTCGTGGTCTCCGAACGGGACAGTGACCAAGTATAGGTTGCGCCTTTGATTTCGACCTTTTTATCACCCTCACGGAATTGCCCCATAGCGTGTTCCTTAATAATGTTGGTGATTTCTCCGAGCCGCTTAGTCTTATCGGCAATAGCGGCGGTTGCCTTATCAACTTCGGTTTTCAGCCCCTCCGCTTCGGCAATCAGAGCGTTGATGTCTGTATCGGGAGTGAGGTTGTGGGTGCGGAGTGCCGCAAGCAGTTCCGCGTCTTTCTTTTCGTCATAGATAGGAGAGATACCCGTATCCACATATTTAGCCCACCAACGCTCGACCTCTGCGACCTTGTCTGCAAAATCGGGGTAACGCTCACTCACCTTGAACTCCACCGTAATGGTGTTCTTGATATTCGGTGTGTACTTGGAGGGGTCAGCGTAGTCCTTTTCTTCGAGGAAAGACGCGACCATGATTACATTGTCCACACCGAGCAGGTAAGCATAGAGGGCGGCTTGGAGTGCGTAATATTCGGGCGCGTCATTCTGCCAATCCTCAATGCGTTTGGTGGTCTTCATTTCGAGAACCGTGTCTACAACGCCGTTCTCATCGACACCGAGGTAGTCCCACATACCGCCGAGGTGCTTACTTTCCGGGAAGAAATCGCCCCAAGTGGATTTGAAGTAATCCGCGCCGTAGCGGTCGGTCGGGGTGATGATATCCATGCCGTAGGACTTCTTCATATACTCAGCCTGTTTAGGTTCGATGGTCTTACCTGCTTTTGTGTAGATGGTTTCCTCGAACGGGGCTTCGTATGTTTTGGTAATCGCAAGCCACATCTCAAACGGCGTAGACCACGGGTTCAGTCCGAGAATGGTAGCAAAGCGCGTACCTGTAACTTTCTTTGTCTTTTTCGGAGGGTCAATCTTAATCTGTTTGCTGTTGAGCCATTCCATTAGTTCGTACCTCCCTCAAGCATTGCCGTGATTTTCTGAATCAGTGTCTCGCAGTCGGACTTACTGATAGAGGTAAAGCCCTCTGTCTGCACGGCAATTTGAGCAATCATTTCCTCCTTATCGGGGTCAGCTTCTTTGAGTTTTTTCAGAACTGCCTTGAGACCCTTAATCTGCAACGGGGTTGCGTTCTCCTGCGGGGCGGTGAGTTCCTGTTTCACTTCCTGTCTCTGTTCGGGAGTGGCAGGAGCTTTCTTTTCCGTTGCCGGAGCGGACTGATTGTTGGTGTCCTTATTGATGGTGGGTTCAATCTCATCGTTCACGCAAATATCCATTGCGATAAGATACAGATAGCGTCTCATGTAGGTAATAGACGAGCCGAGGGCTTGCATATCGTTCGTGACTTGCTTACCTGCGTTGCTCACAATCGGCTGAATCTGATTGAAAGGAACGGGGAAATCAATCGTTTCCTCCGGGTTGTCCGTATTGATGATGGTGAGCGTAGCAACCGTATCGGTGAACCTTGCGACCGCGAGGAGTCCCATTTCCTTGAAAATGTGGGTGACGGTCGGGACAATATCTTTCAGTTCAAAATACTTGAAAGACAACTGCATATTCTTGCCGCTTTGGTTCACATCGGACACAAGGAACTTCTCTCTCGCTTCAATGAGTTTCTGATACACATTCAGACCTGTCGTTTTGGTAGTAGTTGCCATTTCTTTTTTCCTCCTTGTTTTCTTTTCGGGCTTGATACCCAAGAAATCGTTAATTCTCTTTTTTGCCATGTCGATGTAGAATGTCTTGTCTACATCGTTTATGGTTAGTTGGTTGTCGTTGTCGATAATGCAGTGTTCGGGGAGCATTTCGATTTTCGCAGTTGCGTCCGTCTCAGCCTTGACCTTAAACAGCTTCCCGTATCGCTTGTCCGCAGTGGCGTACACTCGATTCACCTTTTGCACCGGGACTTGCTCACCATCGACCATGTGATAGGCTTCACGGTATTTCGCACCTGCTTTGGCGATAATTTGGAACTGGAATATATCGTCACAAGCGGTGATGGTGTCTTCGACAGGCGTACCGTTTACCAAATACTCTTTAAGGGCGGTAGCTACAATCACGCAGGAGTTATTGACATTGAACGCACCTGCCGGGGCAATACCTTTGACGAGATAACCGCCTTTCGCTTTTGTCTTGCCATCGGGTTGAACCTCAACATAATTGTTCACATCTTTTTGAGCTAT
>CAYZVH010000165.1:0-6694 GCA_964481755.1 uncultured Bacteroides sp. | reverse complement strand
CCCCCAAGGTTGGCAATACCAGGTGTACGAAGGCACACAGACCGGCGACAGCATCCTGACGCTGACCATCCAATCGCCCGACGGCGACGCTAACTTCCCCGGAAACGTGACAGCCAGCGTCACCTACACGCTGACGAGCGACAACGCCATCGACATCCGCTACAGCGCCACAACGGACAAGAAGACGGTGATCAACATGACCAACCACTCGTACTTCAACCTCTCCGGCGACGCCAACAACACCATCCTGGACAACGTCCTCTACGTGAACGCATCCAACTTCACACCCGTGGACAGCACCTTCATGACCACCGGCGAGATTGCTCCCGTGGCTGAGACCCCGATGGACTTCACCACACCCAAGGAAGTGGGCAAGGAAATCGACAACTACGGCTATGAGCAGCTGAAGAACGGCATGGGCTACGACCACAACTGGGTGCTCGACACCGCAGGCGACATCCAGAAGGTGGCAGCGCGCGTGGTTTGCCCCGAGACAGGCATCACCCTGGAGGTCTACACCGACGAGCCGGGAATCCAGGTCTACACGGGCAACTTCCTCGACGGCACCGTAACAGGCAAGCGCGGCGTCATCTACAACCAGCGCGTGGGCATCTGCCTCGAGACACAACACTACCCCGACAGCCCCAACAAACCCGAGTGGCCGTCGACCATACTGGAGCCTGGACAGACTTACGCAAGCCACACGGTGTTCAAGTTCGGCGTGGAGAAATGAACTAAATAACATAATAACATAACAAAAACACTTAATTAAATGAATGCATCAGGATTCGCTACCATTGATTATGTAATCTTTGGAGCTTACATTGTTCTCTTGATCTTCCTGGGACTCTTCCTGTCCCGCAACAAGAAGGGCCAGGAGAAAAATGCCAACGATTACTTCTTGGCAGGAAACACACTGACTTGGTGGGCCGTAGGTGCCTCACTGATTGCCGCCAACATCTCGGCCGAGCAGTTTATCGGCATGAGCGGTTCGGGCTATAAAATCGGTCTCTGCATCGCGGCCTACGAGTTGATGGCCGCCGCGGCGCTGATTCTCGTGGCCAAGTTCTTATTACCTATCATGATTGAGCGGAAGATATTCACCATCCCGCAGTTCCTGCGCGAGCGCTACAACAACGGCGTGGGATTGGCGTTCTCCATCTTCTGGCTGTTCCTCTACGTGTTTGTGAACTTGACCTCCGTGGCCTGGTTGGGCGCGCTGGCCATCGAGCAAATCCTGGGAATCGACCCCAGCTTCCGCATGTACATCATCATCGCCCTGTTCGTCATCGCCGGTATCTACTCCATCTACGGAGGTCTGTCGGCCGTGGCATGGACCGACGTGATGCAGGTTGTCTTCCTCGTGGGCGGTGGCTTGATTACCGCTTACTTCGCCCTGGAGGCTGTCTCCGGCGAGGGTCACGGCGCATGGGAAGGCTTCACCATCATCTTCGACAAGCTGAAGTCCATACCTAACGACACCCACTTCAACCTGATTGTGGACGCCGCCAAGTCGCCCGACTCATTCAAGGACCTGCCGGGCATCGTGGTTATCGTAGGCGGTCTGTGGTTGACGAACCTCGGCTACTGGGGCTTCAACCAATACATCATCCAGAAGGGTCTGGCCGCCAAGAGCTTGAAAGAGGCCAAGAAGGGTCTTATCTTCGCCGGCTTCCTGAAGATTTTGATTCCGTTCATCGTCGTGTTGCCGGGCATCTGCGCATACGTGATGTTCAACTATCCCGAGGCCATCCCCGGACTGCAGGAAGGTTACTTCCACATCACCGGTGAGATCAAGGTGTCCGACGAGGCTTATCCTTGGCTCATCCACAACTTCACTCCGGTAGGCATCAAGGGTCTGTCGTTCGCCGCTCTGGCAGCAGCCATCATCTCCTCACTGGCTTCCATGTTCAACTCCACCTCCACCATCTTCACGATGGATATCTACAAGCAGTACATCAACAAGTCCGCTTCGGAGAAGAAACTGGTGAGCGTGGGCCGCATCACAGCCTTGGCTTCGCTGATTATCGCCGCCATCGCCGTTGAGCCGCTGTTGGGTGGCCTCGACCAGGCGTTCCAGTACATCCAGGAATACTCCGGCTTCATCTATCCGGGTATCGTCATCGTCTTCGGCTTGGGTCTGCTCTGGAAGCGCGCCACAGGCAAGGCTGCCGTATGGACCTCCATCGCTACCATCCCTGCAGGTGTGTTCTTCAAGGTAGTGTTCCCCGACATGCCGTTCCAGTTCCGCATGGGCTACGTGTTCATCGTGTTGGCTGCCATCTTCATCGCCATCACTTACAGCGACAAGTCGGCCGCACGCGAGGTGAAGTTGCCTATCGCTGAGGACCGCAACAAGATGCTGAAGTGGGGCCGCATCCTCGGCTTCTGCGCTGCCGTCTGCCTGGCTATTGCCGTCATCGAGAAGGTAATGCTCATGATGGGCAACGAACTCGCTCAGCACCTCGACAACATCGGCTTCGAGGCCTTCTTCTTCACAGCAGCGTTCCTGGCAGTGCTCTCCATGTTCTGCTTCTCCAACGCCAACGACAAGAAGGAAGACGTCAAGGCTGTGGCTATTGACCTGACACTGTTCAAGACCGACAAAGGCTTTGCCTTCGGTGCCGGCGGCATCTGCCTCATCTTGGCTGTGCTCTACATTATGTTCTGGTAATTAAAAGCGGTATAATGACATCTTATTATACTGTCAACCCTAAATTCTACATCTCCGTTGATTGCATCATCTTTGGATTCAATCAACGGGGATTGAATTTACTCCTACTCCAACGAAAAATGGACCCCGAGCGGGGCAAATGGTCATTGATGGGAGGTTTCGTGCAGGAGAACGAGAGCGTGGACGAAGCAGCCAAGCGTGTGCTGCGCGAGCTCACCGGCCTGACGAACGTCTACATGGAACAGGTGGGCGCCTTCGGCGAGGTTCACCGCGACACGGGCGAGCGCGTCGTCTCCGTGGCCTACTACGCCCTCATCAACATCGATGAGTACGACAAGGAGCTGGTAAGAGAGCACAACGCCTACTGGACCGAAATCCACAATGTACCCCAACTGATATTCGACCACACCCAAATGGTCGGCGAGGCGCTACTGAAGATGCGCCGCAAAGCGGCCACAGCCCCCATAGGCTTCAGCCTGCTGCCCAAATACTTCACCCTGACACAGCTGCAAAATCTCTATGAAGCCATCTACGACGAGCCTTTGGACAAGCGCAACTTCCGCAAGAAAGTGTCCGAGATGGGCTTCATTGAAAAAACGGACATGATAGACAAAGCAAGCTCCAAACGCGGAGCGTCGCTCTACACGTTCAACCAAAACAGATTCCAACAAGACCCTAAATTCAAACTTTATAAGATATGCTAGAAGGATTAAAAGAGAAAGTTTTCCGGGCAAACCTCGACCTGGTGAAGCACGGACTGGTGATCTTCACCTGGGGTAACGTATCGGCCATCGACCGTCAGTCAGGACTGGTGGTCATCAAGCCGAGCGGAGTTGCCTACGACGTGATGAAAGCAGAAGATATGGTGGTTGTGGACCTCGACGGCAACGTCGTGGAAGGCAACCTGAACCCTTCTTCAGACACCCCTACACACCTTGTCCTCTACAAGGCTTTTCCTGAAATCGGAGGCGTGGTACACACCCACTCCACCTATGCCACCGCATGGGCACAAGCCGGCAAGGACATCCCCAACATCGGCACCACACACGCCGACTATTTCTACAAAGAGATTCCCTGCACGGCGGACATGACCGAGGCCGAGGTGATGGGCGACTACGAGCTGGAGACAGGCAACGTCATCGTGAAGCGCTTCGAGGGCATGAACCCTGTGCACACACCCGGCGTGCTGGTGAAGAACCACGGCCCCTTCGCCTGGGGCAAGGACGCCAACGAGGCAGTGCACAACGCCGTGGTGATGGAGCAAGTGGCCAAGATGGCCTCCATCGCCTACACAGTGAACCCTGCCCTGACGATGAACCCCCTGCTCATCGAGAAACACTTCAGCCGCAAGCACGGCCCCAACGCCTACTACGGACAGAAGAAGAAATAACACTGACACACATATACAAGTAACATCATAACAAAATCAGAAAGATATGGCATTTGAAAACTTAGAGCTTTGGTGGGTAACCGGAGCACAGCTCCTCTACGGAGGCGAGACAGTGAAAATCGTGGACGGACACTCAAAGGAAATGGTCGACGGCCTCAACAACGGCGGCATCATTCCTATTAAGGTAGTGTACAAAGGCACAGCCAACTCATCCAAAGAGGTGGAGGCAGTGATGAAAGCCGCCAACAACGACGACAAGTGCGTGGGCGTGATCACCTGGATGCACACCTTCTCGCCTGCCAAGATGTGGATCAAAGGACTGCAGGCACTGCAGAAACCGCTGCTCCACTTCCACACACAGTACAACGAGAAAATTCCTTGGGACACCATGGACATGGACTTCATGAACCTCAACCAGAGCGCCCACGGCGACCGCGAGTTCGGACACATCTGCGCACACCTGCGCAAACCCCGCAAGGTGGTTTCCGGTTACTGGAAGGACGAGAAACCCCAGAAGGCCATCGCCGTATGGGCTCGCGTGGCTGCCGCTTGGGCCGACGCTCACGACATGCGCATCCTCCGCTTCGGCGACCAGATGAACAACGTGGCCGTGACCGACGGCGACAAGGTGGAGGCAGAGGTACGCCTGGGCTACCATGTGGACTACTACCCTGTCTCTTCCCTGATGGACTACTTCAAGAAGGTGACCGACGCTGAGGCAGACGCCTTGGTTGAGGAGTATAAGAAGCTCTACACCATCAAGATAGACGAGTCCGGCGAGGAGGAATACTGGAAACGAGTGAAGAACGCCGCCAAGGCAGAGATCGCCATCCGCCGCGTGCTGAAGGACGAAGGCGCCAAAGGCTTCACCACCAACTTCGACGACCTGGGCGAGGCCGACGTCAACGACCCGAACTTCCTCGGCTTCGACCAGATTCCGGGACTTGCCTCACAGCGCTTGATGGCCGAAGGCTATGGTTTCGGCGCTGAAGGCGACTGGAAGTCAGCTGCCCTCTACCGCACCGTATGGTACATGACGCAAGGTCTGCCCACCGGCGTATCGTTCCTCGAGGACTACACGCTCAACTTCGACGGCGAGAACTCCGCCATCCTGCAGTCCCACATGCTGGAGGTTTGTCCGCTCATCGCTTCCAACAAGCCGCGCCTGGAGGTTCACTTCCTCGGCATCGGCATACGCAAGAGCCAGACAGCCCGCCTCGTGTTCGACTCGAAGACAGGCAACGGCGTGACGGCCACCGTGGTGGACCTCGGCAACCGCTTCCGCCTCATCGTCAACGACGTGAAGTGCATCGCCCCGAAACCGCTGCCCAAACTCCCCGTGGCCAACGCCCTGTGGATTCCGCAGCCTAACTTCGAGGTAGGCACCGAGGCATGGATACTCTCCGGCGGCACACACCACTCCGTAATGTCCTACGACATCACTCCGGAGTATTGGGAAGACTATGCCGAGATTGCCGGCATCGAGATGGTGCACATCGACAAGGACACCACCGTATCCGGCATCAAGCAGACACTCCGCACCAACGAGGTCTACTACATGCTCAACAGAGCGCTCTACATGTAATCGTAGCGCGCACACACACTTCCAGGTGGCCACCACGTGCCACCTGGATTTTACAATAACCAAATACCTTATTATAGTATGGACGCAAAACAAACCATCAAGGACGGCAAGGCCGTGTTGGGCGTGGAGTTCGGTTCCACCCGCATCAAGGCCGTCCTGATAGACCAAGACAACAAGCCTATAGCACAGGGCAGCCACACCTGGGAGAACCAGTTGGAGGACGGTCTGTGGACCTATAGCATCGAAGCCATCTGGTACGGACTGCAGGACTGCTACGCCGACCTGCGCAAGAACGTCCTTCAGCAGTACGACACCGAGATTGAGACCCTGGCAGCCATCGGCATCAGCGCCATGATGCACGGCTACATGCCTTTCAAGGGCAACGACATCCTGGTGCCCTTCCGCACGTGGCGCAACACCAACACGGGCAAGGCAGCCGCCGAGCTGTCGAAGCTCTTCAACTACAACATACCTCTCCGCTGGAGCATCTCGCACCTCTACGAGGCCATCCTCGACAACGAGGAGCACGTGGCGGACATCGACTATCTGACCACCTTGGCAGGTTACGTCCACTGGCAGATCACCGGCGAGAAAGTGCTGGGCGTGGGCGATGCCTCGGGTATGATTCCCGTGGACCCGAAGACCAAGACCTACGACGCCGCTATGGTGGAGAAGTTCGACCAGCTCATCGCCCCGAGAGGTTTCTCGTGGAAATTGCTCGACATCCTGCCCAAGTCGCTGAGCGCAGGCGAGGACGCCGGCTTCCTCACCCCCGAGGGTGCCAAGAAGCTGGACGTATCAGGCCACCTGAAGCCGGGAATCCCCGTTTGTCCTCCCGAGGGCGACGCAGGCACAGGCATGGTAGCCACCAACTCCGTGAAGCAACGCACCGGAAACGTCTCCGCGGGAACATCCTCCTTCTCCATGATCGTACTCGAGAAAGAGCTCTCGAAGCCCTATGAGATGATAGACATGGTGACGACCCCCGACGGAAGCCTCGTGGCCATGGTCCACTGCAACAACTGCACGTCCGACATCAACGCCT
>CAYZVH010000164.1:0-6809 GCA_964481755.1 uncultured Bacteroides sp. | reverse complement strand
CCATCTCGGTGAGCAGCTGGTTGAGGGTGTTCTCGCGCTCGTCGTTGCCGCCCATGTTGGGGTTCTTGCTGCGGGCGCGTCCCACGGCGTCAATCTCGTCGATGAAGATGATGCAGGGGGCTTTCTCCTTCGCTTGGCGGAAGAGGTCGCGCACCCGTGAGGCTCCCACGCCGACGAACATCTCTACGAAGTCAGAGCCGGAGAGTGAGAAGAACGGCACGCTGGCCTCACCTGCCACGGCCTTGGCCAGCAGGGTCTTACCCGTTCCCGGAGGGCCCACCAGCAGTGCACCCTTGGGGATTTTTCCTCCCAGTTCGGTATATTTCTGTGGATTCTTCAGAAAGTCCACAATCTCCTTCACCTCTTGCTTGGCTTCGGCCTGTCCGGCCACGTCCTTGAAGGTGATGCGGTTGACTGCGCTCTTCTCCACCAGCTGTGCCTTGGAGCGTCCCACGTTGAACACTCCGCCGCCGCCACCGGCGCCGTTGCCCATGCGTCGCATCATGAACACCCAGAAGAAGATGATAAGGATGAACGGCAGCAGGTTCCAGAAGAGGGCGGTCATGTAGTCCTTCTTCTCGCCGTAGTCGCGTGTGATGCGGGGTACGTCCGTTGACTTCTCGCACTCGTCGAGGTACGTGTCGAGTGTGGTGACGGAGCCTATCTGCATGGTCACCACCGGGTTACGTAGGGCTTTCTCGGCGTTTTGCTTAAACACTTCGCGGGCGTATTCGGGTTTGATGAACACGTCCACCGTGTTGTCGTTGTAGGCGACTACCTTGCTCACGTAGCCCTTGGCCACATAATCCTTGAACTCGGTGAAGTCAATCTTCTTCAGTGCGGCGTCGCCGTTGTTGAGGATGTAGACCGAGAGTAGTCCGATGATGATGACGGCATAAAGCCAGTTCAGGTTGAATTTAGGCATATTCGCTTTCTGATTGTTTTCTTGTTCCATACGTTCGTCGTTTTAATCGAGGTCGGGGATTTCGGTTAACTGTGCGTCGGCCCAGAGGTGTTCGAGGTCGTAGAACTGTCGCACGTCGGGCAGGAAGATGTGTACCATGACGTCTGCGTAGTCCATCGCCACCCATTGGGCGTTGCCTTGTCCGTCCACGGCCTGTGGCTTCTCGTGGATTTCCTTGCGAACGTACTCCTTGATGGAGTCAGTGATGGCGATTACTTGGCTGGGCGAGTTGCCCTGGCAGATTACGAAGTACTTGCAGATGGCGTCGTCGATGCTGGTGAGGTCCACCACGACGATGCGTTTGCCCTTCTTTTCCTGTATCCCTTCTTTTATTTTTTCTACTAAAGTTTCTGTTTGATTCATGTTCTTTTGTGTCAACTGTTTTGTTTTGTTGAGTCCCTTTTATGAGTTGGCAAAGATACGCTATATTTATGTTATATTCCGGTTTTGTACATTCTTATTTCGCCACGTTTTTGTATTTTTTAGGAAAGAAGCACTATCTTTGTACCGTTCGTTCTGAATTGTAGAAGTTATGGGAATTGTAATAGATGATTTGCAGTCTTTCCGGCCTTACCATCCGGGAGAGTTGGTGAAGGATGAGTTGGAGAGTCGAGGCTGAAGCCGGAGGAGTTCGCGAAAAAGGTTGGATTGGCCGATATTATTCTGGGTGAGGTGTTGAACGCTGAACGGCCTGTTACCACGGAACTTGCTCGCTCTATGGAGACGACTTTGGGGATAAACGCGGACTTGCTCCTGCGTATGCAGGCGGACTATGATCTGCAGGTAGCTGACTAGGGAGAATATATATAAAAAAGGAATCAAGCTTTTGACTTGACTCCTTTCTTCCAGTCGGGGTGACTGGATTCGAACCAGCGACCACTCGCCCCCCAGACGAGTACTCTAACCGGGCTGAGCTACACCCCGAATTGCGGATGCAAAAGTAGGCTATCTTTGAGAACCCACCAAATTTTAGAGCATATATTTTCAAACTTTTTTCGAACTGCCTATCAATGAGGGCGGTTCGTTGCCTCCCGAAGAAGGTATTTTCTCCTTCTAGAACGAAGAATCTTGTCCTTCGTGGGCTCAAATGACGGCGATTCACAACAAAGGAGGCCCCGCGAAGAGTGACTTTATTGAATTTTGTGTAGTTTTGCAACGTTTATTTGAATAGACCGACTGAAAAATGCAGATTACACTATCAGCTCCACGAGCTATTCGTGCCCAGGTGGCACTGCCCGCTTCGAAGAGTATCAGCAACCGGGCGCTCATCCTGAATGCCTTGAGCGGTAACGATGCGTTGCCGATGAACCTCTCCGACTGCGACGACACGCGTGTGATGGTGGAGGCCCTCTTCTCGAATCACGACCTCATCGACATAAAGGCCGCCGGAACAGCCATGCGGTTCCTCACCGCCTACCGCTCCATCACACCCGGCTCGGTGACCATCACCGGCACACAACGCATGCGCCAACGCCCCATCCGCATTCTGGTGGACGCGCTGCGAAGCCTCGGAGCCGACATCCAATACACTGAACAAGAGGGCTTTCCGCCCCTACGCATAACGGGCCGTGAGCTCACCGGCAACGAGATTACGCTGAAGGGCGACGTTAGTTCGCAGTACATTTCCGCCCTGTTGATGATTGCTCCCACACTGCCCGACGGTTTGACGCTGAGGTTGCAAGGGGAGGTCGTCTCGCGGCCCTACATCAACCTCACGCTGCAACTGATGCACGACTTCGGGGCTGAGGCCGGCTGGACGGACTCGCACACCATCAAGGTGCCGCACGGACAGTACTGCCCCACGTCTTACTCCGTGGAGAGCGACTGGAGCGCTGCTTCCTATTGGTACGAGATTGTGGCGCTTGCTCCCCAGGCGGAGGTGCGGCTCAAAGGACTCTTCGCCAAGAGTTACCAAGGGGATTCCGCTGTGGCTCGGCTCTTCGAGCGTCTTGGAGTGCGGACGACCTCCACCGACGATGGAGTGACGCTGACGAAATGTTCTTCGGACTCCGGAACTTCCAGTGAGCGGAATTACTCCGCAGAAGAAGGAACGCTTCGGGCCGATGAAACGAATTCCAATAATAATATAGTAAGGAATGGCTCCTTTGAAGATGGAGGTGTTTCTAACGGCCAGGGAGAAACGCTTGGTAATGCCCTAACATCTTCCAACGAAAACGTAAACTCCTCTTGCGTCGCCGGTGAAGCTTTTATGGGAAGCGCATCGGGTTCGGGGATTTACAGCGAATGGAATTCCTTCACAGAGGAAGGAGAAAAGTTACGAACTGATGGAACGACTCCTAATTATATAGATAGTAAGCGCTCCGATGAAGATGGACAAGCTTCAGTTGCTCGAGTGTGCTCTTCAGCGAAGGCGGGAGAAAATTCCTCCGCTGAGTCTACCCCTTCTAACGGAGGTGCGTCCGCTTCCCGTTTCGACTACGACTTTGTGAACGAACCGGATTTGGCGCAGACGTTCGTGGTGACTTGCGCTCTGATGGGAGTGCCGTTCCGCTTCACCGGATTGCAGAGCCTCAAGATAAAGGAGACCGACCGCATCGCTGCGCTCCGTAGGGAACTGCTGAAGCTGGGCTACGTGGTGCGTGAAGCCGATGACTCCGTGCTCTACTGGGACGGCGAACGCTGCACTGCCGAGGCCGAGCCAGCCATCGATACCTACGAGGACCACCGCATGGCCATGGCTTTCGCACCGGCTTGCCTCGTGCTGCCACAGTTGCGCGTCAACAATCCCGAGGTTGTCTCAAAGTCTTACCCCGCTTACTGGAACCATCTGACGGAAGCCGGATTCTCCATTCGTGAGGCGGAAAACAAGCCCTCTGCTGGTTCCGGGCTCCAAAGTGATTTGGACGGAAAGAATGCTCGGAACGAATGAAATACGTGTGAGAGCCTATGTGGATACTGATTGTTAGTTTGGTGGTGCTGGCGCTGGTGGCGATGCTCACTGGAGTGCTGAAGAACCTGGCGGACCGCAAAAAAGAGGCGAGGGGAGAGGCTGTGGAGAGTCCGCTGCCCGTCAACCCGGCCGACATGGAATGCTGCGGACAACACGAGGTTTGCGAGAAAGAGAGCCTCTTGGCTGCTGTCAGCAAACAGATAGAATATTACGACGACGAGGAGCTCGACGCTTACCGTGGGGTCTCCTCTGATAGTTATACGGAAGAACAGATTGAGCAGTTTCGTGACGTGCTCTACACGATGCGCGACACCGAAGTGGCGGGATGGGTCCGCAGCCTGCAACTGCGTGGCGTGGCCCTGCCCGACGCCCTCAAGGACGAGGTAATCCTCATCGTTGGCGAGCGCCGCTCCGCTGGTGTTAAGACCTAATGTAGGGAGGAGAACCTTCGGACGAATCCTCGGACCGTTGAAGGCTTGGAAGGACTTTCCGGAAGAACTTCAGACCATTGAAGATTCGGATGAAAACTCTGAATAGTCTCGGACAGTAGAAGACTCGACCGGAACTTCCGAACAACTAAAGGTGGTGAAGGCTTGGAAGAACCTTCCGGAAGAACTTCAGACCATTGAAGATTCGGACGAAGCCTTCTAGACAGTCTCGGACCATTGAAGACTCGACCGGAACTTCCGAATAGCTAAAGGAAGTGAAGATTTGACCTGAACTCCCGAAGAACTTCAGACCGTTGAAGATTCGGTGGGAAACTTCCGAAGAACGAATAGAACGAACAAAACGAACAAAAAAGAATAGAGAACAGTGGACATACTACAGTATACATTTTTCCAGAACGCTCTGGTGGGGAGCCTGCTGGCGAGCATCGTCTGCGGACTGATAGGAACCTACATCGTCACCCGACGGCTGGTGTTCATCAGCGGAGGCATTACGCACGCCTCGTTCGGCGGAATCGGACTGGGAGTCTTCTTCGGACTGCCGCCCATCTTCACCGCAGCCATCTTCGCCGTGCTCTCCGCCTTCGGGGTGGAGTGGCTCAGCCACCGGCGCGACATGCGCGAGGACTCCGCCATCGCCGTCTTCTGGACCTTCGGAATGGCGGTGGGCATCATCTTCAGCTTCCTCACGCCGGGCTTCATCCCCGACCTCTCGAGCTACCTCTTCGGCAACATCCTCACCATCACGGCGGCGGACCTCTGGACCCTCGCTGTGCTGACGGCCGTGGCGCTGGCGTTCTTCGGTCTCTTCCTGAACCCCATCATCTACGTCAGTTTCGACCGCGAGTTCGCCCGTTCGCAGCGGCTGCCCGTGCACGTGCTGGAGTATGCGCTGATGATGTTCATCGCCCTCACCATCGTGGCCTGCCTGCGCATGGTGGGCATTGTGCTCGTCATCTCGTTGCTCACCATTCCGCAGATGACCGCCAACCTCTTCACCTGCCGCTACCGGCGCATCATCCTCCTCTCTGTCGGCATCGGCTACGTCAGCTGCCTGGGCGGACTGTGGATTTCCTACGCCTGCAACGTGCCTTCGGGCGCCTCCATCATATTCTTCTCCATCCTCATCTACGCCCTCTGCAAGGCGGGCAAGGTGGGCTGGAAACACCTTGTTCATTCACACAAAAACACTATACATTATGGAAATAAAGATTGATTCTCTCGCCACCATCGACGAGGCCGCCCGCAGCTTCGTCGGTGCCATGGGCGACAACACCGTGTTCGCCTTCTACGGCAGCATGGGAGCCGGCAAGACCACCTTCATCAAGGCCCTCTGCGAGGCGCTGGGCGTGACGGACGACGTCATTACCTCGCCCACCTTCGCCATCGTCAACGAGTATCGCTCGGAGAGCGGTGAGCTCATCTACCATTTCGACTTCTATCGCATCAAGCGCCTGGAGGAGGTCTACGACATGGGTTACGAGGATTATTTCTACAGCGGAGCCCTCTGCTTCATCGAGTGGCCAGAGCTGGTGGAGGAGCTGCTGCCGCAGGACACCGTCCGTGTCACCATCGAGGAACAACCCGACGGCTCGCGCCTACTGAAGATGTAAGGGAGTAATCCGTTCTCCAACAGTTTGGCCTTGGAACTCCGAAAGAAGGGGCTCCGAAACTCGTGTACGAGCGGGTTGTAGGGGGCAGAAACTGTCTCCAGCGACCTGCTTCGAGGCTCGGATCCCGGTTGACTTCCACCGGCGGAGGTCATCTGCTCGGGCGATACGTACCTGCTTCGAGGCTCGAACCTTGGTTAACTTCCACCTTAGAACGGAATTTTTGGAAACAAAGAAAACGAAAGACTATCAATGAAAGCACATTATTTCGTACAAGCACTGTTCGCCCTGGCAGGGATTGTGGCCCTGCTGGCGAGTGTGTTCAACTGGAAGTGGTTCTTCACCGCCCAGAACGCCCAACTCATTGTCCGCAACGTGGGCCCCGGCCGAGCCCGCCTCTTCTACGGCCTGCTCGGTCTTATCATGATTGCCATGGCCGTGTTCTTCTACTTCGAGACCACGCGGTAGGGAGGAAGATAAATGTGGTTTGTATTGACATTGGAGGAACTGGTCAACAAGTATGTAACTGGTTTGGCGGCTCGCGTACGTTCAAAAAATCAGCCCTCTGGAGTCGCATTCTCTCAGACGGATGAGTTTCAGAAGACGCTGGAATATGTCAAGTCAAAGGCATCGAAGGGCGGAAACCCAGTCCCGGCAGACGAAGATGGTCTCGAGGCGTTGGTAGAAGCGAAGTACAAACTATGAAAGTTTAGTCGATACTAATTTTTCTGTGCCGTCGGGAAGCTTCGCCACAGGCTTCACTCCGCCACTTTCCAATCCTCTATGGTTCCGGTCTCGGACGAGAAGCTGCAACCTATCTTATACAGCGTGCGTTTGTCGGCGGCGTAGGGCTTGGCGTAACCTCGGTCGTCTATCTG
>CAYZVH010000163.1:0-6835 GCA_964481755.1 uncultured Bacteroides sp. | reverse complement strand
CTGCCCATCCGGCCTCGAAGGCCCTTGCCACCATCTCGTAGTTGGTGCAGACGGCAGAGGACGCGAGGAAGAAGGGGTTCTCGCATCGTATGCCACAGAACTCTATGCTTAGGTCGGGCCGGGTAGCGGGCTCGTTTGTATGGGCATTGGCCGTACTATCATTCTCTGCTTCCTGTCTCAGATGCTCTGCGACTTCCCGTATGCGGATGGGGCGGTCGTAATGGATGCAGGCCTGCTCGGCCTTCTGCAACTCTTCGTCTGTACATCCGTCAATCCATTTCTTCGCGTTCGAGCGGTTGTCGAAGCGTATGGCGCGCAACATTCTAGCTGGGTCGCCCTGGCTGCAGGCCGCGCTGCAGGGGGCGTTTTCACAAAGGAGACAACGGGAGGCCTCTCCCATACAAAACATATCTTTCATAGTATTCTATTCTTTATTTCCTCCCGCACAAATCGCCCGAGAGAGATGATTGGTGCAAATATACATTATTTACGGGATAACCTGTAAATCTTACCAATTATTTCGCCCTGCGCTTCACTCTTTCATCATCCCGATGAAGGCGGGGAGGCTCTGCGGATGGTAGTCGTGGCCTCCGGTGTGGTGGTGGAAGACGATGTGGCCGCCTTGGTAGGGAGCGCCTACGAGGGGACGGGCGTCGGTCATCACCAAACCTTCGGTGCCGAGGAGGCGGTAGACGGGCGAGGCAGTTCGGGCGGCAAGGTAGGCTCCGTAGGGGTCGCTCCACAGATCGTCCTCACCGGTGGTGATGAGGATGTGGCGCGGGGCCAACAGGGCGATGAAGGCAGGGGTGTCCACGGGGAGGTCTGCCACCTTGCGGGGCAGATACTGGTCGCCAAACTTGGCACCGCAGTAACGCATCATGTTGCCGGCAAACCAGTAGTAGGGGATGAACTCCAGATCCTCACCGAAGTGGCGGCGTACGGGCGACACGCCCAGGCAACCCGAGCAACAGGCGTAGACGGCTGTGATGCGCGTGTCGAAGACTGCCGCGGCAATGGCGGTCTTGCCTAGGCGGGAGTGACCTACGAGTCCGCAGCGTGAGGCATCCACCGAAGGAACTTCACGCTCCAGGTAGTCGATGATGCGGCTCACACC
Organism: uncultured Bacteroides sp.; assembly: GCA_964481755.1. Classification (GTDB taxonomy): domain Bacteria; phylum Bacteroidota; class Bacteroidia; order Bacteroidales; family Bacteroidaceae; genus Phocaeicola_A. The sequence continues at coordinate 5,721 of CAYZVH010000163.1, read as the reverse complement.
CCATGCCCACGCCCGGATGACACCCCAGTCGGAGGGGCGGCGCCACTGGCCTTGGCTCACCAAACCGATGAGATAGTCGCTCAGTCCGGCCCCGCTGTCGGCCTGCAACAGTTGGTGCTCAAACTGCAGATAACCCCATCCCTCAGCCAAGACTGCTTGCTTGAAGTCCGGACGACATTCGCCGATGTGTATCACGATGCGGGTGCACGTCCCCTTGGCAAGTGAGGCGGGCAACCAAAGGTGAGCCTTCAGCACAGGCGCATGCTGGATGCGTGGATAGCGCGATGTGTCGATGAGGCCGGTGATGTCCCGTCGCAGGCAGCGCCCACAGAGCAAGTCCTCTTCCTGAACGCTGTCGGCACTCCAGCGGATGCTGAGTGAGTCTGCCGTAGCGGGCACGAATCCCCAGATGCCCTCCTCACAGTGACGGCGCAGTTCGGGTGTCCGCTTGGAGCGCCATAGTTCGGGAGTGGTTATCGCCGTGCCGTCGTCGGCGGTGAGCAGGTCCAGCGGCTCGTAGCTGCCGGTCATCTCCTCACGGAAGTTGTTCCACAGTCCCCAGTCCGTGCGGAAGAAGTAGAGGTCGCGTGGAGCCGTGGAGGCGTAGTCTTCGGTGTCCGTCCACCCGTAAGGGTTCTCCTTCAGTGCGTCGGGATAGCGGGGTGTAGTGCCGTAGGGCCGGTTGGGGTCGATGCGAGTGTTGGGCAGTTGTGGCAGGTGGATGCCGAGTTGCCACAGCATTTGTCGTTTGTGCATATTCTTGTCCACGCTGTCCGGTGGGCAGTCGGGGAAAGGTTGTTGGGCAGAGAGGTTCATCGCCGAGGCGAGGCAGCCGAGCCAGAGCAAGGCTTTGTATAGTGCGTTTGTTCTCATCATGTCGCAAAAATTGGTTTCTGCAAATATAACGGATTTATTCGCAGAAACCAATCTTTTTATGCTTCTATGTATAATATCATTTCGCCTCTTCCAAATCCCAGCGTACACACCCGCGTTGGTGCGGAAGCTGTGCAGCAGTCGGTCGGTGGAGATTGACACCATCCAGGCGGAGTCGCGCAGCATGTTGTCGCGGAAACGGCTTGGCAACAGGCGTACATCCTTCAGGTCGAAGCCTTCCATTTGCATGGGGGCTACGGTTGTCTTCTGCAGTTTCCCTGCGTAAAGGCCGGGGTAGACTGATTGTGCGGAGAGCGTCGACACCACCAGCGAGGCGCCTGCCAGCAATGCTGCCGCTAGTAGAGAGGTATTAGATTTCTTCATTTTGCAAATATAATCAGATTTGTAATTTCACAATGCAAAAATAGTATGAACCCGTGCTACCGATGGGTGAATTTTATCTGAAAGACAGGGGCGGTTTGTCCGAAATGTTGCATAGTCCGTCCGTAGCCGTGTGGCTTTTTGCGGGGCGAAATGTTGCGCATACGGGCGCTGTTTTGTATGTTTGCAAGCGGATGATAAACCTCGTATCAATAATGGTGATAAGGGAGATAGGCAAACGACTGATGGGCCTTGTGGCCGCGTTGACGCTCGGACTGATGTGCCTGAGCGCCAGCCGGGGTATTGGCGGGCTGGACCACACCGACCTGGAGTGGAAGAATGTGCGCATCGACGGCAAGAAGGTGGTGGTCTTCAATCTCTTCGCCGACAGCCAAGGCCTCATGTGGGTAGGCACCAATAGCGGGCTCTACTTCTACGATGGGGTGAACGCCCATGCCGTGGGCCGCGACGGCATGTTCGGCACACAGGTCTACGCCATCGTGGAGAAGGACTTGAGGCTCTACATCGGCAGCAACAACGGACTCTCCGTCTACAACTACCTGACGGGGCGGGCCGCTGCCTACGAAGGCGCGTCGGCCGGTGAAATGCCCAAGGAGATTCGCTCTCTGTTGCTGGTGGACGACGACCTCTGGATAGGCAGCCTCTACGGAGCCTACCGCTTGAATCTGAAGGACGGCCGGCTGACCGACCTCTCCGCTGGACTGCCCCATAAGTCGGTCTACTGCCTGCTGCGCGATGCCCGGGGTGTGGTCTACGCCGGCACCTACAACGGACTGGCGCGGTGGAACACCGCTGTGAAGCGGTTCGATGCCGTGAAGGCGACGTGCGACGGGAAGCCGTTATCCACCCTCTTCGTCAACTGCCTGCTCGAGTCGCCTGACGGACAGTCCATTTACCTGGGCAGCGAGGGTGCCCTCTATAACTATGCCCCCGTCAACGAAGCATGGCGACGGGTGCGCGCCCTCGATGGTAACAACGTGAAGAGCCTGGCCCGCACCGCCATGGGACACCTGTTGGTAGGCACCAACAATGGCGTGTTCGACCTCGACAGTTTGGCCGTGCGCCACTATCATCACGACTCCCGCATGGACGGCACCCTGTCCGACAACGAGGTCTGGTGCATCCTCTCCGATGCCAACAACAACGTGTGGGCGGGCCACGAGCGGGGCTTCTCCATCGCCTCCAACTCCAGTGTCATCCACCCCGTGAAACTGAGTACCCTTGTCCATTCGGGCGAGGGCAACGAGATATACTCCATCTTCCGCGACCGCCAAGGCTCTCTGTGGCTGGGTGGCACCAATGGCGTGATACGCATCGCCCCTGACGGACAGGCCCGCTGGTACCGCCACTCGGAGGCACCCAACGCCCTGTCGCACAACCGCATACGCGCCATCCGGCAGGACGGACAGCAACTGATATGGTTAGCTACGGACGGCGGCATCAACCGCTTCGACGCTGCCACGGACGGGTTCGACGTGTTCCATGTGGTGGACAGCCTCGGCGGGCACGCCTCCAACTGGGTCTATGCCCTCGAGGAAGAGGGACCGAACCTGTGGGTGGGCTGTTACCTGGGCGGACTCCATTGCGTGGAGAAGTCCAAGTTCAACCAATCCGGTGGGGTGGTCACCTCCGACCGGGTGCTCAATGCCGAGCAGGGTCTGCCCAACGACTTTGTCAGCGACTTGGTGGTGGATGGCAAGGGCAACCTGTGGATGCTCTTGTTCCGCGATAACTGCCTCCATCGCCTCCATACCGCTACGGGTGAGATGGAGCGCTACGACATCGAGGCGCTCACCGGGTCGTCGCCCTCGCACATCTGTCTCGACGGGACGGGTGCGCTGTGGTGCTCGTTCAAGGGTGGTGTCATCGTGTTCCAGGCAGACGGCACCTCACGCCTCTGTCGCTTCCCGCAGACCGGGTCGGACGAGTCGGTGCTGGCACTGGCTAGGGTAGGCGAGGAGATGTGGGTCTCCACACTCAGCAATGTGTGGTCCGTGCGCGTGAGCGACTTGCAACCCATGCTTTTGCCCATCCCGCCCAAAGGCTACACCGCCATGATGGACGATGAGCGGACGGGTAATGTGCTGCTGGGAGGTGTGGATGAACTGACGGAGGTGGACCGCTCTAAACTGGGCGCGGCCCAGGGCTACAAAGCCATCAACATGATTCTCTACCGACAGGACACGGCCTATGTGGACATGCTCAGCCATGGCGGCAGTCCCAAGGAACTCACTGTGCGTCACGGGGGGAGTGTGACGCTTGTGGTCAGCACCCTCGACTACAGCCCCGAGACCGCCCAACGCTATGCCTACACCCTCTCCTCCTCGCCGACGGACGCCACCGACTCGTGGGTGATGCTGCCCGAGGGTGTGAACGAAATCGTACTGACCAATCTCTCCATGGGCCACTACAACCTGCTGGTGAAGACCGTGGGTTCGCCCCTGCCGCCCGTCACCGTCGCCCTGGCCGTCAGCGCGCCGGTCTACCTCTCGTGGTGGGCCGTCCTGCTATACCTTATTATATTAGTAGCCGTGGTGTTCGCCATCGTCTACTCCTACCGCCGGCGGAGCTTGCGCCAACGCCAAGAGGAAGAGCGCAAGAAAACCATTGCCCAGGTGGAGCGCAAACTCACCTTCCTCAGCAACATCTCGCACGACCTAAAGACTCCGCTCTCCATGATATTGGGTCCCGTCAGTCTGCTGAAGGAGAAGGAGCGCGACAGCGAACGGCGCCACTCCCTGGAGATGGTCTACGACAATGCCGTGAAGCTGAACACCTTGATACATCGTACGCTGGAGCTCAACCACCTGAGCGATGACGATGAGGACCTGCTCATACAGTCCACCTTCGACGTGGTGGAGTTTTGCCGGGGCATCTGCGACACCTTCAAAGAAAACTATCGGCAGAAGAACTTCCTCTTCCATGCCTCCTGTCCGCAGTTGCTGATAGAGGCCGATGCGGTGAAGTTCGAGTCCGTCATCACCAACCTTCTCTCCAACGCCTGCAAATACTCGGGCGAGGGCGCTACGGTTACCTGTGGCATCACCCGCTACAACGACCGCGTGGAGATAACCGTAGCCGACGATGGCGTGGGCATTGCCGAGGCCGATCAACCCTTGGTATTCCAGCGCATGTTCCGCTCGCAGTCCACCGCCAAGCAACAGGAGGGGTCCGGCATTGGTCTCTATCTGGTGAAGCGCTACGTGGAACTGATGCACGGCACCGTCAACCTCTATAGTAAGGAGGGACAGGGCACCTCCATCAGCATCACCTTGCCCATTGCCGACCAGTCCGTGTCCACCGAGGCGGAAACGGCTGTGGAGGCCGCCGACACCGACCGCCCGAAGATACTGGTGGTGGACGACAACAAACAGATATCCTCCTTCGTCGTCAGTCTATTGAAGGGCGACTACACCATGCTCACTGCCGAGAACGGCAGGGTTGGACTCGCCATCGCCTCCTCCTTCGTGCCCGACCTGCTGGTGGTGGACGAGATGATGCCCGTGATGTCCGGCTTGGAGATGTGCCGACAGTTGAAGCAGAACCCGCGGCTTGCTTCTATACCTATTATTATGCTCACGGCTAAGGACGACCCCGCCACGGAGAACGCCAGCATCCAACTCGGCATTGATGTCTTCATGGGAAAGCCCTTCGAGCCCAAGCCTTTCCTGGCACGCATCAAACAACTGTTGCAGTCGCGCGCGAAGATTACCGAAGGCCTGCGCATAAAAGCCCTCACCGAGGTGAAGCCCATCGAGGCGGAGTCCGCCGTGGAGAAGCAACTCGCCAAGATAGCGGAGACTGTGGAGGCCAACATCGCCAACCCCGATCTCAACGTGAATCTCCTCTGCGAGAAGTGTGGCATCCCCAACAAGCAGCTCTACCGCATCATCAAGAAGCACATCGGCCTTTCCCCCTTGGACTATATCCGCACTGTCCGCTTGCAGAAGGCTGCCATGCTCCTAGGCCAGCATCACTTCACCGTCTCCGAGGTCAGTTACATGGTAGGTTTCAACACCCCGTCCTACTTCGCCAAATGCTTCCAGTCCATGTACGGCGTGCAGCCCAGTGCCTATCGGCCGGAGGCGGACGAAGGTAAATGCCGCTCATAGGAACATATATAATTGATTGTTAGGCCCAACACTACTAGTTCGTTGGTACAAGAGAAGTCATTCATTTGGTTGGTTGTCACGTGTCAACCAATCGTGCGTCACGTGTCAACCGATTGTGCAACACGTGTCAACCAACCTTCATTATTGGTACAATGGCTTCACGAGCACATTCGTGTTGCCTATCAAGTATGGAGGAGATGGACATAGAGGCATAGCACGTCCTGTCTTCCTATTTCCTCTGATAGGAGCGGACCAGCCTCTTATAGGAAGTAGACCAGTCTTTGTCGGGTAGCGAACTAGGCTGTGGAAGGGTGCCGAATTAGTCCGTGAAGGG
>CAYZVH010000162.1:3436-6846 GCA_964481755.1 uncultured Bacteroides sp. | reverse complement strand
CTTTGCAACTGATAATATCTTGTTATTATCTGTCGGTTTATGCAGGAAACGAATAATATATTAGCAATTCTAGAGAACTACCTCCACGATAATCCGGACGAGATAGCCCGTGAGATGGCCGACGAGTTCCGCAGGCGTAGGATAGAGAAGAACCTGACGCGCGAGCAGGTGGCGGAACAGTCGGGCGTGGCCGTGAGCAACATCACCCGTTTCGAGCAAAAGGGCTTGATCTCGTTGAAGAACCTGATAGGCATTGCCATGGCTCTGGGTTACACCTCGGAGATAAAGCACGTCTTCTCGGAACCCAAGTACTCCACGATGGAGGAACTGCAGCAGATTAAGCGCAACGCGCACAAGAAAAAGGCCCATAAACTATGAAACGGATAGACTCTTTAGTGGTGAAGTACCACCAGCAGCGGGTCGGCACTCTGGCATTGGGTGTCGACGGGAAGTCTTGCTCCTTTGAGTATGACAAGCAATGGCTTGCCACGGGCTTCAGCATTTCGCCTTTGGAATTGCCTCTCCAGCCCGGTTTGTTCATCGCCAAGCCTGCGCCTTTTCAGGGAAATTTCGGCATCTTCGAGGATAGTCTCCCCGATGGCTACGGCAGGTACCTTCTGCACAAGGCGTTGTTGAAAGAAGGCGTCAACGACTTTGAGCTCTCCGCTTTGGACCGGTTGAGCCTCGTGGGTGGTGAAGGTATGGGCGCGCTCACTTACGAGCCGGCGACTCCCGTCCGGACGCAGGAAACGTCTTTGGATTTCGACTCGTTGCAGACCAAGGCTTTGGAAGTGTTGAGGGAGCAGCAAGACGCTGATGCGGGGTTGCTTCTGTACAACAGTGGCAATAGCGGTGGGTGTCGCCCGAAGGCCGTCTTTTGTGACAGCGAGGGACATTGGTTGGTGAAGTTCCGCCATACCTACGACCCCAGCGACATGGGATTGCAAGAATACCGCTGCAATGAATTGGCCCGTAAGTGCGGCATCCGTGTGCCCGACTTCAAGTTGATTGGTGGTAAGTATTTCGCCAGTCGTCGTTTCGACATCTCTCCTGATGGCGAGCGCATCCATACGGCTACGGCAGGAGGTTTGCTTTCCATCTCCCTTTCCAGTCCTGTGCTCGACTATCTCAACCTCTTGGCTCTCACGGGCTATCTCACTCAGAATAGGGCAGAGGTGGAGGAGATGTTTCGCCGCATGGTCTTCAACTACTTGATAGAGAATAAGGACGACCATTGCAAGAACTTTAGTTTTATGGTGCGGAAGGGGACTGATGGCAAATGGCGTTGGCATCTGGCTCCCGCTTACGACCTTACCCGCTGTGCCGAGGGGTATAATGGCGAACATGCGACGAGTGTGAACGGCACAGGTCGTCCCTCTCTGGACGATATGATAGCTGTCGGGGTGAAGAATAAGATGACGGAAAGCCGGTGTAGGGAGATTTATGATGAGGTGAAAGACAACGTCTCATAGCTCCATTGAATTGTAGGGACCGCGTCAGAACAGGAACGTGGTGAAGCGCTTGGTGTTCGCCTCCTTCTGCGACATTTCGCTCTGCATGCGGCGGGTGGCGGTCTCCAGGAAGAAGTGGATGAGGTGCTCGTCGGTCCCTTCGGTGCGAATCATGCGCAGGGCGGCGATGTACTGTTGGCGCTGGTCGGAGGGGATGATGAGCAGCGGATGGCCCATGCGCAGGAGGATGTAGTTGCTCAGCAACCGACCGGTGCGGCCGTTGCCGTCGCGGAAGGGGTGGAGGTACTCGTAGAACCCGTGGAAACGGGCTGCCAACACCATCGGGTGGGCGGAGCCTGCGGCGATGGCCCGCTCGGTGGAGGCCAGCAGGCTGGGGACGCGGGCCACCAGCTCCTCGTGGTCGCCGAAGATGGTGTCTCCCGCGGCCATGTCGGTGGTGGTGTATTCCCCTGGGGTTGCGTCCGGGGCGCGATACGTGAGGGTGTGGAGTGTCACCCGTCGGTTGATTTCCTTCAGCAGCGCCTCGGTCAGCGGTTCCCCGGTGTGTTGCACCATGTACTCGAAAGCCTCGAAGTGGTCCAACATCTCGAACGCCTCCAGCAGTGTCTTCCCGGCGGGAATCATTCCCAGTCCCTTTTCCTTCAGCTCCCGCGTGTCGTCCACGGAGAAGGAGTTGCCCTCGATGGCGCAAGAGTGGGCTGAGAAGAGTATCTCGTTGTACTTCACGAACTCCTCCCGGTCCATCGTGTTGACGATAGAGGTCTGATACTTCTTCCTCAACGCTTCGTATTCTCCGATTTCCTTCTCGAACTGCACTTGGCTGAATGTTTTTTTCGTTTCTCTCGGCAAAGGTAAATAGAACCAGGGAAAAATGCAAATCGTTTGTTCCACCGCTCTATAATCCCGAATTTTTTCTTCTGAAATCTGTAAACTGAAAACATTGGGGGCGCTGGGGGCTCTCGGAACGTCTCCTAGATTCCGTACTATCGAATGGGCCGATGTAACAAGCCTCTAGAAAGCCCTCTAGCAGACTCCAATCGGTGGAGCGGGCCGATGAAGAGGACCACCGAACGTACCTTGAATGGTCGATGGGCCGAGCCTCCTCGAAAAGCCCTCCTCTTGAATCCGATGTAGCTGTCCGATGGAAAGGACTTCGAACGGACTTCGAATGGGTCGATTTAACGAGTCTTTCGAACCGCTTCACCATAGGGGGGAACGCGGTGGAATTCAGCGCTATAAATTCATCTGTCGAAGGCTAGTTTAAAGTGTTGAGAGTTTCTCTATTCCTTCACCTTGAACTCGTACTGTCCCGAGGTCAGTTCCTTCTGCTTGAGGCCCTTCCTGGTGGGGAGGAATAGCGTGGCGGAGGTGTTGGCGGGGACGGTGAAGCGGTAGACGGTGGTCTTGCCTTCGCGTCTCCAGCTGCTCTCGATGCGGCCGTAGGGGGAGTCGTAGTGACCTTCGGCGTGGGTGATGTTGCCGGTGGGGTCGGGCTCGGGCTTCAGCAGGAAGTGCTTGAAACCGGGGCTCTGCTCATCCCGACGGATGCCCAGGGAATGGCTCTGCATCCACGCCACCACGGCCCCGAAGGAGTAGTGGTTGAAGGAGTTCATGCCGTTGTTGCCCCCGAATCCGTCCTTCAGTGTGTAGGAGTTGAGGCGCTCCCAGATGGTGGTGGCCCCGTTTTTCACCGGGTAGAGCCACGAGGGGAAATCCTCTTGTGTGAGCAGGCGGTAAGCCACGTCGCTCATGCCGCAGTCGGACAGGGCGTTGCTGATCCATGCCGTGCCGATGAAGCCCGTCAGCAGGCTGTAGGCCGGATACCCCTTGCTGTTGTGGAGAATCACCTCCCGCAGGTTTTCGGCCATCTTCTGCCTCAGACTTCCTTCTCTTGCTTCTTTTTTGGAAGAGTTATAGTCGGTGGCCGAATCTCCCTTC
>CAYZVH010000162.1:1856-3336 GCA_964481755.1 uncultured Bacteroides sp. | reverse complement strand
GTGGCCGAATCTCCCTTCAAACTTCCTTCGTTCGCTTCTTTATCGGAAAAATTGTCATCGGTGGTCGATTTTCCTTTCAATCTCCCTTCTTTTGCTTCTTTATTGATAGAACAAGAGCTCTCGTTGGAATCCCCCTTCACCACGTCGAAGGCCAGGGGTAGGGCGTAGGAGGTCTGCGTGTTCACCTCTTGGCCCTGGCGCTTGGGGTTGAAGGCGGAGCAGAGGGTGCGTCCCGTGGTGGGGTCCACGAAGGTCTTCACGAAGAACTCGCGGCGCTGGGCGGAGAGCTGGGCGTAGCGCTCGGCATCGTCGTCGTGGCCCAGCACACGGGCCATGCGCGTCATCAGGTCGAGGTCGTAGATGTAGTAACACTCCCAGATGAGGGACTTGTCGTTGCGGTCGTCCTCCAGGCTGAGCCAGTCGCCCAGGTCGCCCCACTGGCGATGTTGCACGATGAGGCCTGTCTGCGGGTCGATGTACTCCCGATGGATGTAGTCGATGTAGCGTTTCATCGAGGGGTAGTGCTCGGCTAGCAGGTCGCGGTCGGCGTACTGCTGGTAGAGCTCCCAGGGGACGGTGATGCCCGCGCTGCCCCACAGCAGGCTGCCGAAGCCGAATCCCGTGGGGGCCACGTCGGGGAACTTGCCGTCCTGCCCTTGACAGTCGCGCACGCTCACCAGGTAGCGGCGCAGGAAGCGGTCGGCGTCCGTCAGATAGGTGGCCGAGCGGCTGAAGACCGAGATGTCGCCCATCCAGCCGAGCCGTTCGTTGCGTTGCGGACAGTCGGTGGGGATGGAGATGAAGTTCGACCGTGTGGACCATAGGGTGTTCTCCCACAGACGGTTCACGTCGGTGCGGTTGGTAGTGTAGGCTGCGTTCACCTCCGTCATGGAGCTGACTACGATGCTCTGTACGTCCTCCGTAGGCAACGCGCGGTCCACCCCGCTCACCTCTATGAAGCGGTATCCGTGGTAGGTGAAGCGGGGCGAGAATGTCTCCTCGTCGCCTCCCTTGGCGATGTAGATGTCCTGGCACATGGCCACGCGTAGGTTCTCGGTCATGATCATCCCTTTGAGGTGCTCATATTCGGGCAGGTCGGGGTATTTCATCTCGGCGAACCGCAGCTTCACCTCCGTGCCGGGCTTCAGTCCGCGGAACCTCACCAGTGGCACTCCCGCCATGTTTTGCCCCAGGTCGTAGACGTAGATTCCCTCTCGGGGCTCGTCCACCGCCTGTGCCGTCAGTGTGTCGACGGGGAGCACCGGCCCCGCTGGGTCGGCTATCAGCTGGAAGTCGTCCGCCGCGGGGTGGAAGATTACATCCTCCACTTGGGCGGAATTCTTCTCGGTCGCACACGTTTTTCCTCCAGCTTCATCCGATTCGGCGAATTCTCTATTCGTTCTTGTTCCACCGAATCCCGTGGGGTCGGAACTCTTCGTTCCGTTCTTTAATCCGTTTTTTCCTCCAGCTTCATCCGATT
>CAYZVH010000162.1:0-1756 GCA_964481755.1 uncultured Bacteroides sp. | reverse complement strand
TCGGAACTCTTCGTTCCGTTCTTTAATCCGTTTTTTCCTCCAGCTTCATCCGATTCGGCGAATTCTCTATTCGTTCTTGTTTCACCGAATCCCGTGGGTTCGGAACTTTTCGCCCCGCCTCCTTTTTCCTTTAATGAAACTGTATCTGAGGACGAAGCCTTTGATTTCTTAGACTTTTCAGAGTCTGTAGTATTATCCCGAATCTCTTCTTTTCTCGCCTCTATCTCCTTTGAACCGACGAATCTGACCTCGGCCGCGGGTTCCCATCGGGAGTCGTCGTAGTCGGCGGTGCTCCATCCTTCTAGGGGCTGGGCCTTGCGGGCGTCGTACACCTCACCCATGAAGAAGCTGGCGTGGCGGATGGGGCTGTCGGCGTAGCTCCGCCAGGTGCGCGGGTCGGTTACGATGGTCTGTCGGGAGCCGTCGTCGTAGACTATCTGCAGCTGGGCGAGCAGGGCCTGTCGGGTGCCGAAGAAGTCCCAGTTGTTCGTTTGGAAGGTGCTCCCTCCGCTCCACCATCCCTCGGCCAGGGTGGCTCCCAGGGCGTTGGCCTCGCCGATTCCGATGAGGTTGGTCACGTCGAAGGTCTGATAGGTGAGCGTGCGGTCGTACTGCGTGCTGCCGGGGTTGAAGTAGGCGTCGCTCACACGGTGTCCGTTCAGGTAGAGGTCGTAGACGCCGTGGGCGGTGGCGTAGAGTCGTGCTTTCGCGATTTTCTTGTCGGCGGTGCGGAAGGTGGTCCGCAGCATCGGGGTGGGGTTCTCCGTCAGGGCGGTTGTCCGCAGCAGTCCATCGTTGCCTCCGTCCAGTGTGAGCGCCGGGGCTTGCACGGTCTTTATCGTGTGGTGCGGGGCGCGGTAGCCGTTCACCGTGACGTTGGCGAATGTGGCGCGTTGCCCCGCCTGCAGCTGGTATCCCAAGTCACCCACCACGGGGTAGGCGATGTAGTCGCCTCCGCTCTTTCCGGTCGGGTTGAGGAGTACCGAGCCCAGGGACTTCTGACTGACGTCGGACTTTGTCTTTCCGACTTGGCTTGTCGTCTTCGCTTCGGATTGTTTTCCGTCGAGGTTGGGCTTCGTCTTTACGATTTGGCTTGTCGTCAGCGCTTCGGATTGTTTCTTGCTGAGCTTGGACTTAGTCTTTCCAACGCTGGCGAGTTCCTCAGTTCCGGCTGGCTGCTGTACGTTGCTGACGTAGAAGTCCGCTTTCCCGGCGTTGCATCGGATGTCGATGCGGTGCTTCCCGTAGCGGTTTCCGCTGTTGATGATTCCCGTGGGGATGGGCAGCGAGGCTATGGGTTGGCGGTCCGTCTCGCCCGGTCGGTAGCCTTTGCGGTAGACTTTCAGCAGGGCAGTGTTGCCTTGGCTGAGGGGCTCGATGTCCAGCTCGACGCGGATGTAGGCGGAGTCTTTCGCGTTGCTCACGCCCAGCAGGTTGAGGTGGGGGCTCATCATCCGGGGGTCGTTGGCTCCGAAGATGAGCGAAGCTGCGGTGGACCGGCTTGCTTCGTCCAGCTGAACGTCGTAGCTGATGCTGAATACGGGCAGGTAGTCGGCGTAGAAGCTCACCGCCTCGCCTGCTCGTCCTATCCATTTCGCTCCGTTCCAGGGGTCGATGGTTTCGTCGCTAGAGAGGCCTTCGTTTCTTCTCGTTCCTTTCGCTTCGCCCGAGGTTTGGAGTGCTTCGTCCTTGGATTGGAGGTTAGAGGAATTCTTTCCCTTCAAAGCCTTTTCCTCTTCGCTACCGTCCCTTGTGG
>CAYZVH010000161.1:0-6854 GCA_964481755.1 uncultured Bacteroides sp. | reverse complement strand
GGATGTTTGTCTATACCTATATATATTATATGTATTCAATTTCCGCAGGCATAAGGACGCGGCTATGATGAGAGCGGGGGGCTTTGTTGAATGAGGTATAGGTCATTGGCACTTGAAGTATACTTCATTTAAGTTCCACAAGTACCAAAATGAGCCTAGGCTCAAGTGCCGATGAACCTAGGCTCAATGCCACTTGACCCAAGGCTCATGTGGCAAAGAGCTAAAGTTCGTGAGTCGAGCCCCTCTTAGACGTCGTCTATAGACCTGCTGAGCATGAATTACTATACCCATTATATTATTCAAGTTCCGCGAGTATATACTCGTTGGGAGCCGACTTGCGTCATTTATATTACTTGCGTCTCTTCTTGCCTTTCTCCTTGCCGCCCTTCTTGCCTTTGTCCGCTTTGATGCGGTTGGCCTTGGTCTGTCCGTACCGTTGCGGGGACGATGACTGGCCGTCGGGATTGGAGGCTAAGGTGAAGTCGAGCTGCTTCTTCTCGAGGTTGGTGCAAGCTACCTTTATCTTTATCGGGTCCCCGAGGTTGTAGCGCTTGTGGCTCCTCCGTCCGATGAGGCAATAGTTCTTCTCGTCGAAGTCGAAGTAGTCGTCGCCCAACTCGCGGATAGGAATCAGTCCCTCGCACTTGTTCTCGTTCAGCTCCACGTAGAGTCCCCACTCGGTGATGCCGCTGATGACACCATCGTAGGCCTGACCGATATGCTCGGACATGTACTCCACCTGTTTGTACTTCACGCTAGAGCGTTCGGCCGAGGCTGCCGTCTGTTCCATAGCCGAGCAGTGCTCGCAGAGGTTCTCGTACTTGTCGCGGTTCACGGTGCGTCCGCCCGCCAGGTATTTGGTGAGCAACCGGTGCACCATCAAGTCTGGGTAACGGCGGATAGGAGAGGTGAAGTGTGTGTAGTAGTCGAACGCCAATCCGTAGTGACCTATGTTATAGGTACTGTAGCGCGCCTTCTGCATGGCCCGCAGCGACACGGTCTCTATCAGATTCTGCTCGCGCTTGCCCTGCACCTTGTCCAGCAAGCTGTTGATGGACTTCGACACTTCCGCATTGGTGCCCGTAGTGCGCAACTTGTAGCCGAAGCGGGTGATGAAGGTTTTCAGGTTCTCCAGCTTGTCGGGGTCGGGGAGGTCGTGTATACGGTAAGGAAACACTTTCGGTTTCACATTCTTCGCCACCTTGCCGATGCGCTCCGCCACGGTGCGGTTAGCCAGCAACATGAACTCCTCTATCAACTTGTTGGCCTCCTTGGCCTCCTTGAAGTATACGCCGGTGGGCTTGCCGTTCTCGTCGAGGTTAAACTTCACCTCGGTGCGCTCGAAACTGATGGCCCCGTCGGCAAACCGCTTGTCGCGCAGTATCTTGGCCAGACGATTCAGTGTGAGGAGCTCCTCGCTGTAGTCGCCTTCGCCCGTCTCTATGATTTGCTGTGCCTCTTCGTAGGCATAGCGTCGGTTACTCTTTATAATGGTATGCACGATGCGCGAGCTCTTCACTTCCGCCTTCTCGTTCATCTCGAAGACTACGGAGTAGGCCAACTTCTCCTCGTCTGGTCGCAACGAGCAGATGAAGTTACAGAGTCGCTCGGGCAACATTGGCACGGTGCGGTCCACCAGGTAGACTGACGTGGCGCGCTCCTGCGCCTCCTTGTCGATGACGCTCCCCTCTTTCACGTAGTGGGACACATCGGCGATGTGCACACCAATCTCCCACAATCCCTCTTTCAGCTTACGGATGGAGAGGGCATCGTCGAAGTCCTTCGCGTCGGCCGGGTCGATGGTGAACGTCACCGTCTTGCGGAAGTCCTCGCGTCCTTCCAAGTCCTCCTTCGTGAAAGTCTCGGGAATCTTGTCCGCGGCCTTCTCCACATTCTCCGGGTAGACGTATGGCAATCCGTATTCGGCCAGGATGGCGTGCATCTCTGTCGTGTTGTCGCCCGCCTTGCCGAGGATGTCTATCACCTTGCCGATGGGATTCTTCGCCCGGAAGGGCCATTCGGTGATCTTCACCACCGCCTTGTCGCCCGACTTTCCACCCTTCAGGTTCTCCTTCGGGATGAAGATGTCGTTGGCCAGGTTGCGGTCCTCCGTTATCAAGAATGCGTAACCCTTCTCCACCTGCAGGGTACCGATGAAGTTCTGGTCGGCATGCTCCACTATCTCGATGACCTCGCCCTCGCGCTCACGGTTCTTTCGTTTAGCGAAGAGTGCCACGCGCACCTTGTCGTTGTTCATCGCGTGGCCCGAGTTGCGCTCGGCAATGAACACCGGCTCGCCGCCCCCTTCGGGCACGAACGAGTTCTTTCCGTTGCTCTTCCGCTGGAATGTACCTTCTATGATTTGTCCGTGGTCGCTATATTGGAAGAGTCCCTTCTTGGGCTCGCAGATGTAATCCTCCTCCACCATGTCGTCAAGGATATCCAGACAGAGCGCTTTCAGCGGATGAGTGTCCAGCTTCAGCTCCTCGAAGATCTGTTTGATTCCCCATACTTGATTGATATCTTTTTGGAACATGGCGGTCAGTTGTTCCACCAGTTCCTTCTTTGTCATGCGTTTGCCGCCTTTTCTACCCGATTTACCCATAATAGTGAATATTTTACAGTTATCAGTTTACTTCTACAAAGGAAGTGAATTTTCTCGTATCCCCATACATTCCCGACTTGTTTTTTTGAATACCTTTGCAACCTTAACAGACAAAAGCGGAATAGACAGATGAAGATATTGATAACGGGGGCAAGCGGTTTCATCGGGAGCTTCCTGGTGGAAGAGGCCTTACACCGAGGTATGGAGGTGTGGGCCGGAGTGCGCCAAAGCAGTTCGCGACGCTACTTGCAGGACGGGCGGATACGGTTCGCCTGCCTCGACTTTGCGAACCCTCAGACACTGCAAAACCAACTCCAAGAACATAAGCGACAACACGATGGCTGGGACGTGATAGTCCATTGTGCCGGTGTGACCAAATGCCGACATCGCGAGGACTTCATGAAAGGTAACTACCAAGCCACACGTAACTTGGTGGAGGCGTTGGTGGCGCTTGAGATGACTCCCCGCCAGTTCGTCTACATCAGTTCCCTCAGTGTGATGGGACCGCTGCGTGAGAAAGACTACACACCCATCCGCGTGACCGATGAGGCCCGTCCCAACACGGCCTATGGCGAGAGCAAACTGGCTTCGGAGAACTACCTGAAGTCACTCAGCGGCTTCCCTTACGTCATCTTCCGCCCCACGGGAGTCTATGGTCCCCGCGAGAAGGACTACTTCCTCATGGCCAAGTCCATTCGGCAACATCTCGATTTCTCGGTAGGCTACAAACGGCAGGACATCACCTTCATCTACGTGAAGGACCTCGTTAAGGGCATCTATCTGGCTATCGACAAAGCAGTGACGGACCGCACCTATCTGCTGAGCGACGGACAGGTGTACCAGAGCAGCACCTTCTCGCACTTGATAGAGAAAGAGTTGGGCAATCCGTTCGTTATCCACATCAAATGTCCGTTGTTTATTCTAAAAGTCGTATCTTTGCTGGCCGAAATTGTGGCTGGTCTTTGTGGAAAGAGTAGCACGCTGAACGGCGATAAGTATAAAATCATGAAACAACGCAACTGGCAATGTGACATCACCCCTGCGGAGACCGAACTTGGCTACCGGGCCGACTACGACCTGGCGCGTGGCGTGAAGGCGATCATTGCATGGTATAAACAAGAAAAATGGCTTTAGAACTATTGAAAAAGACAGATGCGAAGAAGGGATTCTTCGCCATTGAGAAGATAGGACTCCTCTACACACTCTTTACCTCTGTGGTTATCGTGCTGCTGTTCGGGCGGATGGAACGACCTATGGGTATGCTGTTCGAGCGGTTGATTATCGTGGCAGCCACGCTGGCGCTGATATTGGTCTACCGGCAATATGCCTGCAAGCTGACGGCTTTTCTGCGCACCGCTTACCAGATGGCACTGTTGGCCTATTGGTACCCCGACACGTATGAGTTCAACCGTCTGTTTCCCAACCTCGACCACCTCTTCGCCTCGTGCGAGCAGGCCATATTCCATTGCCAGCCTGCCATCCTCTTCTCGCAGTATTGCTCGTCGGCCTGGTTTTGCGAAGCTTTCAACTTAGGATATTTCAGCTATTATCCGATGATTTTCGGCATTGCGCTGTTTTACTTCTTCTGCCGTTACCGCGAGTTCGACAAGGTGGCCTTTGTGCTCGTCACCTCCTTCTTCGTCTACTACCTCATTTACCTGTTCCTGCCCGTTGCCGGACCGCAATACTATTTCCCTGCCATTGGACTGGACCAGGTTGCCCAAGCGTATTTCCCTGCCGTAGGCGATTACTTCAACTATCATGCCGAGCTGCTCCCTTCCAAGGAACCGGACTGGGGCATTTTTTATAAGTTAGTGGAGATGTCGCAGCAGGCCGGTGAGCGACCGACGGCGGCATTTCCCAGTTCTCACGTGGGTATGTCCACCATCATCCTCTTGCTGGCGTTCCGTGCCAAGAAGTCCCTCTTCTGGTGCCTGATGCCTTTCTACGTGCTGCTCTGTTGCGCCACCGTCTACATCCAGGCCCACTACCTGATAGATGCCATTGCCGGATTCTTCACCGCCTTCCTCATCTATGCCTTCGCCATGTGGCTCTACGGACGGATGGAGAGAGTGGGGTAGTCGTTGCCATTCGTTCTCAATTAAATACCGCGAAGTACGGATAATTCCGAATAGAAGTGTATCTTTGTAGAAGATAATTTGTTGATACATTGCAGATGTACCTCGAAGGTAGAAAGGATCTCTTCGAGGGGCTGAAGATTATGAAGCTGGAGAGAGATTGGAAGCAACACCCGGTCATTCGTCTTGATATGAGTTTGGCAGGCTCTGCTCCAGAGACCATAAATCTTATCTCAACGATACTTTCCAAGCGTATGAAGCGACTTATGGAATCACACCTTCGTCTTCGGATTCTCTTGCTGTGAGGTTCAACCGTATCATCACGACTGCAGCTAAGCAGACAGGTAATCAGGTGGCAGTCTTGATTGATGAATATGATTCTCCTCTCCAACATTCGTGGAAGACAGATAGACATAAAGAATGTACCGACGTTTATCGTGACGTATTTGCCGTGTTGAAGGCTTGCGATGAACATGAGAAACTTGTCTTTATCACGGGCATCACGAAGTTTTCCCAAATTTCTCTTTTCTCTGTGCTCAATAATCTGACCAACATCAGTTTCTTGCCCGAATATGCTTCCATCTGTGGCATCACGGAAGAGGAAATCCAGGAAAACTTCCAACCGGAACTGGAAGAGATGGGGCGTGTAAACGGCTGGACAATCCAAGAGACACATGATAAACTGAAAGCCTATTACGACGGATACCATTTCAGTCGCCGCAACATGGTCGATGTCTATAATCCGTTTAGCCTCATTAATGCGTTGAGCACACAAGAATTAGGCAATTTCTGGGCGGCTTCGGGAGCGACCTCGCTCATTCCCAAGTTCGTCGACAATATGGAGCTTCGCCTGAGGAACTTCGAGAATTGCCGCATCATGCGAAACACGTTGGAACTGTCCGATGTCAGCGGTGGGGGTGCGGAATTGTTTCTCTATCAATCTGGCTACCTCACCATCAAGAGTGGCGACGAGTTTGGCTATACACTCGGATTCCCGAATGAGGAGGTGAGGCAGGCGCTTTATGAGATGGTGCTTCCGGCCTTGACATTGCGAGAGGGTGGCGACATACAATCCTTGCAAGCCAATCTCTATGCCCAAATGGGGCAGGGACAGGTGGACGATGCCATGAAGTCACTCAAATCACTCATCGCCGATATGCCTTATAGTAATAAGAAACTCGCGTCCATGGATATGGAGGAACGCTATCGCCTCATCATCAGCAGTATTTTCAAGGCCATTGGATTGAAGGTAGAGGTGGAACACATGATTGCCACTGGCCGGATAGACATGGTAGTGGGTTCTCCTTATTATATATATGTAATAGAGCTGAAGCTGAGAAGCAACGGAGGCACGGATGCCGCTACGCAGCAAATCCTGGACCGGCAATACCTTGAACCTTTCAAGGCGGACAAGCGACCAGTCATCGGACTGGGTCTTGAACTCGATGAGACAGGGAAAGGACTCTTGGACTGGAAGCGAGTCGAATAAACCTTAGCCTATATATAAATAGGTATGCGCTCCTTAATTCCGAACCTCGGGAAGAGCGGATTGCCCGTCTTATCACCATATCCTATAGACGCAAATGGTGCAAAGTTTGCGGATTCTGACATATTTGGCACTTTTAGCTCCGATTGTTGCGGAGGTTACTTTTGCCAGGCATCGTGATGTACCTGCGCAAAAGCCCTTCGCCGTGACTTCTGTTGACGGAGATTTGGCAGGAGGATATTGCACTCCTTATTCCTTCTTACTCTCCTGTTCTCTTTCGTCCAGACTCTTCCACAGGCTGCGGTAGATGTGCTTATTCAACCCGAGGAACCCCGGTGGACAAGTATGTCTGCTGCCGCAGTTGGGGCATTGTGCCGGATAAGTGAATATGGTTGCTGCCCATTCGCAATCCGGGCCCACGAATTTGTGTCCGCAGTTGTCGCAGACAAATGTAATGAATCCTCTAAACATAATTATTCGTCTTTATTGGTTTGATGATGCAAAGCAACTCCCATGGTGCGCCATATTGCGGCAGAGCCTGTGAATAATTCAAGGTGCACCTTATATTCGGCACTTTAAAGTTTGCGGATTCTGTCGGTTATGCCCTATGAAACTTTACGAATTCTGACATTTTCAGTGGAAAGGCATTGCTGTAGTAGCACTTTATCCATGGCCAGGACTTGCG
>CAYZVH010000160.1:0-6878 GCA_964481755.1 uncultured Bacteroides sp. | reverse complement strand
CTTCCGAGGAAACGCCCGCCCCGGCCACCACGGCGGAGCAGACGGCGCAGAAGGAGGCACTGGGGAACCAGGAAAAGCCCCGGGGGGAGAATTACGTGATCCCTGCCAAGGGCGGCGTAAAGATTCCCACCACGCCCAAGGGGCGGTACAGTGCCAACGCAGCGGCCATCAAGACCCTGCGCACCATCACGGCGGAGGGGCGGCTTGCCACGCCCAAGGAGCAGGAGATCCTGGCCAAGTACACCGGCTGGGGCGGCCTTTCCGACGTATTCGACGAGAAGAAAGCGGACTGGGCCAAGGAGTACAAGCAGCTGAGGAAACTGCTGGACGACGGCGAGTACAAGACCGCCAAGGGGTCGATCCTGGACGCCTACTACACGGAGCCTTCCGTGATTCAGGGCATGTACAACGGCCTTGCCAAGCTGGGCTTTGCCGGCGGGCGGCTGCTGGAGCCGTCGGCGGGCGTGGGCCGCTTCCTGGGCGCTATGCCCACAGAGCTGCTGGGCGGCGTGAAGAGCTGGACGGCGGTGGAGCTGGACAAGATCACGGGCAGCATCGCCAAGTACCTCTACCCCAACGCAGACGTGCGGGTACAGGGCTTTGAGACGGCGAAGATCCCGGAGGGGTACATGGATCTGGTGATCGGCAACGTGCCCTTCGGCAATCTGGCCGTAGCCGACCGGGCCTACCCCGGAAGCGTGACAAAGGCCATTCACAACTACTTCATCGCCAAGAGCCTGACGGCGCTGCGGCCCGGCGGCATTGCGTGCCTCATCACCAGCAGCGGCACGATGGACGCGCAGAGCTCCGAGGCCCGGGCCTACTTCATGAAGCAGGCCGACCTGATCGGCGCGGTGCGTCTGCCCAACACGGCCTTCCAGGGGACGGGCACCAGCGTGGTATCGGACATTCTGGTGTTCCAGAAGCGGGAGCCGGGCACGCCCTACAAGGGCGAGGCTTTCCTGGAAGTGGGCGAAAAGCCCTGGGAAGGGGCCAATCGCTGGGGCAGCTACAACCTGAACGAATACTTCGTGAAGCACCCGGAGATGGTGCTGGGCACAGCGGACTACGGCAAGGGCCAGTACGGGCGGACGGTGGTGACCTACAATCCCCTGGAGAGCCGGTACAGCCTGCAGACGCAGATCGAGCGGGCAATGGCCAAGATCCAGCGGCACATGACCTACCCGGCGAAGCAGACGGCGGAGGAAGTGCGCGCCGAGATCAAGAAGGCCGCTGCCAAGGGACGGCCCGGCAGCCTGGTGCAGAAGGACGGCAAGCTCTACCGGAACGAGGACGGCCAGCTGACGGAGGCCAAGGGCGTCGCCAAGGGAGACACGGAGCGGATCGGCGGCCTGCTGACCATGCGGGACACCGCCCGGGAGCTGCTGAACCTGCAGCTGAACGGCGGCAGCGACGCTCAGATCGCCGCGTACCGCAAGGCGCTGAACAGCCAGTATGACGCCTTTGTGAAGAAATACGGGATCCTGCACAGCGCGAAAAACAAGAAGCTGGCCAAGCAGGACGCGGACTGGCCCTTCCTGCTGGCCCTGGAGGACTACGACGAGGATACGGACGTGGCCCAGAAGGCGGCCATGTTCACCCGGGACACCGTTTCCCCCATTCAGACCGTAACCCACGCCGACAGCACGGAAGAGGCGCTGACGGTGGTGCTGAATGAGGACGGGAGAGCCGACCTTGCAAGGATTGCCCAGCTGACGGGCATGAGCGAGGAGGCTGCCCAGGCGGATCTTCTGGAGCGGGGGCTCGCCTTCCTGACCCGGGACGGCGGACTGGAGAGCGCGGAGCAGTATCTCTCCGGCAACGTGCGGGCCAAGCTGCGGGACGCGGAGGCCCTGGCCGAGGCGGACAGCCGCTACCAGCGGAACGTGGAGGCCCTGAAGGCCGTGGTGCCCGCCGACATTCCTGCCGACGAGATCAAGGTGCGCCTGGGCGCCACTTGGATCCCGGACAATGTTTACAGCCAATTCGCCACGGAAATGGTGGGCGGCGGCAGCGGCTGGGCCAACGGGCGCCGGGTCCCCGCCATCACGGTGACCTACAACCGGCAGGTGGGCAAGTTCTTCGTGGAGATCAACGACGCCTATGTGCGCAGCCGGCCGGAGAACCTCTCCACCTGGGGCACGGGCGACCGGCCCTTTGCAGGCGGGCAGCAGAGCATTCTGGAGGCGGCGCTGAACAACCGCACCCTTTCCGTCTGGCGGACGGTTGGCGATCAGCGGGTGATGGACCGGCAGGCCACGGCGGCGGCCCAGGAGAAGCTGGAGCAGGTGCTCAGCGAGTTTCAGAGCTGGCTCTGGAAGGACGAGGGGCGCAGGACGGAGCTGGGCGGCCTTTACAACGAGGTCTTCAACAACATGGTGACGCCCCACTACGACGGCAGCCACCTGACGGTAAACGGCATGAACTCCGCAAAGCCCATGCGGCCCCACCAGCTGGACGCGGTGCAGCGGATCATCAACAGCGGCGGCAACACGCTGCTGGCGCACCGAGTGGGCGCGGGCAAGACCTATGAGATGGCTGCCGCCGCCATGAAGCTGCGGCAGCTGGGCATTGTGAAGAAGCCGCTGTTCATCGTGCCGAAGAACCTGGTGGCCCAGTGGAGCAACGAGTTCCTCTCCTACTTCCCCACGGCCAAGATCCAGGCGCTGGAGGACGGCGACTTCACCCCGGCCAACCGGAAGATGTTTGCCAACCGGATCGCCACGGGCGACTACGACGCGGTGATCATGTCCTATGAGCAGTTTGTGAAGGTACCCATGAGCATCGCCACCCGGGAGGCCTTCTACCAGGAGCAGGTGGACCAGCTGGAGGAGGCCATTCTGCAGAGCCGGAGGGCCAACGGGAAGAAAGACCCCTCCGTGCGGGACATGGAGCGCAGCAAGCGAAGCCTGGAGGCCGAGCTGCGGAAGCTGAGCGGCGGCAAGAAGGACGAGGACAGCGTAGACTTTGAGGAACTGGGCGTGGACTCTCTGTTTGTGGACGAGGCCCATAACTTCAAGAACCTGTTCTACACCACGAAAATGCAGGGCATCGCCGACCTGGGCAACAAGGGCGGCAGCCAGCGGAGCCTGGACCTTTACATGAAGGTGCGGTGGCTGCAGAAGCTCAACGGCGGGCGCGGCATCGTATTCGCCACGGCCACCCCGGTTATGAACAGCGTGGTGGAGCTTTACACCATGCAGCGGTACCTGCAGCCCGACCTGTTGGAGGCCAAGGGCATTTCCAACTTCGACGCCTGGGCCAACCAGTTCGGCAACGTGACGACGATCCGCAAGATGAAGACCGGCGGCAACGGCTATGAGCTGAAGCAGAGCCTTTCCAAGTACAAGAACCTGGGCGAGATGCAGCAGATGTTCCGGGCGTTTGCGGACGTGATTGTAGACGCTTCAGAGCTGCCTTATCTGAAGATCCCCAAGATGACCGGCGGCAAGCGCACGGTCGTGGAGTGCGACCCCTCCCCCTTCCAGGAGCAGTTCATGCAGGAGCTGGGCAAGCGCGCCGAGGCCCTGCGGGGAAGCGGCAAAGGCAAGGGCGAGGACCACATCTTCAAGATCTTCGACGACGGCAAGAAGATCAGCTACACCCAGCGCCTGATCGACAGCAGCCTGCCCTATGAGGACGGCGGCAAGATCCTCAAATGCGTGGAGAACGTGGCCCGGATCTGGAAGGAGAGCAAAGACCGGAAGGGCACGCAGCTGATCTTCTGCGACCGGGGCACGCCGGGCGGCGCAGAGGCGGCTCGGGGCGTTTCCCTCTACGAGGACATCAAGAATCTGCTGGTCGGCCAGGGAATCCCGGCCAAGGAGATCGCCTTTATTCACGACGCCGGGAGCGACGAGGCCAAGAGCAAACTGTTCAAGGACGTGAAGGACGGCAAGGTGCGGGTGCTGATGGGCTCCACGGCCACGATGGGCACCGGCATGAACGCGCAGGACCGGATCGTTGCCATGCACGAGCTGAACGCCCCAGACCGGCCCGGAGACCTGGAACAGAACGAAGGCCGCGCCCTGCGCCAGGGCAACATGAACGACGAGGTGACGGTATACGCCTATGTGACTAAGAAGACCTTTGACAGCCGGCAGTGGGACAACCTGAAGCGGAAGGCCACCTTCATTCACCAGATCATGGCGGGCGAGTACAACGGACGAGAGGCGGACGGCGACGGAGACCTTGCCATGTCCGCCGCAGAGATCAGCGCCATCGCCAGCGACAACCCGCTGATCATTGAGCAGTTCGAGGTGAGCGAGAAGATCGCCGGGCTGGAGACGCTGGAGCGGGCCCACACCAAGGAAGTGGCCGAAGCGAAGGACCGGATCCAGAAGACCCGGCGGCAGATGGCCACGGACGAGGTGACGCTGGAACACCTGCGGCATGACCTTGCAAGCCGCCAGGACACCGCGGGAGCGAAGTTCCGCATGGTGGTGGGCGGCAAGGCCTACACCGAACGGAAAGCCGCAGGAGCGGCCCTGATCGCGGCAGCGAAGAAGCAGCTGGATCTGAGCGCAGCCACAGAGGGCAGCACGGAGGTGGGCAGCTTCGCAGGGTTCAAGCTGCTGGTGACCACCAAGGGCGACTTCCTGCTGAAGGGCGAGGCACAGTACCGGGGCACCCTGAACCTGGAGGACGGAACGGCCACGGTGATGCGGGCCCAGAACGCGGCAGAACGCATTGAGGCCATGATCCAGGCCACGGAGCGGCGGCTGGAGGAGAGCCGGGCAGCCATCGCCCAGCTGGAGAAAACGGCGGCGGCCCCCTTCGCCAAAGCCAAGGAGCTGATTGATGCCCGGGTGCGGGAGGCAGAAATTCTGAAGGAGCTGAACCCGCCCACGGACGAGGCACTGGACATTGCAGAGGACGCGGGCGACACCGAGGCCATGCTGGACGACTACGGCGAGGCCGAGGGGCCGGAGTTTGACCGGAGCGCCGACGCAGTGCCCCACCCGGAGCGGTGGACGACCCAGCGAGTGGGCGACAGCAGCAAGACGCCCATGCGGCTTTCGGACATCATTGAGAAGATCCATCACGACTACGGCCTGAACATCACCAAGGGGCATATCCGGGGCAAGGGCGTGCGGGGCCAGTACGACCAGCGCAACAAGGGAATCCGCACGAAGATCTCCAACGACCTGCCCACCGTGGCCCATGAGCTGGGCCACGCACTGGACGACCGCTGGGGGATTCTGGAGAGCGGCCTGAGCGCCGCCATGAAGAAGGAGCTTTCCAACGGACTGGGGGCGGAGATGCTGGCAGCCTATTCCCCGAAGGTCTACGTCAGCGAGGGCTTTGCGGAGTATATCCGGAAGTTTTTGCAGAACCGGGAGACGGCAGCCATCGACTACCCGGAATTTACCAAGCACTTCCTGAACCACATCTCCCCCAAGGACGCCGCCCAGCTGGAGCAGCTGGCGGACGAGATCAACGCCTACTACGCACAGGATGCATACGCTCGAGCCAAGGCTGCACTCCGCTTCCGGGAGGAGGGCGGCGCGGATGCCCGCACCTGGGACGAGAAGATCCGGCAGAAGGCCCACGTGCTCTACCAGGCGTGGGCGGACAGCAACCACGGCATTCACGAGTTCGACAAGGCCACGGGGGCCAACACCTACCGGCTGGCCAGCAACGCCGCCTACAGCGACGCAATGGCGGGCCAGATCATCGTCGGCGACCTGACGGACGCCGACGGCCAGTATGTGGCGCCGGGCCTGAAGGCCGCCCTGCATGGGCTGAACCTGAGCAATACGCAGGAATATGTGGACTTCAACCTATACCTGACGGTGAAGCACGGGCCGGAGCGGCTGGCGGAGGGCATGCGCGTTTATGCTGACGACGACCTGAACGATGCGGCAACCATGCAGATGCTGCAGGCACAGCTGGAGACGCAGTACCCGCAGTTCAAGGAGATTTCCGAGCGGCTGTATGATTTCCAGAAGAATTTCCTGCAGACCTGGGGCGTGGACACCGGCCTGGTTTCGGCACAGTCCGCCGAGGAGTGGGCCAAGCGCTGGAAGTTTTACGTGCCCTTCAACCGGGCGGTGAGCCCGAAGCGCCGCGGCCAGGGAGCCAAGCGGGGCTTTGCCAACCAGACCAGCACCATCAAGCAGGCCCACGGCAGCGGGCTGGACGTGATCCACCCGGTGGACAACATCGTGACCAACATCGTGAAGATGGTGAACGCCGGTGTCCGCAACAACGTGATGCGCCGGATCACCGACGAGGCGCAGCGGCTGGGGATCGACGCCAGCTTCCTGGAGAAGGTCCCCACGCCGGTGGTGCGGAAGGGCTTTGACATGACGGGCGTGAAGACCCAGCTGGCGGAATGGATCGAGCTGAGCGACATCGAGCGGGACGACAAGCACCAGGCGGAGAAAATCATCGGAAACCTGGACGACGTGCTCTACCAGTACGGCAGAGGCAAGGCCCACGGCGACGTCATCACCGTTCTGAAGGGCGGCAACCAGGAGTTCTGGAAGATCAACGATCCCCTCCTGCTGCAGAGCCTGACCAACATGAACGGCTTCCAGGTGAAAGGTGTTTTCGCTGCCCTCGCTATGGTGAGCCGGTTCATGACAAGCAACATCACCGGCAATAACATCATCTGGTCTCTGTTCTCCAACTTCCCCCGGGATCTGGGCACGTTCTTCGTGTACTCCAAGGTACGGAACCCGGCCAAGGTGTTCGCTGCGATGGGCAGCGCCTACGTGAACAAAATCAAGGGCGAGAACGCCGACCCCCTGTACAAGGAGTTTCTGGCGATGGGCGGCGGCAACACCAGCGCATACACCGCCGACCGGGACATTGCCAAGAAGGCCCGGAAGAGCCTGAGCGGGAAAAAGTTCAGCGCCAACCCGCTGGACTGG
>CAYZVH010000159.1:0-6977 GCA_964481755.1 uncultured Bacteroides sp. | reverse complement strand
CATATTGCGACAACTCCAGATTGAGATAATTTTTCAGCATCTCAGCTTCCATGTGTTTTGCTCCGCTCATGTCGAAGTGGAGCACGGGGTGTTTCACCCATTCCTTCTCGTAGTCGGCGATGGCAAGGCCTTCGAAGAGTTCTTTCTTTCCCTCGAAGTAAGCTTGTAACGTTGAGGCAAAGAGTGACTTGCCGAACCGCCTTGGGCGGCTTAGGAAGATGTACTTCATTCCTTTAACGCGGAAGTCCACAATGTACTTTGTCTTATCTATGTACAAGTATTTCCCTTCACGGATTTCCTGAAAGGTTTGTATCCCCACGGGGTATTTGTTCACTATCGTTGTCATCGTCTCGCTCCTTTATAGTTTCACGCCGCTAAGTTACGGAATATTTTACGAACTGGGCAACTGTCGGTGGAGAGAATCATAACTTAACCTTGCAGTTTGATGAAGAGCTAATCTTGATTCTCACTGATGCGGGAACACATAGTGATATTTTCGGATAATCTAAACAGAGACGATACGTGGAAGATGGGATGCCGATGGGTATCCTTTTTTCGTCTTTGTATCGTATGGAAATAAGGGTCCCCGACCCTCACGGGCCGGGGACACCCTAACAATAGAGTTTAAATAAACTAACACTTATTCAGTGAGATAAATCTCTTTATTTAGTTCGCTCCCTTCACCGTCACGACGATGTCTTTGGTAGCATATACTTCTGATAAATTACCTGTCGGGTAATCAGCACCATTATTATTGATATGCCCATATTTTATCGTCACGGTAACATCGGTATCGTTGGAAATGACTTTGCCAGTCGACTTGATTGTGATTGTACCGAAATCTTCGTCCAAAGTGCTTTGTGCCACAGAAGGCCAATTATTAAAATCACCAGTATAATCTTTGTAAGTTTCACAAGACGCAGTAATGAGGTCTGATGAACATTCGACTGCAATAGACGTTGCATATCTTGTCACTTTATCATAGTTAGTAGATTCATTACAAAAGCTTACCCAGACAGACTCGGGATCCTGTATAGTACCATCTTTGTACTTCTTAGTATACCAACCATTGGGCACTTTTCCTGTTCTGTCGTACACGAGCTTCAGTTCGCTGGCTGAACCAGAAACGATAGAGGGTTTCTCTGTGAAGTTGGTAACTATGATGTAGTCCTCAATCTTGATGAACTTCAGGTAGAGGTTCGTGATGTCCCATGTGCGGCCGATGTAGTTCAGCTTAGCGCCTGTTACCTGGTAAGCCTTACCGTAGTCCTCGGCTTTGCTTACAGCGAATTTACTGCTAGTGCTATACTTAACACCGTTCCACTCAGCTTTGCTCAAGTCGAGGCTGGCTGCAGTCTGCTTATCGCTGCCATAAATGTAGATAGTTTCGTCAGCATCGGTAGGAAGTGTAACACCACGTTTAGTAGTACCTTCGTCTATCACTGTGATGGTATCGTTCTTTGCATAGCTTGTGTTGAAGCTATACAGCTTCTTGATGTCATCGGCTGTCGGGCCAGTAACGGTGAACGGAATCTCGATGACGTCCACAGAACCTCTGTTGGAACCATTCTTGAATGACAAGTAGATGGTGAACTTACCATTGTCCAGCTCGAGATTCATGTAGTCTTTTTGGAAGACAAACTTGGTTTTAGCGACTTGAGAATAGGACTCATCATATTTCCCGGTTACCCAGTTAATTCGTTTTCCGTCCTTATCAAGCAGACTGAATGTTGAGAATACTTTTTTGAAGCCCAAGGTCTTCTTGGTTCCATCGTTCTTAACCCATACGACGCTATCGCCTACGTCATTCACATTCTTGTTCCAGTAAGTCCTTTCGTCTGCGCTCATTCCGCTGAAGTACTTGCTAAGGTCTGCTACGATGAATTGATTGTCTGCGTTAGCTTTGTGCTCAATAGCCTTGTCGAACAGATTATCGAAGGTTCTGACGGTAGTCTTGGTGAAGTCCACAGTGAACGTGATATCTTTTCTGTCACCTTTGACATTCAAGTAAACGATCTTGAACGGGAGTGTACCGTTGGCTTTGTCGTTGCACTTGATCTTCATCGCTTTCTTGTCGATGGTGATGCCCCAAGCTTCGTAGTTAATCTTGTCAGCCTGGCTCATTTCGCCTGTTGTCAAGTATGCGTCGTACACGTACTCAGCACCCTCTATCGCACCGAACATGATAGAATCGCCAGCCTCTACTGTGTAGACAGGTTCAGCTTTGCTATCTGACTTAGTAGCCTTGGCATCTACCTGACCAAATTTGATGCTATTATCATCAATCGTAATGCCGCTACTTGCTTTCAGCGTGAATGTATACTCGTAACCAGAGCGAACTTTTTCGTTGGCTTTCAGTGAGAGCGCTACCTTGTTGCTTCCGTACAGCTCTACCAAATCCTTGTCGAGTGTAGTTACTTCGATAGGCAGTTCGAAGAGGCCGCTCTTGGATACGCTCTTGGTGGTTAACTTCTCATAAGCGACGGGAGCACCCACTGCGATGGGGGCAACCTCGTTCTTCGAGTTTACCATAGAGAAATCATTGATGGCAGCCAGGTCGTAGTTCGACGGAGTTACCTGCACGAGGATGGAGCCTGCGTCCTGTGTCATGAAGTAACTGTCTTTTGCTACATTTCCTTTCGGACCTTCCCAGGCGATGTCTTTTGTTGCCTTTGTGTAGTATACGGTCAATCCGGAGAGCTCTTTTAGGAACTTCATTTGCGCCAAGCCTTCGTTAAGCGGCAGACGAATCTGTTCCTTGTTGTTTCCGTCCACGTCGGTAACTACCAACACGGCGTAGTTCTGGTCGTTCGGGTCGATGTAGTAGTAGGGCACTGCCTCGGCTCTGTCGAAGGCGCTGGTGAAGGTCTCGTACTCTGTGCCGTTCCACAGGTACCAAACGCTGTTCTCTTTCTTCACCTCCTGCTGAGCTTTCGTCCCGTCCACGCCGACAGCCTTCACGGTAGTCTTCACGTCGTCGCACACCCAGTAGCCATCCTCAGAGATGGTCCATACAGTACCATTGGTGCCATTCTTGCCATCGATGCCATTGGCACCGTCGGCACCGTCTTTACCATTAGTACCATTCGCACCATCTTTACCATTGGTGATGGTGTAGCTCTGTCCATTGGAGAATGTTACCGTGAAACCGTTAGAAACGGATACAACACTAGTGATCCACTCACCCTTTTCAATCTCGGCCTCGATGGCTGAGACTCTCGATTTCACTTGCGCCAACTCCTCGTTGATGGCATCGATGTCATCGTCGTAGTCTTTGCAAGACATAAACGAACCTGCCGAAGCCGCCAATAAGGCTCCCAGCAGGATTGCACTTGTAAACTTTTTGTTCATAGATACTACCTTTTGATTTATAAGTCCAAACACTGTATAATGTATATAATTGCGTACGATGCTTTGCCGTGATTATTTCCGGTTTGCACATTTACATATCTTTACATTTCTACTCGGCAAATGTATGTAAATGGAGGATATGCGCAAAGCAAAAGAAGAAAAATCTATACATTTAGCGAGATGGCGAACAATTAAAAGGTAGAATGAGTTTATTGTATACGTGTGGTGCCGATAAATCAGTCACTACGAGGAACACTTTGATTTATCAATGGTTCTTCCGCTACGCTACTGCAAATATACTACATTCGAAGTGTAAATCCAAGGGAATGGGTCGAGTAGTTGACTCTCTACACTGCTTTATGCATAAAAAGAGGCCCCGACTCTCACGAGCCGAGGCCTCCTAAAAAAGAATTTAAATAAACTAACACTTATTCAGTGAGATAAATCTCTTTATTTAGTTCGCTCCCTTCACCGTCACGACGATGTCTTTGGTAACTGTGTCGGCACCATTCATATAGGTTATAGTTACTGTAACATCGGTGTCGTTTGGAATGATGGTGCCTGTCGGCTGGATAGTGATGTAACCAAAATATTCATCCAAATTTTCGGTTGTATCTGACCAACGATCGTTCCAAACCGCTTTAATGAGGTTAGCATTGCTGCTCTTAACTGTAAAGGCTGCCATGTGGCCCTCTCTGTTACCATCAGTATTATATACAGTTCCATAAGGATCCATTACCTTACCAGATCTGTTCTTGATGCACCAGCCATTAGCTTTGGTATCTTCAGCATCCGTACTAGTCCCTATAGTTCTGTCGTACACGATCTTCAATTCGGCGGCAGAGCCGGAAGCTATAGTGAGTTTATCTGAGAAGTTGGTAACTATGGTATAGTCCTCAATCTTGATGAACTTCAGGTAGAGGTTCGTGATGTCCCATGTGCGGCCGATGTAGTTCAGCTTAGCGCCTGTTACCTGGTAAGCCTTACCGTAGTCCTCGGCTTTGCTTACAGCGAATTTACTGCTAGTGCTATACTTAACACCGTTCCACTCAGCTTTGCTCAGGTTGAGGCTAGCTGCGGTCTGCTTATCGCTACCATAGATGTAGATGATTCCATCAGTTTCAGAATTAAAGGTAACGCCGACTTTAGAAGTACCATAGTCTACCACCGTGATGGTATCGTTCTTTGCATAGCTTGCGTTGTAGCTATACAGCTTCTTGATGTCATCAGCAGTCGGGCCAACAAGCTTGAACGGAATCTCGATGATGTCCACAGAACCTCTGTTGGTACCATCCTTGAATGAGATGTAGGCTGTTATCGGTGTGTCGAAGTCGAGTGCGCCGTAGTTCTCCTCGAATTCAAATGCTACGTCATTATCTTCGATTTCAAGTTCAAGCTCTTTTTCAAGCTCTTTTTTAGCGTCATCCTCGATGTCTTTAGCTACAGTGAACCCGCAAGATCCAGTTAAGTCTTTACCTTTAATCGTCTTCACCTTTCCGTCGCTACCAGTCCATACGATGCTGTCGAGAGCCGCTTGGGCATTCGTGTTCCAGTAAGCTCTATCTTCTGTGCTCATTCCCTTGAAGTAATTGCTAAGGTCAATAACCATAAAATAATCTTTCTCGCTAGCTGAAACTTTGTGCTCAATAGCCTTGTCGAACAGTTTGTTGTACCTTGTGATGTTAGTCTTGGTGAAGTCCACAGTGAACTCATATTCATGTCTTTCACCTTTGACATCCAAGCAAACAATCTTGAAGTCGAGTGTACCGTTGGCCTTGTCGTTGCTCTCTATCTTCATCGCTTTCTTGTCGATGGTGATGCCCCAAGCTTCGTAGTTGACCTTGTCCTGCTCACTCATCTCGGCTGTCGTCAAGTATGCATCGTACACGTACTCAGCACCCTCTGTTGCCTCGAACAGGATAGAATCGCCTGCCTCTGCTGTTATATATCCCTTACCACTCTTAGTGGCTTTGGCATCTGCCTTACCAAACTCGATGTAACTTAACTCGTTATCATCAATATCGCTACTAGCTTTCAGCGTGAATGTATAGTTGTAACCAGAGCGAACTTTGTCGTTGGCTTTCAGTGAGAGCAACACGTTGTTGCCTTTGTACAGTTTTACCAATTCCTCGTTGAGTGAAGTTGCCTCGATAGGCAATTCGAAGAGACCATTCTCGGATACGCCCTTTGTGGTGAGCAACTTATTATATGCGACCGGAGTACCCACTTTAATCGGGGCGACCTCGTTCAGTGAGTTCACCATAGAGAAATCCTTGATGGCTGCCAGGTCGTAGTTCGACGGAGTCACCTGTACGAGGACAGAACCTGCGTCCTGTGTCATCAAATAACTTCCTTTCGCTACATTTCCTTTCGGACCTTCCCATTTGATGTCCTTAGCTGCTACTGTGTACCATACAGTCAATTCGGAGAGGTCTTCCAGGAAGTTCAGCTGAGCCAGACCTTCGTTCAGCGGCAGACGAATCTCTTCCTTGTTGCTACCGTTCACGTCGCTAACTACCAACACGGCGTAGTTCTGGTCGTTCGGGTCGATGTAGTAGTAGGGGATAGCCTCGGCTCTGTCGAATTCAGAAGAGAGTGCCTCATACTCTGTGCCGTTCCACAGGTACCAAGTACCGTTCTCTTTCTTCACCTCCTGCTGAGCTTTCGTCCCGTCCACGCCGACAGCCTTCACGGTAGTCTTCACGTCGTCGCACACCCAGTAGCCATCCTCAGAGATGGTCCATACAGTACCATTGGTGCCATTCTTGCCATCGATGCCATTGGCACCGTCGGCACCGTCTTTACCATTAGTACCATTCGCACCATCTTTACCATTGGTGATGGTGTAGCTCTGTCCATTGGAGAATGTTACCGTGAAACCGTTAGAAACGGATACAACACTAGTGATCCACTCACCCTTTTCAATCTCGGCCTCGATGGCTGAGACTCTCGATTTCACTTGCGCCAACTCCTCGTTGATGGCATCGATGTCATCGTCGTAGTCTTTGCAAGACACAAACGTACTTGCTGAAGCCGCTAATAAGGCTCCAAACAAGATTGCACTTGTAAACTTCTTGTTCATAAAAAACACATTTAAATTTATAAATCTAAACACTATATAATGTATAATATTGTGTACTATATCGTGTCGTTGTTAGCTCTGTTCTATATATCCATAAATACTTACATTAACCTCTTGCAAAAGTATGTAAATGGAGAATACGTACAAAGGAAAAGAGGAAAAATGTGAACATTTAGTGACATGTGGAACAAATAAAAGGTAAAATAAATTCATAGCGTATATACGGACAGGTTAAAGACTCGCCTAGCTGCCCTATATAAAATAAGGTATAGCTTGCCGAGGGGAGGTGAAGTGCGCCGCTGCGCTACTTAGTCGCCGCGTAGATATATATAATAAGGTATACTAAATATAATAAGGTGTGCAACCCACCGGAAGGTGGTGCCGCGGAGAGTGCGAATTACAAAGCGTGTAACCGGGTGGGGCTATCGGTAGGTGGTGTAGAGAGGTGGAATGGATAGAAAAGGCTGGAATGCCGCTAGCTCTGCGACAGTATGGCGAAGAAGAGCCACACCTCGGTCTCCAGGGAGAGCTTGCCCTGCAACTG
>CAYZVH010000158.1:0-6992 GCA_964481755.1 uncultured Bacteroides sp. | reverse complement strand
CCTCGAGCCACTCCATGCCGAAGCCCGGGAGGCCACGACGGTTGGGGGCGATGATGATGTAGTCGTGCGCAGCCATTATCTGGAAGTTCCAGCGGTAGGACCAGAACTGGCTGACAGGGCTTTGTGGACCGCCCTCGCAGAAGAGCAGGGTGGGGTATTTCTTCGACGGGTCGAAGTGGGGCGGATAGATGACCCACGAGAGCATCTGCTTGCCGTCTGTGGTCTTGGTCCAGCGGGGCTCCACCTTGCCCACAGCGAGTTGGTCGAAGATGTGCTTGTTTTCCGTGGTGAGTTGCTTCACCTGGCGGCTCTCGGTGTCGAGCATATAGATGTCGTCGGGCGCGCTGATGGAGTGGCGCTTGGCAATGACGTTGTTGCCTGCCATGGCTACGGAAGCGTAGTCGTAGTCACCATCGGTGAGGCGTTCGGTGACGCCTGCGAGGTCGGTGCGGTAAATCATGGTGGTGCCGTGCCATACGCCGATGAAGTAGAGGCGCTGCGAGTCACCAGCCCAGCAATAGTCGTCCACGCCGCTCTGGAATGCCTCGGTGACGTAGGACTTCTTATGCTCGCTGAGGTCGAACACGCAGAGGCGGTTGCGGTCGCTCTCGTAGCCGTCGCGCTCCATGCTCTGCCAAGCGATGTATTTGCCGTCGGGCGAGAACTTCGGATTGATGTCGTAGCCTTTGTTCAGGTCCTCCGCCTCGGTGCGGACAGGAGCCTCGCTCACGGTGTCGCCTTTCTCCACAAGTCGTCCGCCGATGTTGACGGTGGTGGTGAAGTCCTTACAGAGGTTCTGCACCGCGCCGCTCTCCACGTCGTAGAGGTAGATGTCGGAGTCGGTGGACACGGCATATTCCTTGCCAGTCTTCTTGCGGCAGGTGTAGGCGATGGTCTTCGAGTCGGGGCTCCACGCCAGCTGCTCCATGCCGCCGAAGGGTTTCATGGGCGATTCGTAGGGCTCACCCTCGAGGATGTCCTTGGCCTGTCCCATCTTGTTGCCGTCGAAGGAAGCAACGAAGGGGTGGGGAATGGTCTCTACCCACTCGTCCCAGTGCTTGTACATCAGGTCTGTGACGATGATGCCCGATGCCTTGGGCAGGTCGGGGTGGAGGTCGACGGTGCGCTGTCCGTACTTCACTTGTGCCACGAAGAGGATGTTCTTCTCGTCGGGCGAGAAGCTGAAGCCTTCGATGTCGCCGTCGTATGCGGAGATCACTTGGCGGTCGGTGCCGTCGGGGTTCATCTCCCATATCTCACTCTTGCCGTTCTCCGAGCTGAGGTAGGCAATCTTGGTGCCACCCTTTATCCAGCAGGGCTCGCCCTCGCTCTTGGCGCTGGTGGTGAGCTGGCGGTTGTCGGTGCCGTCGGCGTTCATTACGTAGATTACGCGGTGGCTCTTGTTCTGAGGCACGCTGTAATAGGCTACTGTGTACACTACTCTCTTCCCGTCGGGCGAGACGGAGAGTCCGCCGATGCGTCCCATGGCCCAGAGTGCTTCGGGGGTGAGACGACCGTCGGAGATGGTGATCTCCTGCTTGCCGATAGGCGCTTCTGTCGGCTCCGTCTTGTGCGGGGCGCACGAAGCAAGCATCGCTGTTGCGGTCATAACGATTAAGTTTGTTTTCATACGAAGATTTTGTTTATAGTGCAAAGGTCGTGAAAAGCATGGAATAATACAAACGGGGAGGGAATGAAAAAGCGGTCCCGACAGGCCTCTGTGTGGGGGACACTGTCGGAACCGCTTCCTATAGGTGTAAGCTGTGCCTGCTGTTGCGGGCGGCTGTTAGCGTTTCTTGTTGTGGGCTTCGCGCTCGCGGGCTATGCGCTCCTGCTCCTTCTGCAAAGCCTCCAGTTTGGCCATCATGTTCGATTTCTTCTTCGGATTGTTCTTGTTGGCCTGCATGCGTGCCTCCAGTTTGGCAAGCAGGGCCTTGTCGTCCGTGGTCTTGCGAAGAATGGCCATGATGATGATGCTGATGAGTCCGGACACGAAGTAGTAGTAGTTGAGTCCGGCTGAGTAATCATTGAAGATGAAGATGAAGATGACCGGCATGAGGTACATCATCCACTTCATGGCAGGCATCTGCTGCTGTGTGGCAGCGTCCTGCTGGCGCATCATGATCCACGTGTTGAGGATGTTGGTGACACTGAAGAGCAAGCAGAAGAGGCTCAAGTGGTCGCCCAAGGCAGGGATGTGCACTCCCCAGTTGATGACGTCGTCGTAGGTGGAGAGGTCCGGAGCCCAGAGGAAGCTCTGCTGACGGAGCTCGATGGCGTTAGGCACGAAGTTGAACAGGGCGATGAAGACCGGCATCTGGATGAGCATAGGCAGACAGCCTCCCATGGGGCTGACGCCGTAGCGGCTGTAGAGTCCCATAATCTCCTGTTGCTTCTTCATGGCGTCCTCCTGGTTGGGGTACTTCTTGTTGATCTCGTCGACGTAAGGCTTCAGCACACGCATCTTGGCGGACGACATGTAGCTCTTGTAGGTCGCCGGGTAGACGAGGGCCTTCACGATGATGGTCATGAAGAGCAGCACCAGTCCCATAGGCAAGCCCCAGCCCGAGAGCCAGTCGAAGATGTAGATGGTGAAGAAGCGGTTGATCCAGCGGAACAGCGGCCATCCCAGGTAGACGAGCTCCTGCATGTCGAGGTCCTTGTCGCCGGCGGCGAAGTGGTCCATCCGCTGCAGGGTCTTGTAGTGGTTGGGGCCGAAGTAGAACTGCATGGAGGTGGCCTGTTTGCCCGTGGGGTCGAAGTAGGTCGTCATGGAAGCCTTGTAGTCCTTCAGGTAACCGCTGCCTTTCTCTCTCAGTTTCGATGAGAGGTGCACCTTGTCGAAATCCTGGTAAGCTATCATCACGGAGGAGAAGAACTGGTTCTTGAAGGCGATCCAGTCGAGTCGCTCCTCGATGTCCTTCTCGGCGTCGCGGCCCTCGCTGAGGTAGTCGGTACCCTCGTCCTTCATCTTGTAGGTGAGCGAGGTGTAGCGGTTCTCGAAGGTGAATCCCTTCTCCAGCTGGCGAGCGCCTTGCTGCCAGTTGACGTCCACCGTGTTGACGGAGGGGGCGAAGAAGTTGTCCATGTGGCTTGCCTGGATGGTGAAGTCCACCATATAATTATGGTGTGGCAGGCGATAGTTGAAGTCGATGTATCCCGCACCGCTGGTCTGCAGACGCATGGTCAGGGTGGAGTCGGTCACGTTGACAGGGGTGAAGTAGAGGTCCTCGGTGATGATGTTCTCCGTCTTCCCGTTGAAAGCGAAGTTGAGGTGGGCGTCCTGGTCGTTGAACAGCACGACGGGCTTCCCGTCCTGTCCGTTGTACTCCAGCAACTTGGCCGAGCTGATGGTGCCGCCCTTGTTGGAGAACTTCAGCTCCACCAGGTCGTTCTTCAGCGTCACCACTGTGTCGTTGCCGTTGCGGGCGTTGAAGAGGAGCGAGGTGGAGTCCTGTGCCATGGCGGCAATCTGTGCCTTGGCCAGAGCCTCCTCGTGTGCCTTCTTAGCCTCTTGTTGCTGCTGCACGGTCTGCAGGGAGTCCTGGTAACGTTTCATTTGCGCCTGTTGTTCCGCACTCGGCCGGTTGAACCAGCTGAACCCGATGAGCACGGCACCAATCAAGGTGAATCCGATAAGCGTATTTTTTTCCATTGAATGTTGTGATACGTTATATATAATAATGTGTTATTTCTCGATGGCTGCCTTGATGAACGAGAGGAACAACGGGTGCGGGTTGAGCACCGTGCTGCTGTACTCCGGATGGAACTGCGTGCCGATGTACCATTTGAGTCCCGGTATCTCCACAATCTCCACCAGGTCGGCTTCGGGGTTGATGCCGACGCACTTCATGCCGGCTTTCTCGAACTCGGCGCGGTAGGCGTTGTTGAACTCGTAGCGGTGGCGGTGACGCTCCTGGATGTGGTCCTTGTGATAGGCCTCGAAGGTGCGCGAGTTGTGGTCGATGACGCACTCGTAGGCTCCCAGTCGCATGGTGCCGCCCATGTTGGTGATGGACTTCTGCTCCTCCATGATGTCTATCACGTTGTGCGGAGTCTTCTCGTCCATCTCGCGCGAGTTGGCGTCAGCGTAACCCAGTACGTTGCGTGCGAACTCTATGGCCATGCACTGCATACCCAGGCAGATGCCGAAGGTAGGCTTGTTGTGGATGCGGCAATACTTGGCTGCGATGAACTTGCCCTCGATGCCGCGTTGTCCGAATCCCGGGCAGATGACCACACCGTTGACATGGTCCAACTTCTCGGCCACATTGTCCTCGGTCAGGTATTCGCTGTTCACGTATTCAATCTTCAGCTTGCGGTTGTTGTAGGTCGACGCCTGCGACAGCGACTCGAGGATGGACTTGTAGGCATCCTGCAGGTCGACGTATTTGCCCACGAGGGCAATGCGCACCTCTTCGGTGGCCGCGTGGCGCATGTCGAGGAACTTCTTCCACGAGTCGAGGTTAGGTTCTCCGTCGGTAGGCAGTCCCATCTTGGCGAGGATGGTCTTGTCCAGTCCCTGCTCGTGCATGCGCAGAGGCACCTCGTAGATGGTGGGCATGTCCATAGACTGCACCACGGCGCTCTCGTCCACATTGCAGAAGAGGGCCACCTTCTTGCGGAGGTTCGCGTTCAGGTCGTGCTCGCTGCGCAGTACCAGGATGTCCGGCTGGATGCCGACGGACTGCAGCTCCTTCACCGAGTGTTGTGTCGGCTTGGTCTTCAGCTCCTTGGCTGCGGCCAGGAAGGGCACGTAGGTCAAGTGTACGCACAGGGCGTTGCGGCCCAGCTCCCACTTCAGCTGACGGATGCTCTCCAGATAGGGGAGCGACTCGATGTCGCCTACGGTACCGCCAATCTCGGTAATCACGAAGTCGAACTTATACTTGTTGCCCAGCAACTTCACGTTACGCTTGATTTCGTCCGTGATATGAGGAATAATCTGAATGGTCTTTCCTAGATAGTCGCCCCGACGCTCCTTGTCGATGACACTCTTGTAGATGCGTCCAGTCGTGATGTTGTTGGCTTTTGTCGTCTGGATACTGAGGAAGCGCTCGTAGTGACCGAGGTCGAGGTCCGCTTCGTGTCCGTCTACCGTCACATAGCACTCCCCGTGCTCATACGGATTCAGGGTACCGGGGTCGATGTTGATGTAGGGGTCGAATTTCTGGATGGTAACGTTGTAGCCTCTGGCTTGAAGCAACTTACCGATGGAGGACGATATGATGCCTTTTCCTAAGGACGAGGCAACACCACCTGTAACGAAGATATATTTTGTTTCTGCCACAATAATATAGTTTTATGTATTTCTAATTTCTTGTCCTAAGAATGCTCTTCCGCATTCAAACTGCAAAATTAGAAAAAAAGGTTGAACCTGAGAACCTTTTCCCGAAAAACATCTTTCGCGGAGCATGTTTTTGAGTTAAAGGTAGGAAATGTGTTCATAAGTTTGAAAAATAAGATTAACTTTGCCGATGATATGCGGAGTCGCCACTGCCGGCCTAGGGCCCACATGGCTCCCGGCACCATCGGCTCACGCTATCCCTTTGACTGAATGAAAACAAATGTAAAGATGAAGATACGTTACGCTTTATGCACAGCGCTGCTCGCGTCGGTTGCCTTGGAGGCCTCGGCCCAGAAGGCAGCTACCACATACCAGCAGCGCCTCAAGAATAAAGAGATATATAATAAGGTAATGACCGATTATTCCGATTCGTTGGCCGCGATGGTGAGCAAGTACCAGATGGACTCCACCTGGATGGAGCGAATCGTCCGCGTGAACCCCAACTACTATCGGCTGTTCGTGCCGGTGACGATGTACGGAGGCGTGATAAGCAACTCCATCAACGGCAGTGAGCAGGAGAAATCGTCGAAGAACGATTACCTGGTGCCCTTGGCCGACGGCGAGCTGGAAGCGAACGATGAGTTGAACGCCTCGATAGACCGCACGTTGCTCAGCGTCTACCTGACCAACCCCTCCGCTGTGCGCTACATGGAGCAGGAGGTGAATAGCCAGCGCACCTTTAAGAAGGACGCGGTGAAGAACCTGCGCCGCGACGAGCAGGTGATGGACCTGGTGGACACCCAGCTGCAGGAGGACCAGACGCTCGACTCGGAGCTGAAACTGAAGAAGCCTAACTTCTGGACCAAGTCCGGCAAGGCATACCTGCAGTTCACCCAGAACTACATCTCGGGCAACTGGTACAAGGGTGGTGAGAGCAACAACACCTTGCTCTCCGGCCTGACGATAGAGGCCAACTACAACGACAAGCAGAAGATACAGTGGGACAACAAGCTGGAGTGGAAGCTGGGCTTCCTGAGCTCACGCTCGGACACGCTTCACAAGTACAAGACCAACAACGACCTCATCCGCTTGACCTCGAAACTCGGTCTACAGGCTGCCAAGCATTGGTACTACACCATCCAGGCGGAGTTCTACACACAGTTGTTCCCCAGCTACAAGTCGAACAAGCCCGATGTGATTTCCAATTTCCTCTCTCCGGCCTACCTGAAGTTCGACATCGGTATGGACTACAAACGTTCATCGAAGAAGTATACGGTGTCTGCCGTGTTGGCTCCGCTCTCCTACAAGATGACCTACGTGGCCAAGGAAGAGGTGGACGAGACCAGCTTCAGTGTGGACGAGGGCGAGAAGCTCAAACACGACTTAGGTTCCAACGTGCAGGTGACTTCCACCTGGAAGATTATCTCGCAGGTGGAGTGGGAGTCGCGAATCTCTTACTTTACCACTTACCATAAGGCACAGGCCGAGTGGGAGAACACGTTTAACTTCAACATCAACCGTTACCTCTCCACCAAACTGTTCGTCCATGCCCGTTTCGACGATGGCGTGACGAAGAAGGAGGGTTACAACTACTTCCAACTGAAGGAGCTGCTGAGCTTCGGTCTGACCTATAACTGGTAATCGAACGCAAGTTCAGTAAGGCGCCAAAACAAGCCTTGGTTCAATGGCCAATGAGCCTTGGCTC
>CAYZVH010000157.1:0-7013 GCA_964481755.1 uncultured Bacteroides sp. | reverse complement strand
CCCATCGGCGACAAGACCCTCTCAGCCAAGGAAATCATAGCCAACGAGAGCCAGGAGCGCATGGGACTCCTTATTAAAGAGGAAGCCATCGAACATGTGCGCAAGATAGCCGAGCGCGAGCGCGCTCCGATGTACGTGGTGGGCGAGACCACCGGCGACGCCCGCTTCGCCTTCGAGCAGGCCGACGGCGTGCGGCCCTTCGACCTGGCTGTGGACCAGATGTTCGGCTCATCACCCAAGACCTACATGGTGGACAAGACCGTGGAGCGCCACTACGAGGACGCTACCTACGACGCAGCCCACCTCAACGAATACCTCAACCGAGTGCTGCAGCTGGAGGCTGTGGCCTGCAAGGACTGGCTCACCAACAAGGTGGACCGCTCCGTGACCGGAAAAATCGCGCGCCAGCAGTGCCAAGGCGAGCTGCAGCTGCCGCTGAGCGACTGTGGCGTGGTGGCGCTGGACTATCGTGGCGTGAAGGGAATCGCCACCTCACTGGGACACGCCCCCCAAGCCGCGCTGGCAAACCCCGCGGCAGGCTCGGTGCTCTCCGTGGCCGAGGCGCTGACGAACATCGTGTGGGCTCCCTTCGCCGACGGCATGGACAGCCTCTCGCTCTCAGCCAACTGGATGTGGCCCTGCCGCTCACAGGAGGGCGAGGACGCTCGGCTCTACACGGCCGTCAAAGCACTGTCCGACTTCTGCTGCGAGCTCCACATCAACGTGCCCACGGGCAAGGACTCACTCTCTATGACGCAGAAATATCCCGGTGGCGAGAAGGTCATCTCTCCGGGAACGGTCATCGTGTCAGCCGGCGGCGAGGTGGTGAACATCAAGAAGGTGGTCTCTCCCGTGTTGGTGAACGACCCCAAGACCACCATCTACCACGTGGACTTCAGCTTCGACAAACTCCGCCTGGGCGGTTCCGCCTTCGCACAGTCGCTCGGTAAGGTGGGCGACGACGTGCCCACGGTGCAGAATCCCGAATACTTCCGCGACGCCTTCCTCGCCATCCAGGAGCTGGTGAACAAAGGCCTGCTGCTCGCCGGACACGACATCTCCGCCGGAGGTCTCATCACCACCCTGCTGGAGATGTGCTTCGCCAACACCGAGGGCGGTATGGAGATAAGCCTCAACAAGATAATGGAGGACGACCTCGTCAAGGTGCTGTTCGCCGAGAACCCCGGCGTGGTGATTCAGGTGAAGAACAAGCACAAGGAGGAGGTGAAAAAGATACTGGAGGACGCCGGCGTGGGCTACGTGAAGCTGGGCGCTCCCACCGACGAGCGCCACATCCTCGTCACCAAGGGCGACGCCACCTATCAGTTCGGCATCGACTACCTGCGCGACGTGTGGTACTCCTCGTCCTACCTGCTCGACCGCAAGCAGAGCCTTAACGGTTGTGCCAAGGAGCGCTTCGAGAATTATAAGCGTCAGCCCCTGGAGATGGCCTTCGGACCGCAGTTCACCGGCAAGCTGTCGCAGTATGGCCTCGACCCCGACCGCCGTACGCCCAGCGGCATCCGTGCCGCCATCATCCGCGAGAAGGGCACCAACGGCGAGCGTGAGATGGCCTACATGCTCTATCTGGCAGGCTTCGACGTGAAGGACGTGACCATGACCGACCTCATCAGCGGACGCGAGACGCTGGAGGACGTCAACTTCATCGTCTTCTGCGGCGGATTCTCCAACTCCGACGTGCTGGGCTCCGCCAAGGGATGGGCAGGAGGCTTCCTCTTCAACCCCAAGGCCAAGGCCACGCTCGACAAGTTCTACAGCCGCACGGACACCCTCTCGCTGGGCGTCTGCAACGGTTGCCAGCTGATGATGGAGCTGGGCCTCATCAACCCCGACCACAAGAAGAAGGGCCGCATGATGCACAACACGTCGCACAAGTTCGAGTCCGCCTTCCTGGGCCTCACCATCCCCACCAACCGCAGCGTGCTGTTCGGCTCGCTCAGTGGCTACAAGCTGGGCATCTGGGTGGCTCACGGCGAGGGCAAGTTCTCCCTGCCCTACGACGAGGACAAGTACAACATCATCGCCAAGTATAGCTACGACGAGTATCCAGGCAACCCCAACGGCTCCGACTATTCCGTAGCGGGACTTGCCAGCGACGACGGCCGCCACGTGGCGCTCATGCCTCACCTTGAGCGTGCCTTCTTCCCCTGGCAGTGCGCCTACTATCCCGCCGACCGCCGCGAGAGCGACCAGGTGACGCCGTGGATAGAGGCTTTCGTCAACGCCAAGAACTGGGTGGTGAAGAACAAGAAATAACAGATTACACTTAATAAAAGGGGACCGCCCGGACGAATGTTTCGCTATTCCTAAAAAAACGTTCGGGCGCCTCTCCCCACACTCTGTAGACAAAAGAAACCAAGGGGGACCGCCCGGACGAATGTTTCGCTATTCCTAAAAAAACGTTCGGGCGCCTCTCCCCACTCTGTAGACAAAAGAAACCAAGGGGGACCGCCCGGGCGAATGTTCGTTGCTCCTTAAAAATCGTTCGGGCGTCTCTTCCCCCTACACTGTAAACAAGAGAAAGAGGATTTCCGTTCCCCCTCTTCTCCGCGCCCTGTTTTCCCACCAATCGGGAGCAGGGCGCTTTTCGAGGGGAGAGGCTTTGGCGGCGCACCTCTTTTTATTATTAAATCTCACCCTGCGAAAGGGAAGTTCTTCCTTCGGAAGAGAACTTCTCCCCATTGGAGAGAGGACCTATTCGAAAAGAGAAAACCTCCTCGGAGAGAAAACCTTAGGAGGAAGAAAATTTCCTTTAGAGAGGGAGCTTTCTTTACGGAGAAACCTTTCGGAAAAAGGGGAACTTTCTTTAGGAAGAAATCCTTTTGAATAGGAGGAACCCTTAGGAAGAAGAAAACCTCTTCGGAAAGAGGGAAACTTTCTTTAGGGATGAAACCTTCGGAAAGAGAAAACCTCCTCGGAGGAAGAAACCCTTTTGAAAAGGAGGGACTCTTCGGAAAGAGGGAAACTTTCTTTAGGAAGAAAAGTTTTCTTTAGAAGTAAACCTTTTCGGGATGAAGGAATTTCCGTTTCGGGGAAAAGAGAAAAAACTTTATAAAGTAAAATTGTAATGAACATCTATTTCGAATCTTTCAGCATCTTCTTCAAGATAGGCCTCTTCACCATCGGGGGAGGCTACGCCATGATTCCCCTCATCGAGCGGGAGGTGGTGGACAAGAAAGGCTGGATAGGAAAGGAAGAGTTTGTCGACCTCATGGCCGTGGCGCAATCCTCGCCCGGCGTGTTCGCCGTCAACATGGCCATCTTCATCGGCTACAAGCTGCGCGGCCTGCGCGGCAGCCTCACCACGGCGCTGGGCACCGTGCTCCCCTCGTTCCTCATCATCCTGGCCATCGCCCTGTTCTTCCAACAGTTCAAGGACAACCACCTGGTGGAGAGCATCTTCAAGGGCATCCGTCCCGCGGTGGTGGCGCTCATAGCAGCGCCCACGTTCTCGGTGGCGAAGTCGAGCAAGATCAACCGCCGCACGGTGTGGATTCCCATCGTCAGCGCGCTGCTCATCTGGGCCCTCGGGGTCTCACCTATCTACATCATCATCATTGCCGGCGTGGGCGGTTACCTGTGGGGCCGCTTCGGGGCTAAACATTCCAACACTCACGAGTCATGATATTCCTGCAACTGTTCTACACATTCCTGAAGATAGGCCTCTTCGGCTTCGGCGGAGGCTACGCCATGCTCTCCCTCATCCAGGGCGAGGTGGTGACGCGCTACGGCTGGGTCAGCAGCTCCGAGTTCACCGACATTGTGGCCATCAGCCAGATGACCCCTGGCCCCATAGGCATCAACTCCGCCACGTACGTGGGCTACACGGCCATCGTCAACGCGGGCTATTCCCACACGGTGGGCATCCTTGGCAGCGCCGTGGCCACGCTGGCGGTGGTGTTGCCGTCGTTCATACTGATGCTCACCATCAGCAAGTTCCTGTTGAAGTACCAGAAGCACCCCCTGGTGGAGTCGGTGTTCCGTGGCCTGCGTCCTGCCGTGGTGGGCTTGTTGGCCGCCGCCGCCCTGCTGCTGATGACGCCGGAGAACTTCAGCCGCCCCTCGGACGACCTGTTCCAGTTCCTACTGAGCGTGGCGCTCTTCGTGGCCGCCTTCGTGGGCACCCGCTTCTTCCGTGTGAACCCCATACTGATGATCATCATCTGCGGCGCCATAGGCGCTGTGGCGTACGGAGGGTAAGGCCAGCGGAGGTTTCGTCAACACATTTTGCCGTTTCGGAAACTATCCGTATCTTTGCATTGCAGAATAATAGCACCGACAAATGGAATGGTTCGAAAAACTACCGCCAAGCTGTCCTCCCAACGACGCGAAAGATTGCGAGGGCGTCTTCTACAGGGTCTCCCACGGAAATCCTGCGGAGTCGTCTGACTTCTTTTCCCAAAGGCAACTGGCTCCCGATAAGACATTCAAGGGAGAAGGCGTTGACGAATGCATCGCAAGGGCTGTCTCTTTGTTTGCGGACCTGGGTGACGCGAAGAACCTGCTTAAACTCCCCAAGTTCAAGCACGCGAATATCGCCATCGTGCAACTTCGGAAAC
Organism: uncultured Bacteroides sp.; assembly: GCA_964481755.1. Classification (GTDB taxonomy): domain Bacteria; phylum Bacteroidota; class Bacteroidia; order Bacteroidales; family Bacteroidaceae; genus Phocaeicola_A. Next base: position 2,433 of record CAYZVH010000157.1, on the reverse strand, counting down.
AGGACGGGAAGATGAAGAAAACTTTCCGAAACTCCCACTACTCGTGGTGGAGGAGCGCAACCTTCGAAGTCGGTAACACTAAAATCGTGGAACTATGAGCAAGAAACGACCTTTACTGAAAGTGGACTCTGTACTGGAGTTCTACGACAATCCCCAGCTGATGACCGCCAGGGATTGCTTCGACACACTGTACCTGTGTCTCCTCTACGAGGACTCCCCGCTGTGTAAATACGTCGCCATACGAATCTCCTCCAAACGATTGGGTGAATTTCTCAAGGGAGAGAAGGATTTGCGCTCCCTCTTTCTCCTTCCCGAGCAGCGAAACGAATATTTCGAAGCCGTCTACGACAAGGACAAGCTCTGCCTTCGCCCCAACACCTCGCAAGAGATTTCCGAAGACAAACTGCCTGCGGAAGGCTATTTCCTCGACAAGTCGCAAGGCGAGCGCGTCGTGGTGACCATCCCCACAAAAGACAAAGCCTTGTTCTCGGAGCTGGTGAAGAAGTTCGGATGGGCTTGTATGTGACCCTGTTCATGGCCGCCTCGGAGGTTAGGCGAACGAGACAAGCTCAAAAACTTTTTTTTGCAAGATGAAAGAAAATACAGAACACTACATAGTATTGAAAGACGAGACAGAGCACCACGTGGACCAAGTGGTCCGCATGTGCGAGCTCATACGCAAGTGCGACTCCGCCGGAGAATTGCTGGTGGCGAACGAGACGGTGCTGAAGACGCAGCTCATGGGGCTGCTGGTGCAAATCCGCGAGGCGAGAGGCAAGGTGGCAGCCCAACTGGAGAAGCTGGACAAAACGCCCTCCATACACGCGCTGCTCTCCGAGGAGTACACCGAGCTGCAACGGAAACTCAGCGACACGCTGAAGGATTTCAAATCCACGCCGACGCTCCCCACCGAGGACCCCAACAGCACACCTGCGCGGAGCGCCGAAAGTTCCTCACAGACAGCGGAAGGAACCCCCAACGAACAGCCCTCGCAGACGACGGAAGGCCGCGGCGATGGTCGAGCCTCCACCTCCGACGGACCTGCGCGGGACACCGAAAGTTCCACGGGATGGAAAGGAACCCCCAACGAACAGCCCTCGCAGACGGCGGAATGCCGTGGCGATGGTGAAGCCTCCACCGACGAACCCGAGCGCCTGCTGCAGCGTGCCCTGGAGGCCGTGGGACGCACCGACTGGAAGACGTGGCGCGACCTCGTGGGGCAAGAGGCGGACGAGCTGAAATGGACCGTGGGCGACCTGGCGCGACGTGTGGCCAAGCCCTACACCAACAAGCAGTACGAGGCCTTCGCCGACGAGCTGGAAACCGTGGACTTCCCCCTGGTGAAGCGCGCCTTCGAGACAGGACGCCAAGCCTACAACAGCTGGCGCAACAGCTGCGACAACCCCTCCACCACGTGGGGCAGCCTCCTCAAGGTGGAGCTGCAGGCCCTGCTCAGCTCCGACTTCATCATCGTGGACGAACGGCAGCTGCCACCCGACTACAAGGCGGACCGCAGCCTGCTCACCTTCTACCTGGGCGAGGAAGAAGCCACCGACGAGGCGCTGAAGAAATTCCACATCCTGCTAACCCTCACAGGCCACAAGGGCGCACGCCTCACCTTCAACCAAGGCGCTGCGCTGGGCAAATACCTTTGGAACAACCGCCCCAGCCTGCTACCGCGCCGCCCCACGCACGACCCCTCGGCCTTCCGCCACGTAGCCGCCTTCTTCCGCTTCAAGGAAATCTGCCAATGCGTGCGCCAGAGCTTCGACGAGGCCATGGACAAAGCCTGGGACAAACATTCCCAGCACACCGACAGACCGAAGGGAAACGGCCGCCAAGGGCCCCGGAAGAAGATGCTCTTCAAGGACAAGCTGACGGCAAGCCGCAAGAGCGACGAGCTCGTGGGCTACCTGAAGGAGCACAAGCTGTGGAGCAACCGGCTCTGCTGCTCCAGGGAGGACAAGCTCAACGCCGTCATCGTCAGTCATCTGAGGATTTGGATTGAGGCAGGTGTGTTGCCAAAGAACCCTCCCGCACTTGCCATCTACCGCTTCCTCACCGAGGACTGCGGCCTGCAGAGCAACGTGGACCCCAAGCCCTACGCCAACAAGGTGCAGGATATGCTGCGCGACGAGAGCTACGCCAAAAACGTCTACCGGGAGATAAAGGACACCTACCGGAAGTAAAGGACCTGCGGGAGACAAAAGGACACCTACCGGGAGTAAAAGGACACCTACCGGGAGATAAAAGGACACCTACCGGGAGTAAAGGACCAGCGGAGATAATGGACCTACCGCAGATAAAAGGAACAACGGAGATAATGGACCTACCGGGAGTAAAGGACCTGCGAAGACAAAGAACCTGCGGGAAGTAAAGGACCTACCGGAGACAAAGGGCCTACCGGAAGTAAAGGACCTGCGGGAGACAAAG
>CAYZVH010000156.1:0-7039 GCA_964481755.1 uncultured Bacteroides sp. | reverse complement strand
GCGACCCCAACCTTGGCAAGGTTGTGCTCTACCAACTGAGCTATTTCCGCAATTACTACAACCGTCATTATTTCTTTCGATTGCGGTTGCAAAGGTATGGGTTTTCCCCTAATCTGCAAAACTTTTCCAAGAAATATTTTACTATTTCTATCACTTTTCTTCGTCGATGCGTTCTACCCTACTGAATATCAGCAAGGTAGAACCCAAACTTTTTTCCGCTTATTTTCGTCCGCAAGCCCTATTTAGACCATCCAACCCCAGGTTTAGCCTCCCGTCGGCCCTGCGTACCGCCTCATGGATATACTATCCTCCCCTCGCACGGAGGCAAAGAATATCCTTTGCTTTTCTGAATGCAAAGCAATTACTTTTCCCGCACAAACTTGCGTTCGTTGGGCAACACATAGATATCTTCGTCGAAATAAGAGAGGGATATAGGCAATGTCTTAAGCCAACGTTCATAACTTTCATCGCTACTATCCTCGGGCAGATTCAGCCTTCTGCCTTCTATTCTCACATAGGGAACTCCGTCAGCATCGTACTTCGTAACGTCCTCATACTTCTCCGGATGCACCCGGAATTCTTTCTCCGCCTCATCACAACACTCCACATAGAAAGCTTCCACAAGCCGCTGCTCGAATGCCCCTACGCTTGCTATGTATTTGTTGTCGCTTACCGATCTACTAAACGTTAGGCCCAAACATTCCAATAGGTCAGATGCTTCTGTTAGAGACTTCTTTGTCCAATGCGCCTTGCTGTGATCCACATCAACCAAGTCACGTATAGTGACAGCACCCGTATCCCTTACAGCCTCCCAAATAGAAGATTCCAAATCTTCCAGTTTTGTGTTCATAATAAGCTCCAGTTCTTTCTTGTTGTACATAATACACTGTTTTAATATTATTACTCCACAATATTATATATGATTAGACCAACTCCCCTCTCTCCGCCGCAGAGCGTTGAGAGGGGGATGGTTGAAAGATTGTTTCCTTAGAAGAAAGCCTCAAGCACTTCAGCGAAGACATCATTCGGCGATACGTGGTTGAAGAGGTTCATGCTGGAGTTGAGCTTAAGCACATCTACATCGCTTCCCATAATCTGACGGATTTCCTTGCCACGATGGGTCAAGAGGGCTTGGCAACACTCGCGCAGACGGGCACCCAACAACGGGTGGGCAAGATAGGCCCGGGCCTCATCCTCTCCGTCCAGCCCGTAGTACTTGGCATTGAAGCTGTGGCCGAACTTGTTGGACTGGGGAAAGATGTACCATATCCAGTGGCTACTCTTCTGCCCCTCCCGCAGTTCGCGCAAGGCTATCGTGTAGGAGAAGTCCTGTGCATCGACGAAGCGGTGCAGGTCGAAGCTCTTCTGTTGCGCCTCCGGCCACCCTATCACATCCCAGAAATCTGCAGGCAGGCAGACATTCTTCATCTCGAGGCATTCCTTGAACATCGGGGCGACTTGCGAGGGACGCATCCCGGCAATGCCGCAACCGATAGCGGTCACAAAGAAGGTCTTCTCGGGATGACCCTTCGCGAAGGCGATGAAGTCGTTCACATCCTTCCGCAAGGCATCCTCTCCACTCATGGAGTCGATGGCGTAGCTCATACCTTGCAGACCATGGCCTTGTCCCCACACGGCACCGAACTTATCGGCCGCCACCCTAGCAGCGCCGCCGGCATGTTGCCCTGCCGCATTGCTGCCGAAGACGAACACCTCGCCCGGAGCCAGTTTCGTGATGTTGGCCGGCGTCACTCGGGAATCGGGATTGTTGCTGGACTTCTCCAGTTTCGCCAACTCCTCGGCTTCCACCACGGGGAGCATCTTCTTCCATTCCGCAAGAAACTCTTTCATGCTGTACTTCAGCTCGCCCAACTCCGACTTTTTAAACACTCCGCTCTTGGCCACATACTCCTCCACCTTCTTCCGTACCGTGGCCTCCGTCTTGTACTTCGCCATCTCCTTCGGATCCATCTCAAAGGTGAACGACCGTCCTGTCTTACTACCGTTGACCACCTCAAACTTGATAACCTGTATCTTCACTTTCTTCGCCATAATGATTTTGTTTATTACACCACAAAGATAGTCACATCCCGCTTCCCCACCAACAACACACTACCCTTATTGTACGAAATGGCGGGCTGGATGTATGAAATGACGTTCACTACAGTAATTGGTTAAGGGAAGTTAACCTTCAGTCTTTCCTGTACAATCATTTGATGGTATCAATATTTATTGCGTAATTTGTGTTGCGCAAAAAGCGCAATGACGATAACAGTATGATAAACAATCCTTTCGTAATATATGGATATAAAGGTGCGGAGTATTTTTGCGACCGCATCGCTGAAACGGCAAAGATAAAGTCGGCGCTACACGGAGAGCGCAACGTGACGCTTGTCGCACCACGCCGTATGGGAAAGACGGGACTGATACGCCACGCGTTCAACCAGCTGGGAGAAGAAGACAGTGACACCCGCTGCTTTTATGTCGACATCTATTCCACTCGCAACCTGGAGCAGATGGTACAATTGCTTGCGTCAGAGATAATAGGCCGATTGGACACACTGACGCAAGCGGCGATACGCCGCATACAGGAATTCTTCAGCAGTTGGCGCCCGGTAATAAATTTCGACCAGTTGACCGGGATGCCATCCGTCACACTGGATCTGAAACCATCCGATGGTGCCGCAAGTCTGAAGCGTATCTTCGAGTACATGCAACAATCCGGCAGACGATGCTATGTGGCTATTGACGAGTTTCAGCAGATACTCAACTATCCCGAGACGGGCGTAGAGGCACTGATACGTTCATACGTGCAGTTTCTGCCCAATGTGTATTTCATCTTTTCGGGCAGTCATCAGCACATGATGGAAGAGATGTTCCTCTCATCGGGAAGGCCGTTCTATCAGAGTTCTATGATAATGTCGCTGACAAGTATAGCCGAGGATGTCTACGGCGAGTTTGCCAACAGTATGTTCAAACGGCAACATCGCACGATGAACAGTGATACATTTCACCATGTCTACGATGTGGCGGGCGGAGTGACGTGGTATGTACAAGCGATTCTCCATAACCTTTATGACAAGCCAAACGACTTGTTGACGATACAGAGTGTCGACTTCGCCGTACGTGAGTTGATAGACGAACAGTCAGATGCATACATGAATTATTGTTCATGGCTGACAGACAATCAGTACAGGCTTCTTTACGCCATTGCCCATGAGGGAAGCATAGTAAGTCCATTGGCTCAAGACTTTATACTCAAATACCATCTTCCTGCAACAAGCAGTATAAAGACGGCCTTGAAGGGACTAATGGAGAAGAATCTTGTGAGCCGTACACCCAAAGGATATTATGTAAGTGACCGACTCTTCGCCATTTGGTTAGCGACCACACCTAGTCCTTTGTGCTAGCCTCATACGAGATTCTCTAAAACCCTGTACAAAACAGCATTTATTCCGCTAGAATTATCGATTTTGATAGGTTCTAGCGGAATAAAGGCCATTTTAACAGGTGATTTTGAGAAAGCGCCCCTTTCTTAACCTTCTATTTTTCTCTCCTTCTGTTCAGCACATGCGGCTCTTGTAGTCCTCGTAGCTGAACTGGCGGTAGAGTTCGAAGGTGCCGTCGGTGTGGAGCAGACCGATGGAAGGATGATGGATGCCGTTAAACATATTGGTCTTCACGGTGGTGTAGTGAATCATATCCTCCAGCACCAGACGCTCGCCTATCTGCAACGCGTGGTCGAAACGATAGCTGCCCATGAAGTCGCCACTCAGGCAGCTGTTACCACCCAAGCGATAGACGTGCCCCCCAGGCTTGGCTTCGCTGGCCGCGTCGAAAGGCAACGTCTCCGCCCCACGCACAGCCGGTTGGTAGGGCATCTCCAGACAGTCGGGCATGTGGCAGGTGAAACTCACGTTGAGTATCGCCGTGCGGATGCCGCGGTTCTCCACCACATCCACCACCGAAGCCACCAACGTGCCGGTTTGCCACGTGAAGGCGGAACCCGGCTCCAAGATAATCTGCAGCCACGGGTAACGACTCTTCAAACCTTTCAGCAGACCTATCAGATGCTCCACGTCATAGTCCTTGCGGGTCATCAGGTGGCCACCGCCCAAGTTGAGCCATTTGATTTGCGGGAACCAGCGGCTGAACTTCTCCTCTATGTGTACCAGCGTGCGCTCCAGTTGGTAGGAGTCACTCTCGCAGTGGCAGTGGCAATGAAACCCCTCGATGCCTGCCGGCAGCTGGTCCGGCAACTGGTCGGCAGTCACCCCGAAGCGTGTGCCGGGAGCACAAGGGTTATAGAGGTCCACCTCCACCTCGGAATATTCGGGGTTGATGCGAATGCCGCACGACACCGGGTCGGCGGACTGTTGCACCATAGGGAAGAACCGGTGGAACTGGCCGAACGAGTTGAAGGTGATGTGGCTGCTACACCTCAGGATAGTGGGGAAATCCTCCTCGGTGTAAGCCGGCGAATAGGTGTGTGCCTTGCTGCCGAACTCCTCGTAGGCCAGGCGTGCCTCGCTCAGCGAGCTGGCTGTGGTGTAGTCGATATACTCCCTAAAAATGGGGAACGACTTCCACAGGGCAAACGACTTGAATGCCAATATTATCTCCACGCCGGCGCTCTCCTTCACGTGCTTTATTAAGCTCAGGTTGCGGCGCAACAAAGTCTCTTCCATCACATAACAGGGCGATGGCACCTGGTTTATCTGTTCTTTGTTCATAATTTCTTTTTGGTTTAGTCTGTCGCTGCTGTCACTAGGCAGGGGCTATCGTTTAGTCTATCACTTCGAAGCGGGCAAACTTCAGCAGCAGTTGCTTGGTGCCGGCGTTTTGGAACACGACGGTGGCCTTGCAGTTCTCTCCCGTGCCTTCCACACGTGTGACCTCGCCCACACCGAACCGCTCGTGGCGGATGTGCTGCCCCTCACGCACCGAGGCGGCGGCTCCGGCGGACGAGCGTGAGGTCGACGCCGATGAAGCGGACACGCGGGTAAGTTTACGCGGCGGTGTGAAGGGTATCAGCGGTTCCGACTTCGGCTTGGCCCACTGAGGTTCTTCTCGTTTTGTCCACTGGGGCTCATCACGCTGTGTGCCGAACTGGCGGTAAGAGCGGAACTGCTGGCCGTCGCGGGTGCGCGGTTCACTATATTGATTAGCGGATTGAGGCAGCTGCAGATAGTCCTCGTCGATGTCGCGCAGGAATCCGCTGGGGGAGCCGAACTCCATCTTACCATAGCGGAAGCGGCTACGGGCGTACGAAAGGAAGCAGTGTTCCTCGGCCCGAGTGATGGCGACGTAGAACAGGCGGCGTTCCTCCTCCATCTCCGTAGGGCTCTGTGCCATCAGGCTCGGGAAGATGCCCTCCTCCATGCCCACGATGAAGACGGTGCGGAACTCCAGTCCCTTGGCAGAGTGCACGGTCATCAGCGTCACCTTGTCGTCTCCAACCCCCTTGTCCATGTCCTGCTCCGAGAGGAGCGATACCTCCGAGAGAAAGTCTGTCAGCGCCACGGCCGTGTCGCCCTCTTCCTGTCGCGAGGAGCAGAAGTCCTGCAAACTGTTGACCAGCTCCTGCACGTTCTCCTGCCGGCTGAGGTTCTCCGGCGTGCGATCCTGGTAAATCTCCTTCATGATGCCCGAGGTGGAGATGATTTCCTGCCCCACGGCATAGGCGTCCTTCTGTGCAGCCAAGGCGATGAAGCTCTCTATCATGCCGCGGAAGCCTTGCAGTTTGGTCAGCGTTCCTTTGTTCACATCGAGCCTATACTGCATGGGGTTGCAGATGACGTCCCACAGACTGACACCAGCCTCGAAGGCCGACGCGATGATTTTATTCACCGTAGTGTCGCCAATGCCTCGGGCGGGATAGTTCACCACCCGTTTGAAGGCCTCTTCGTCCGAAGGATTCACCGCCAAACGGAAGTAGGCGATGACGTCCTTTATCTCCTTGCGTTGGTAGAACGAGAGGCCACCATAGATGCGGTACGGTATGGAGCGCTTGCGCAGCGCCTCCTCGAAGATGCGCGACTGGGCATTGGTGCGGTAGAGGATGGCGAAGTCGGAGAACGCCCCGTGCTCCTTGCGCCGCAGCTGTTGTATCTGGTTGACCACTATCTCGCCCTCCTCCACGTCGGAGTAGGCTTCTGACACACGGATGGGCTCGCCCTGCTCTTTCTTCGAGAACACGGTCTTCGGTATGCGGTTACGGTTCTTCGCTATCAAGCTGTTGGCGGCGTCCACGATGCAACGGGTGGAGCGGTAGTTCTGCTCCAGCTTGAAGAGCTTGGCCTCCTTGTAGAGGCGTGTGAATTCCAGGATGTTCTCAATCTTCGCCCCGCGGAACGAGTAGATGCTCTGGGCATCGTCGCCCACGGCGCACACTCGGTTGTTCACCGTCGCCAGTTGCTCCACAATGCGGTGCTGCGCCCGATTGGTGTCCTGATACTCGTCCACCAGGATGTAGCGGAACCGGGTGGCGTAGCGTTGGAGCACGTCGGGATACCTATTAAATAATATATAGGTATAGAGCAGCAGGTCGTCGAAGTCCATGGCGTTCGACTGTTTGCAGCGCTCGAAGTACTTGGCGTAGATGTCGCGTGTGGCGGGAATCTTCTCCTGTTGGTCTATCTTGAAGATTTCCGCGTCGGAGGCATAGTCGACCGGCAACATCAGCTGGTTCTTCGCGTTGGAGATGTGGCACTGCACCGTTGCTGGTTTGTAGACCTTCTCGTCGAGCCCCATCTCCTTGATGATGGTCTTTATCAAGTTGCGCGAGTCGGCCTGATCGTAGATGGTGAACCGTGCCGAGAATCCCAGCAGTTGTCCCTCGCGTTGCAGGATGCGTGAGAACACGGAGTGGAAGGTTCCCATCCAGAGGTTGCGAGCCCTCTCCCATCCCACCTGTTTGGCGATACGGTTCTTCATCTCCTCCGCCGCCTTGTTGGTGAAGGTCAGTGCCAGGATGGAGTAGGGCTCGTAGCCCATCTCCAGCAGGTAAGCTATCTTGTAGGTCAGCACGCGAGTCTTG
>CAYZVH010000155.1:0-7075 GCA_964481755.1 uncultured Bacteroides sp. | reverse complement strand
GTTCTGGTGGTTCATCACCACCTTGAACTTGTTGTAGCCCATCAGCAGATTGTGCCATTTGTCCTGCAGATCCACCACTCTCAGCATGACATCATACACATCGTGACCAATGCACTTGTAGTCGTAGCTGACGCAGTAGCTATAGGTGTTGCCGTCAATGCACACCTCACCCGAGCGCTCCTGCTTGTCATTCTGTAGTCCGATGGCCTCGAAGATTTCGTAGGGAATCAGGCTGCGTTCCAGTTTCTGCATCATAGTTTTGCGGTTGGCATGTCCGCTCAACCATTCTTCGTAATTGTAGATGTAATCGCTCATCATTTTTACATTTCTTGTATGCCGCAGATGTTATGGCATCCAGGCATGGTTCAACATTAAGGTTTGTTTTGGAGAAGTTAAGCCGTCTGTCCATAAACAGACTAATCGACTGAGTGGCTTGGCACCTCAATGTGAATCTCGTCAAAAAGTGTAAGTTTCGTCCTTGCCAGAGACTTGATGAACAAAAAGTTCTCTCTGAAATCTGTTACGGGTGCAAATATACAGATAATATCGTTATATCAATTCTGTTCATTAAATTGTTTCATCTCTGTAGCAATCATTTTCGCTAACTTCAATAGGGATTTACCTAACAAGTTGTTTATATGTCTATTCCTATGATTCTATAAATCTAAAGCTGTACATCTTGAATCCGTCTCTTATCATCGCCTGGAAGAATTGGGCAATCTTCTGGGCATCATCACAACCGCCCTGTTGCATGAATGCCTCAAGCGGGTAATCTTTACCCTCAAAGTAATCTATCAGTCCACTGTAAAAATCCGGGGCTTCAAGTTCTTCACTCTTCCAGGCATAATATCCGTTGTCACTGCCCAAGCCGATGTGCATGGACTTCAGACGGTAAGGATAATCCGCATCGTAGTCCTTGTCACCCTTGAGAACTTCCTCATATTCGGAATCCACCTTGAAGTAAATAGTGGGATAATGTCTCACTCCTTTGGATACGAGATATTTCCTTAGCCCGTCATCATTGAAGATTCCACAATGTTTCGACCTGAGAAAGTCTTCAATAGCCGGTTCCCAACTGGTTTTTCGTTTTGATAATACCATAAATCTTAAACGTTATTACTTATTCTTTTACCAAGGCTTTTCTCCACAAATAAGGAGAATAGCCAACTCCGTTAATTGTCTTATCAATCAACCATCCTTCATCAATGCTGGTCCTCCATCTCATCTTTGCTTGTACAACTAGTTTGGTAGCGTTGTTTGAAATCAATCTGTTCGCACCCTGTAGAGCACTAATAGGAATTGAACATTTGAACTTCTTGCCAACAATAGTAAAGCAAGCCTCGGCCTCCGTCCAATCGTTCCACTCATCACTTTGATCTTTCATAATATAGCCATTATAGTGCCTATTGTATGAGGCTTCGCCATCCTCTTTCTCCCAATATTCACTATGGACAGACCCATCATCATTTAGCTGACCGTAAATGAATGAAGCTTGACGATATTTGCCATTCAGCCTCTTTGCTGTGTCAAGGGACATATTGAAAACGGCATAAGGATGTGCTTCATCACCAAGCTGACCTATTGCAGGCACAAGGACATATCCTCCTTGCTCGATATTAGCCAAAAGTGGTTCGTTCGTCTTTTTATTGGGCCGTGAATCCTTTTGCCTCAAGCGTTGATTATCCGCAGTGGACACCACCACGATAGTTTTTATTGCATTAACTACCATTCCTTTGATAACACTTCTCTGTTCAATTGGATGTTTCATTTTCTTCAGCCCCCGAAAGGGATTCCACAAAGTTCCTCACCTCCCTTATAGAGAAAGTAATGTAATCATCTGGATACAATGCTTTCAGTGTGCCGCTCACTAAGTCCATCAAATTTCTCTTTTCATTGTCCTTTTCCTTACGGAGCGGCAATGCCATCCACCAACGCTGGTATTCAGACGCAGACATTTCCTTGGCATGGAGTTTCTCCAGCATCATACGGCGTTGCCCCCCGATTTCTTCCGTCAAGGCATCTATTTTCATTTGGAAGAGATCGACTTTCTTCACCAACTCCGTCAGTTGCTCGCGCTTGGTTTCCAACCTTAACCGGCGAACATTCAGCCGCAAGCTGTCGCACTTGGCTTCCGCGGACAGACAGCGCTCCTTCCAATATGCTGCGTCTTTCTTATAGAAGGATGCCTCCATGGCGCTACTGTCGTAATCGACCGGACCTTCTTCTTTCAGGATATCCACCACCTGCTGGAGGGTGAAGCACCACTCCCCTGTCGCCTTAGCCTTATCATATCTTGTATTGATTTCCATAAAGGTACGCCAAACAGTGATGAAATGCTCCAAGGATTTATCCTCCACTTTGCCGTCTTCAAACACGACAGTACATTTGTTACATCCGCTTAGCGGAGAACCTGCTATGCGGCAGACAAGTCCTTTCCGGCCATTCTCATCCATCCGGGTGGCGAAGTGGCAGTCCTGCCAAAACTCCAGATATACGCCCAATGTAGGGTTGCGGAATCCGCTCGTGCCGGTATAGGCGAGTCCGCTTTGGATGGGAACAGGAGCCAAGGACATGCGACTGTCACGCAGTATGCGCTCTTTATTGGCCCAGAAGACGAAGGCATTGTCATAAAACAGTTTTTGTTCTGCCTGCGTCTCTGCACTTTGCTCTGACTTTGTGGCGGCCGGCTTGCGTCTTCCCACCTGAAGATATTCTCCTGTAGTATCAAGTCTGAGGGTATTATCTTTTGATTCCATATTCATTAGCATTTAAGTTTCTGTTATTTTTTTAAAGTAAAAGAGAAAGTGCTGCATGCAGAGTTGTCCTGATTTCTAAGCATCCTGGGAACAAAACCATCGTGTCGTTTACTCCGAGAAGGTTTCTTAATCTTTGGGAGCGTTACCAGCCATTCCTGACAGTAACTCACGTCCACCCTAAGCCGTCAAGCCGGTGGAGCTTGGTTAGACAACCCACAATGTCGAAATCACAAAAACAAGATCTAGGTCAATGACGTCCTTTATGCGCCCAATGTCAATGTCAGTACTATGCCCGCAGGTATAGTCGCTTGTTTGCGCAGGACCCGTCTTTACGGTTTGCCTATGATGTCTTGTATTAGTTTTTAACAGCAGACTCTTCTGCATGCATTCAGGTGAAGGGGCCGGCAGGCCAGCCCGGGCTGTCACCTTACACTTTCATCTCTATTCATTTATTTTCCTACTTTCTGCACCTCTTCATAAGTGGACCTCAAGGAATTGGGGATGATAATCTTCAGTTTCCCAATTCTACTTGACTCCTCTACCTTCCACTGGGCAAGCTTAGCGTAGAGGAGGGAAAATTTCTTGTTACACTCTTCAGTCTCCTGCACACATTTTGCCGATTCATCAATGTCGTGTTGTTTGATGGCAGCTTCCATATCATGAAGGTACGCATTGAGTCCAGCCTGCGCTTCTCTGTACTGTGCCGTAAGTTTGAAATACACTTCGTCTACTACAGCAGAGTCCACACTAGGCTCATAATAGTGAATGATGTTGTTGATTCCAGCTGACTCCACCTCCCGTGGTTTGGTCATGACACTGTAAAGCCGTTCGCGCGCCTCCTCCAAAGAGCCGTCCTTATGCAGAATTTTTCCAAGCGCTGCCGCTTTGGTCTCAAGGCTGTACATTTTGCTTCTGTCCGCCACACTCAATGTGGCCATATAATCCTCTTTAGTCATCTTGGTCCAGCCCTCAGGACCCTCTGGCACTTCTCCCAGTCCAAGCTTTTTCCAACCTTTACCACCAACGCGCATCTCCTCTACTTCCTTTAGCATTCTCTCTTTTGCCTTGATGGCCTCTCTGAGCCAGGCTATGAGTGACTTGAGACGTATGATACGCTCCATGATTGTAGGGATGTTTCTCACCTCAGCCTCTTCCATACCAATGTTTACATCAGACTTCACTGGGTTGTTGAATGGTGAGATCTGCTCACACACAAAGTTGATACCCGCAATCTTGCTTTCGTCCTTTCTGAGCATCTCCTTTGCAAGGTTAGCAATGAAGTCTGCACTGGTTGAACTGAGTCCCTGTTCTCCAAAGAAAATTTTGTCTTGTTCCATTTGTCTAGAATTTAAAATGAACCACACTTGTCAAAAGGGTATTGCCCCCGATAACGTTAACTAAACATATCCGGTAATGCATACAAGACCGCGGCGAGGTTACAATGAGGCATAGAAATGCCTAACCTAGCATTGGCCAATGCAAGCCGAAAACGAAACCTAATCCTTTTTGAAGGCTCTAGAGAAATTGTTTAAAAGTGATTTGTGACATAACGAAATTTTTAATTAAACGATTAATAACTAAATCCTTAATTCGTATCATTCTTACCACCGTGGCTATGTTCACTAAACTCGGTTGGTTCGGTACTAAAACCGTCTCTTGATACATAAAAGAACTACTCTTCTATCTGAAAAGCGAGGCAAAGATAAATACAATATTTGGACCACGCAAGTTTTTAGTGTTAAAAATATCACATGGTTTATAAATAACGACCGAGGGCGTACCTCACGGCGAGCCCCCGGCCTTAACTTTTACAACTAAACTATGTTTTTATACAATATATGAAGAGAGAGAATAACTTTTCATTCATCTGTATGCTCCGTGGTCGTCACCCCTGCGAGGGAGCTGTTACCCGTGGCACTACCAATCCACTTGGTTGGTGTTCCGTTGTTCGTGCAACAGTTGTAGACATAACCTTCCGCCGTATCTGCCGTACTGTTATATCCCGCGATGCAGCCATACACTCCCACACACTGAGCGCTACCACCGGTTCCGTTGGTGCACTTATGAATCTCTCCACCCTTTTCGTTGTAACCCACAATACCGCCGGCTGCAGAGCAAGCAGCAGTTTGGGTGTTCACGGCAGAGACTGCACCATTATTCGTGTTGGAAATTACCTGACAACCAGTATTCTGTCCGACTATACCACCGACCTTGACATATTCCGTGTCATTAGAGATATTTGCAGTCACTTCCGCGTAATTGAAGGATCCGCTAACCTTTGCCGATTTAGTCATAGAACCAACAACCCCACCAGCTTTTGATGCCGAAGAAGCTTCCTCTATCGTCACGCTACCATAGTTGTAACTAGCCGAAACAACTCCTGTTTCACTAGCAAGATTGCCCACAATGCCGCCTGCAAGCGCTGTCACACCTTTGCACCGAACGCTCTGGTCGTTCTCTGATTTCTTAATAGAAGCATTAGCATATCCAGCTATACCACCTATAACTACATTAGATGACGTAGACTTTACATTTTCTCCCGTAATCACACCTTGGTTCTGACAATCCTCAACAGAGCCCGAACCACTATGGTATCCAGCTATGCCTCCGATATAAAGAGAGGTTTTACCGTCGTCCGAAACAGCTGTATTCCCTCCCGTAACCGACGCGTAGTTGCGGCAACCTTTAATCGTTCCACGATTCATACCGGCTACGCCTCCCATGATGACAGACGCTATGGCATCACCACTGTACGACACCGTGCCGCTCACAATGACATCATTGATTGCTCCGCTATTATCACCAAACAATCCGAGCACTTGGCTGTCGGCGTGCATAACCGGTGCAATGCCGTTCACCGTATGGTTACCTCCATTGAACGTCCCCTTGAAAGAGGTTGTCTTATCGTAACCTATAGGAGTCCAGCTCTTGTTGTTCAAATCGATGTCCGAAAGCAGGTTCACGGTCTTTCCCTCGAAGTTGTTGCCGCCATTCACCAGTTCGGAGAATCCGGCGAACTCTTCCGCGGTGGAGATGTTGAAGGTACTCAGTGAAGCATCGTACCAATCGATGTTGGAAGTGGTGCCGTCCCAGATAGACGCGTCGATGGTGCTGCTACCGGACTGATCCAAGGCACCTTGGTTGTTGGCTGTCCAATCCGTAATGGTAGCCTTGATACTCTCTACTGAATAATAGTCACGATTCAATGTGATGGTATAGGTATACTTGAAGGAAGCTGCCCATTCCGTATCCTTAGTAGCGGAACCTGTATCACCGTTGCCAGCAACAACCGTTGAGCTACCTATTAAGAAGGTATAAGTCCGTCGGTTGGCCAGAACTATCCTCACCTTCTTGTTCTCGCAGTCCTGCGGCAACATGATGGCTTCCGCCTGGGTTCCTTGCTCATTGGTCTTAGCCGTAATGGTCTTATTGGAATTAGACGCCAGCGTCAACTCGTTCTCGAAGATATTAAATGTAGCGGAAGCGGCCACGTCCTCAACAGAAAGCTTCAAGCCGACCAGGTCCTTGGCATTGAAATCCGTTCCGGCCTTAATGTTGAAGACCGCCTTCGCCAAACGATGGGTAAACTCCAATGTCTGTTGAGTGTTTCCCTTAGCAATATTCTTAAGATTGTTGCTGTAGAGCAAGTCGATGGAAGAAGGGTCCGCCTGCACAGAGACATCCAACTTCAGTTGGTAATCCTCCACTGCACTATATGGGTAATAGGAGATAAAGTCCACATTCGCATCCTGCGGATAGAAAAGCGTATCGTTCTTGGTGGCAGGGGAAAAAGAGTTCTCCGAGGAGTAGATATATTTTCGGTTATTGGAGTTGTCGATAACCGCGTTGGTAACCTCCGTCTGTCCGGTTCTGAACATGAACACACCAATCTTATCGTCCGCCTCCCAAGCATTGTCCGCCATGCGTGTCTGTATCGTCCCGGAGAACATCACCGGTATCCGTTCCTCCTCCATTCCACTCTCATCCATAAGGAATGTGCGTTGTTGACAACCAGCCAAACACAGGCTGAGCAAGGCCACTTGCATGACTTTAATTGGTTTATTCATAGTATATATGATTAAATGATTAATAAATAGTGGGGAACAATTGATACGCAGAAACGTATACACAGCCCCTAGCAATGCAAATATACAAACCATTTTAACAGAAAAAGTATATTTACTAAAGTATTTTCGGTTAAATAGGAAAATGGATTTATCAGATTACACTAGCACATTAGGTATCAAGTAGATAACTGACATAAGCCGATGTAAACGAAGAAGCCCCGGAGGTTTGTGACCTTCGGGGCGTTCCCTTTG
>CAYZVH010000154.1:2716-7127 GCA_964481755.1 uncultured Bacteroides sp. | reverse complement strand
TGAGAGCGTGAAGTGTCGCATTGCACTGAGCAATGAGGCCAGGAAGGGCGATGTGCTACAGATGGTTGCCCGCAATGCTGCTGGCGATACCATCAACGTGTGGACTTGGTCGATGAAGTATACCGATGAATATTTTGCAACTCAACGTGCGACTGACACCACTTCGCATCAGACAGCAGCTGCGAAAGTTGAGGGCGGTAATACCCTTGTCGCTCCCAATGGAGTGAAAGCCCAGTTCGACACTTCGACCGGCATGCTCGCCAAGGTTTACTATAAGGACAAAGAGATTCCGTTCAATAATGGCCCTCTGCCCGTGGGCATGAAAATGAAACTGAAACAAGTCACAGCCCGACAAGATGGATCGGATGCCCTGTTGGTGATGAAATACACCGGAGCGGTAGACTCCATCGTGTGGCGTATGACTGCCGACGGACTGCTGGGTATGGATGCCTTGTTGCTCAACGACCGCAAAGGCCATGGCTTCGATGGTGAATTCTTCGACAAGGAGATACGCAACTTCGGCTTCTCGTTCTCTTATCCCGAGGATTGCTGCACAGGCATGCGCTGGCTGGGACGCGGTCCCTACCGGGTATGGCGTAACCGTCAGCAAGGTACCACCTATGCTATTTGGCAGAAGGACTATAACAATACGGTCACCGGAGATTGTGGAAAACCGATTGTCTACCCCGAGTTCAAAGGCTACCACGCCAATCTCTATTGGGCACAGATGCAGTCGGCGACCGCTCCGTTCACCGTGTTCACCGAGACGGACGGACTCTACTACCGAGTGTTTACCCCTGAGGAACCGACCTGTCTCAACAACGGGAAGCCTACGATGCAACCCTTCCCCGAAGGTGACCTCTCCTTCCTGTTGGAGATTCCCGGCATACAGTCCTACAAACCCATCGAACAGTTGGGCCCGCAGGCACAACCCAGTCATGTCCGCATGAACATAGGCGACGTAGGTTTGCACATCAAACTGTGGTTCGACTTCGCCGGTGCCGAATAGTCCGAGCGTGAAAGAGTGACACCCATTTGTAACCCTTCGGTTCAAAAAGTGTCACTCTTTTGCGAATATATGCACTTGGGGCCGTTCTTAAAGTCTATTATTGCATAGAGTGGATAAAATATCCATTTAGACGTATTCGCTAAATATCTACCTTTGCGATGTGAACTCAAACAAACCATAAATATTATGAGAAATATTTTCCTAGTCATAGAAATCTTTTTTGCTGGTCAGCTATTTGCTCAGACTGAACCAGAGGTCGTAGAGGTGGCTCGTTACAAAGGCGACAAGACTTGTGCTGTCAGTTATACCTTCGACGACGGTTACGCCGAGCAATATACAATGGCGGCACCCGAACTGGAGAAACGTGGATTCCGTGGAACCTTCTACATCAATGGGTCGAAGATAAACCAAGACCTCGAGCATGTGACCGACACCACACGCGCCACATGGGGACAACTCCGTGAGATGTCCGAGCACGGACACGAGATAGCCAACCACGGTTGGGCACACCGCAACTTCGCCCGCTTCCCTCTGGACTCGCTGATAGTGGATATCCAACGAAACGATGAGGCTATCCTGAAGTATATCGGCACGCCGTCGAAAACTTTCGCCTATCCTAATAACAACAAGAGCGAACCGGGTAAAAGTTATGTGGAGAAGGGTAGGGTAGGAACCCGCCTTGAACAACGGTCGGTAGGTAGCAAACGCACCCTGCAGGACTTGAACCAATGGGTGGACGGACTTATAGAAAGAGGTGAGTGGGGCGTAGGAATGACGCACGGACTCACCTATGGCTACGATGCCTTCGTCAATCCCCAACGCCTGTGGGACCACTGGGACTACGTGAAACAGCATGCCGACAAGGTGTGGGTAGGCACGTTTGTAGAAGTGGCTGCTTACGTAAAGGAACGAGATGCCATCCGCCTGACGATAGAACGCAACAGACAAACCATTGTGATCACTCCCAAGCTGGACCTCGACCCCGAACTCTTTACTGCGCCCTTGACCATGGTGGTCAACGAGATAGGGGAGGGACGCGTGACGGCCAAGCAAGGCAAGAAGAAACTCTCTGTGGAGATACGTGACGGCAAGGCGCTGTTCGACTTCAATCCCTATGGCGGAGCGATTAAGATAAGAATCAAATAACAGTTTCAATATCATGAAAAAAGCAATCTTCCTATTACTATGTTTGATGCAGATGGCCTGCATCTATGCCCAGGACGCTACTTCCGGGCGAATCACTCAACTCTTTAACTTCGGGTGGCGATTCCACTTGGGCGACGTGAAAGAGGCGCAAGCCGTAGACTACGACGATGCCTCGTGGCGCACGCTCGACCTACCGCACGACTTCCAGATGGAACAGCCGTGGGATGAGTCGGCAGGCGGTGCTCGTGGTTTCAAGGCCATGGAAACAGGCTGGTACCGCAAATCCTTCCAAGCCGATGAGGCATGGAAAGACCATCGGGTGCTGCTCGACTTCGAGGGCATCATGTACGTGAGCGACGTGTGGGTCAACGGCAAACAGGTCGGCAGCAACGAATATGGCTACAACGGCTATGAGGTGGACATCACCAAACTGCTCAATTATGATAAGGAAAACGTCGTGGCAGTGCGTGCCAACACAGGTCCTAAGGGAGGTTCGCGTTGGTATACTGGCGGTGGCATCTTCCGGGATGTCCACTTGGTGGTGAAGAATCCCATTGCCATTGCCCGCCATGGTCTCTACATCACCACACCGAAGATTACCGATGCTGCTGCCGATGTTCAGGTGCAGGTGGAGCTCGAAGGCATCCGTGGCAAATCGTTCGATGTGGACATCTTCGCCAAGATATACGCTCCCGACGGACAGTTGGTGGCCGAGTGCCAGACCAAGGCTCCGCTGAAGAACAAACTGTTGCACCCGGAGGTAAAGCTCCCGCTCGCTACCGTCAATGCTCCTCAGCTGTGGTCGTGCGAGTCTCCTAACCTCTATCGTGCCGAAGTGACACTGGTGCAGGACGGCAAGATGATAGACCGCGTGGAGGACAACTTCGGCATCCGCACCGTGGAGTTCTCTCCCGAGTTCGGATTCAAACTCAATGGCAAGAAACTCTTCCTGAAGGGCATCGCCAATCACCACGACTTAGGCGCTGTGGGTGTGGCCGCCTTCGATGCCGCCATCGAGCGTCAGTTCAAGCAGATGAAACAGTTCGGATACAACCATATCCGTTGTTCACATAACCCCTACTCCATAGGCTTCCTCAAGTTGGCCGACAAATACGGCATCCTGGTAGTGGACGAACTCATCGACAAGTGGAGCGATGGCAGCTACTGGGGCGGACGCAAACCCTTCACCTCCCTTTGGCATCAGATGATACCGGAGTGGGTGAAGCGCGACCGCAACCACCCGTGTGTGATACTCTGGAGCCTCGGCAACGAGCTGCAGATGCGTGAGGACTTGGCCGGATTCCAAACTGGCGACTGGGGTGTGACCACCTATCGCATCTTCGACGTGATGGTGAAGCGTTACGACGACACCCGCAAGACGACGGTGGCTATGTTCCCCGCTCGCCGAGGTGCCATCGGTAAGAACGACTCAGACTTCAATACAAAGATATTCGCTCCCGAGTTGGCCACGGTGACCGAGGTCTCCAGCTTCAACTACCGCTACCTCAACTATCAGGACTATCTTAAGCACGATCCGCACATGACCGTCTACCAGAGCGAGGCGACCTCCAACGAGCTGCTGGCTCCTTTCTTCGGTATGGACCACGAGAAGATGGTAGGCCTGGCTTATTGGGGCGCCATCGAATATTGGGGCGAGTCCAACGGATGGCCCAAGAAGGGATGGAACTTCTCCTTCTTCAACCATACGCTGGAACCCTATCCGCAGGCCTATCTCATTAAGAGCGGATTCAGCGACGAACCGCTGGTGCGCATCGGTGTGGAGGACGTTAAGAACAAGAGCATCGAGTGGAACGACGTGATGGTAGGCGGTACCTCCCTCTCGTCGCACTGGAACCGCGAGGAGGGTAGCAACCAGAACCTCTTCACCTACACCAATGCCGACGAGGTGGAACTGCTGGTGAACGGCAAGAGTATGGGCGTGAAGCAGAACAACCGTAGCGACATCACGAAACGCAACATCATCTATTGGGAGAACATTCCTTACGGCAAAGGCGGAAAGGTGACGGCTATTGCACGCAACAACGGTAAGGAAGTTGCCCGTCACGAATTGCAGACGACTGGCAAGGCAGTGCGCCTGAAAGCCGTGGTGGAGGATGAAGGCAACTTCACCGCCGACGGCATGGACCTGCAGTACATCCGTGTCTATGCTGTGGATAGCAAGGGACGTACCGTACCTGTGTCCGGCGAGGATGTGACCTTTACCGTGGAAGGCGAAGCCAGTCTGATAGCCGTGGA
>CAYZVH010000154.1:0-2616 GCA_964481755.1 uncultured Bacteroides sp. | reverse complement strand
CCCTCTTGCAGGCACAAGATTTCAAATTCGATTTCAGTACAAACAAGAAAGTCTCGGAAGGCTATACGAAGATTACACCGGAAACTAAATATACCGATGAGGTAGGTTACGGTTACGACCTCAACACCTCGTGGGACGGCAAGTCCAACGAAGCCTTCTTCTTCTCGGTGAAGGTGCCCGATGGCAACTATCGCATCACCCTCACCCTCGGTAGCAAGAAGTCAGCTGGTGTCACCACCGTACGAGCTGAGAGCCGTCGCCTCTTCCTGGAGCGTGTGGCTACAAAGAAAGGTGAGCTGAAGCAACAGACCATCTGTGTGAACAAGCGCGACACACTCATCCGCGAGGGTCGGTATGTGCGCATCAAACCGGGTGAGCGTAAGAAACTGAACTGGGACAACAAGTTGACCCTGGAGTTCAATGGCGACGCGCCGCGTGTCACCGCCGTCGAGATTCAGAAGGTGGACGATGTGCCTACCATATACCTTTGTGGCAACTCCACCGTGGTGGACCAGGACTCCGACCCCTTCACTAGCTGGGGACAGATGATTACCCGTTTCCTCACCGACCAAGTGGCTGTGGCCAACTATGCCGAGTCGGGTCTCTCTGCCGACAGCTTCCAAGCACAACGTCGACTGGAGAAGATACTCACCCAGATTAAGCCCGGCGACTGGCTCTTCGTGGAGTTTGGTCACAACGACCAAAAGCAGAAAGGTCCCGGCAAGGGAGCCTTCTACTCCTTTGCTTACCACATCAAGATTTTCATCGACGAGGTGCGTGCCAAAGGTGCCAATCCAGTGATTGTCACACCTACTCGCCGTCGCCATTGGAGTCAGGACAACACACACATCCTCGATACACACGCCGACTATCCGCAAGCGTTGCGTGAGATAGCCGCACGCGAGCAGGTTCCCGTCATCGAACTGCAGGAGATGACCAAGACGATGTGTGAGGCGATGGGCGTGGAAGGATCGAAGAACCTCTTCGTGCACTATCCGGCCGGAGCGTTCCCCGGTCGCCCTCAGCAGTTGGCCGACAACAGTCACTTCAACATGTTCGGAGCTTATGAAGTAGCCAAGTGCATCGCACAAGGCATTCGTGAGGCCAAGTTGCCGTTGGCACAGTACCTCGTATCTGACTTCACTGGTTTCGATCCCGCACACCCCGACAAGTTCGAGGAGTTCAAGTGGGACGCCTATCCATACGTGAGCTTGAAAAAGCCCGATGGCAACTAATCTATTAAGTAAGAAACAATAAATAATCAATACCATGACAAGAAGACTCTATTTGATTCTACTGCTTCTGTTGGCGTTCGGCATGCAGGTAAGTACCTCTGCCAATGAGCGCAAACGATTCAA
The DNA here is from genome assembly GCA_964481755.1 of uncultured Bacteroides sp. GTDB lineage: Bacteria > Bacteroidota > Bacteroidia > Bacteroidales > Bacteroidaceae > Phocaeicola_A. The sequence goes on along the minus strand of CAYZVH010000154.1, from coordinate 1,258 downwards.
TTTCAATAACGGATGGCTGCTCCACATCGGTGATGAGCAAGCCGCTTCGGCTATCGACTACAACGACAAACGTTGGAAGAAGGTGGACTTGCCCCGTGCCTTCAACGAGGATGAGGCCTTCCGGGTGGCCATTGCCCAACTGACGGATACCGTCGTGTGGTACCGCAAACACTTCAATGTGGACGAGGTCGCAGCCGGAAAGAAGGTATTTGTGGAGTTCGAGGGTATCCGCTTCAGTGGCGAGTTCTACCTGAACGGACAGAACCTGGGCCTGCACGAGAATGGTGTGATGGCCGTAGGCTTCGACCTCACCCCATACATCAAAGCAGGCGACAACGTGTTGGCGGTGCGCATCGACAACGATTGGCAGTATCGCGAGCGTTCCTCCAGCTCCCGCTATCAGTGGAACGACCGCAACTTCAACGCCAACTATGGCGGCATCCCCAAGAACGTCTTTCTGCACATCACCGATAAGGTGTACCAGACCTTGCCGCTCTATAGCTCCTTGAAGACCACGGGTGTCTACGTCTATGCCGACCAGTTCGACATCCCAGGCCGCACGGCTACCGTGCATGCGGAGTCGCAGGTGAAGAACGACAGTTCCGAGCCTTGCACCCTTAGCTATCATGTCTCCGTAGCCGATGCCGATGGCGTGACGGTGAAGGAGTTCGATGGCGAGCGCATCACCTTGCAACCGGGCGAGATGCGCACTGTGAAGGCAGCGCAGGCAATCGGAGGACTCCACTTCTGGAGCTGGGGCTATGGCTACCTCTATACCATAAAGACAGCGTTGAAAGACGCGCAGGGAAACGTGATTGACGAGGTGTCTACCCGCACCGGTTTCCGCAAGACCCGTTTCGCCGAAGGCAAGGTTTGGCTCAACGACCGCGTCATTCAGATGAAGGGTTACGCCCAGCGCACCAGCAACGAGTGGCCTGCTGTGGGCATGTCCGTGCCGGCTTGGCTCAGCGACTACAGCAACGGCTTGATGGTGGAAGGCAATGCCAACCTTGTGCGTTGGATGCACGTCACCCCCTGGAAGCAGGACGTGGAGTCGTGCGACCGTGTAGGACTCATCCAAGCCATGCCTGCCGGTGATGCTGAGAAAGACCGCACAGGACGTCAGTGGCAACAGCGTGTCGACTTGATGCGCGATGCCATCATCTACAACCGCAACAACCCAAGCATCCTCTTCTATGAGTGTGGCAACGAGAGCATCAGCCGCGAACACATGCTGGAGATGAAGGCCGTGCGCGAC
>CAYZVH010000153.1:3850-7162 GCA_964481755.1 uncultured Bacteroides sp. | reverse complement strand
CCGCCGTAAAGCGTGAGGGCGACACCATCGGGGGCATCATCACGGGCGTCATCCGCCATTGTCCAGTAGGTCTGGGGCAACCGGTCTTCGGCAAACTCCACGCGGCACTCGGCAGCGCCATGCTCAGCATCAACGCCGTCAAAGGCTTCGAGTACGGCGAGGGCTTCGAGGGCGCTACCGGACGAGGCTCGCAGCTGAACGACCTCTTCTGTATGGAGGAGGGCAAGGTCTCCACCCGCACCAACCACTCGGGAGGCATCCAGGGAGGCATCAGCAACGGACAGGACATCTACTTCCGCGTGGCCTTCAAGCCCGTCCCCACCCTGCTCACCGAGCAACCTACGGTCAGCGTCCAGGGCGAGGAGACGGTGGTAAAAGCCCGTGGCCGCCACGACCCCTGCGTGTTGCCCCGAGCCGTCCCCATCGTGGAAGCCATGGCCGCCATGGTGGTGCTCGACTATTACCTGCTGGACAAGGCGACGAGGCTCTGAACGCGCTTCCCAGTAAAGGCTCCGAGCCCCGAAACCTATAAAGGCGAAGAAGTCGGAGCCCTAAACCGATAAAGAGATTCGGAAGTTCCGACCACCGAAGCCGAAGGAGCCCTCAAGTCCACTTCTCGACGTAAAACAAACAAGATTTATAAACCACTTAATACCTTATTATATTATGGAAAACATCATCGACATTAAACAGTACATTCACGAGAACGAGAGCCGTTTCATGGACGAGCTCTTCAGCCTCATACGCATCCCCAGCATCAGCGCCCTGCCCGAGCACCGGGCGGACATGGAGGCCTGCGCCGAGCGGTGGCGGCAACTGCTCCTCGCCGCCGGAGCGGACCGCGCCGAGGTAATGCCCTCTGAAGGTAACCCGCTGGTCTACGCCGAGAAAACCGTCGACCCCAAGGCCTCAACCATCCTCATCTACGCCCACTACGACGTAATGCCCGCCGAGCCGCTGGAGCAGTGGCAGAGCGAACCCTTCGAACCGGAGATTCGCGACGGACGCATCTACGCCCGCGGAGCCGACGACGACAAGGGACAGGCCTTCGTGCAGGTGAAAGCCTTCGAGTACGCCGCACGCTACGGACTGCTGCGCCACAACGTGAAGTTCATCTTCGAGGGCGAGGAGGAGATAGGGTCGCCCAGCCTCAACGCCTTCATCGGCAAGCACAAGGAGCTGCTGCGGTCGGACGTCATCCTGGTGTCGGACACCAGCATGCTGGGAGCCGAGTTGCCGTCGCTCACCACGGGTCTGCGCGGACTCGCCTACTGGCAGATTGAGGTCACCGGGCCCAACCGCGACCTCCACTCAGGTCACTTCGGCGGTGCCGTGGCAAACCCCATCAACACACTCTGCAAGATGCTGGCGCAAGTGACCGACGCCGACGGACGCATCACCGTGCCCCACTTCTACGACCGCGTGGAGGCCGTACCTGCCGCCGAGCGCGAGATGATCGCACAGATTCCCTTCGACGAGGAGGCTTACAAGCAAGCCATCGGTGTGGACGAGCTGCAGGGCGAGACGGGATACTCCACGCTGGAGCGCAACAGCTGCCGACCGGCGTTCGACGTGTGCGGCATCTGGGGCGGCTACACGGGCGAGGGTTCCAAGACCGTCATCCCCAGCAAGGCCTACGCCAAGGTCTCGTGCCGCCTGGTTCCCCATCAACGTCACGAGGAGATCAGCGCCCTCTTCGCGGACTACATCCGCTCCATCGCCCCGCGTTCGGTGAAGGTGACCGTCACCCCGATGCACGGCGGTGAGGGCTACGTCTGCCCCATCGACCTGCCCGCCTACCGGGCTGCCGAGACAGGCTTCACCAAGGCTTTCGGCCGTCAACCCTTGGCCGTGCGCCGTGGCGGCAGCATCCCCATCATAGCCGACTTCGAGCGCATCCTGGGCGTGAAGACCGTCCTCATGGGCTTCGGCCTGGAGAGCGACGCCATCCACTCCCCCAACGAGAACTTCCGCCTCGACATCTTCCGCCGCGGCATAGAGGCCGTAGTGGAGGTGCACCGCGCGGAGTTCTGAGAGGAACGATATTCTAATCACCACACACAAGCCATAGTCGTGCGCCACAGTCGTTCATTCACAACGGCGTGGCGCATTTGCTTTTATACACTTTTCCGGGGCCCAGGTGCCAGTACTTGGTGCTCTCGGTGGAGAGCTTCTTGTAGAGCGCGGAGTGGTAGATGCGGTCCATGGCTTCCGTGACGCTTTTTCGTTACCTAGGCTCCCCCACGGGAAGCCGTCACTCCAACAGCGCCTTGGCCTCGGGCACGAGGTAGGGTTTGATGTCGTCGTAGGGGACGGTGAAGCTCACCAGGCCGTAGCAGTAGGCGGCAATCTCGTACTGCTGGTAGGTGAAGACCACGCCCTTGGCGGAGAAGGCAGGCGTGTTCGCGGGCAGGGGTATGGTGTGGCCGTGCTCTTCCGACAGCAGGAGGTTGTCGAAGAGGTTGCTAGCGTTCACATCCGTCTCGCCGCACTCGTGGAAGTATTCGATGACGCCCTTGCGGATGTAGGGCTGCAGTTGCTTCACCTTGGTGGTGTCCACGGTCTGGGTGAGCGCCTTGCCGGTGAGCTTCGAGATGACGTAGCCGTAGCAGCAGAACGAGCCGTGGGCTCCGCCCAGATAGGTGCTGGTGGTGGTGTTGTAGACAATGTACTTGTCGGCCTCGTAGGCTTTGCGCACCGTCCCATGTTGTGCGTAATCTATATCCCCTTCCACCTCCGACTCGGCGCGGTCGTTCTTCATCCACTCGGCGTTGCCGTTCGCGTAGAACTGCATCATGGTCTGCGGGTCGCTGAGGTCGCCCTTGTACTCCACCCGCTCGGGAGTGCCGTCGTACACGCACACGTAGGGCAGATACATGTCCGCCAGCCGCGCGTTGATGAACTGTCGCACGGTGGCGGCTATCTGGGTGTCCTCCCGGGGGAAGTCGATGGCTATGGAGGATTTCACTCCCGGATAGTTTACGCGGCACGACAGGGTGTCGTAACGTAGCGTGTCGGCCTTGGAGGCCCTGTCGATGGTGTGGATGTCGGAGGATGGGATGACGGCGGTGGAGTCGCCGGCGGTGGCGGCGGTGGATGATTTCCCGTTGCCGCAGCTGGCGGCGGCGATGGCCGTGGCGACGATGGCCGTGGCGGTGAGCAGACAGTGTCTTGAGTTCATATTCGTTTTCGTTTTTAGTCGTTTTCGTTATTTAGTTCTCCTAAGGTTCCAGGTGTCGCAAAGATTGCAGGTTCTTCGGAGGTTTCCCTTAAGTTCCCAGCCTCTTCTAAGGTCCGGTTTCCCTAAGGTCC
>CAYZVH010000153.1:1719-3750 GCA_964481755.1 uncultured Bacteroides sp. | reverse complement strand
TTCCCCTAGAATCCAAACATTCTAAAGTTCCCGATTCCCCTAAACTCCCGGTTCCCTTAAGCTCCCGGTTCCCTTAAGCTCCCGGTTCCCTTAAGCTCCCGGTTCCCTAGAATCCAAACATTCTAAAGTTCCTAATTTCCCCAGGATTCTGCAAAGTTACCACTTTTCTTTGGACTTACGACGGTTTCCCAAACACGTTTTTTTTCATCGGGGACGGGCAAGTTTCTTAGGGGCAACATTTTTTGGGGAGACCATGGTAAAGCCACATTCTTTGGCGAAACCGCCTCACACCGTCCTGAACAGTTCCTGCAAGGCGCGCATCGCGTCCATCAGCGCATCAAAGTCCAACGCGTCGCCATAGTTAAAAGGCCTTCTCGGCCTCTTAAAATCGACCTTTCGGGCGTTGTTTAAGGTCGGAATCATTGCGAATAGTTCCGACCCCCATGGAGCCGCGTCAAAGGTCCGTGCCTCGCTCCCTACCCCACAATCCACTTGCTGCCGGGCAGCAGTGTGAGCAACTTCGTCACCAGGGCGCAACAGACGAAGCAGAGCAGGGCGCTCAGGGGGATGGCCAGGGCCACCGGCACGAGCGGGTTCGCGGGGTCGCCGTGGACGAAGTGCTGCGCTATGGGAGTGATGAAGAAGACGTGCATCAGGTACATCCCGAAGGAGAGGCGGCTGAGCTCCGTCACCAGGCGAGGCGCGCGGCGCTGGCGGATGCAGGTGAACAGGAGGAACAGGCCGAAGGAGGCGAGCAGCACGTTGGGCGTGCAGAACTCCCAGGCGTACTCCAGCACCCCCAGGTGGATGGGACGGCCGGGCACTCCCATGGCCCAGTGGGACCATGCGGTGAAGGCTCCTCCCACCAGGAAGCAGACAGCCCCCACCCAAAGGCGCCGGGGCACGCTCCAGCGGATGTGGAACCGTATGTAGTGGGCCATCACCAGGTAGCCAAGGTAGCCCGAACAGTACCACAGAGCGTGGTAGTGGTTCCACCAGCACTCGCCCCACACCTCAGTCAGCGGCGTGAGCTTGTGGAGCAGGGGCAGGAAGGTGGAGAGGGCGAAGAGGGCCAGGAACGTGAGCTCGTCGCGCGCGGAGGCCTTCTCGAGCCAGGGCGACACGACGGGGATGATGAGGTAGAGCGAGATGAGGGGATACATGAACCACAGGTGGTAAGCATTAGGCGGGAAGTTGAAGGGCAGACGCAGCAGCTGCGCGGTGGCCTCGTCCCACGACAGCCCGCCCCAAAGCGGCGGCAGCAGACAGTAGAGCACCATGAAGACCGCCATGGGCGGCAACACGCGCAGGAACCGGCGGCGGTAGAACTGTCCCATGCCGACACCCGGCTTCATGGGCACCAGCAGGAAGGCCGAGACGATGATGAACAGGGGCACGCAGGTGCGCGAGAGGCCGCCGTTCCACAGGGGAATCCACAGGCGGTTGGCCTCGTTGGGCACGAGGGTCATGTTCTCGCCCAGGCAGGGCAGTCCTGTCACATAGAAGTTCTCGGCGGCGTGCACCATCATCACCATGAGGCACGCCACCACGCGGATGTAGTCGATGAACACCAGGCGTTCGCCGCGCTGGTCTGAGGTTGTCTGTTCCATAAAGAGTTGTCTTTCGTTACGTGTTATTGTTTTGTCTTTCCCGGCAATGCCGGCGTTCGAGGGGCAAAGGTAGGGATAATCGGTGAAACGCACAAGGCCTTGGAGAGAAGAAGCCACTGCCTCAGCGGGAAGAGTACGATGAACAGCCAGTGGTTTCAGATTCGGTATTCAATTAAAAATAAAAAGGTATAAGCACTCGCTGTTCTACCCTCTCTCTTATATTATAACTTATTGATTATTAATAATATATATAATATAAGAAGAGAGAAGAGCAAGGGTCGAGTGACCTTTGAAAAGTCAACTGAAATCCGAAACCGATTCCAATCTTCTTGTCAGTACAATGTAGTGTTAGACTTAACTCTCTATAAAGCAACGAAATACGTTCGCTTAAAGTTCCATTCCAGTGGCTCGAAGGGTTTCA
>CAYZVH010000153.1:0-1709 GCA_964481755.1 uncultured Bacteroides sp. | reverse complement strand
TTAATAAGATATATAATATAAGAAGAGAAAAGAGCAAGGGTTGAATGCCTTTTGAAAATAAACTGAAAACTGAAACTGAAACCAATCAGCGAAAGAAAACTAATTCACTAATCATTTAAAGTATTGAAATATAATGAGATACAATATATTTTCATGCATCGCACCTACGATGCCTCGCCCCTCAAAGGGCACAGAATTCATCAAATTCCTCCTCTCAAAGGCCTCGAAAGAGATGAAACAAGCGCTTGTTCCTATGGCTTTGCCCGCCGTATCAGCCCGACTCGCGGGTATGAAGGCAAAGTATTCGGACAACAAATACTACGAAATGTGCGGCCAAATGGGTCACTTGATAGGCTCATCGGGCATCGGCAAAGGGCAATTGACTCACCTTATTGAGGCAATAATGGAACCTGCGCGTGAACACGACACGCTGGAATACCAGAAACTCAGCGAATGGCAACGCCAAATGAAGACCCGCGGAGCCAACAAAGAGAAGCCCGAGCGACCCGAAGTCTGCTTCTGGTTCCCTCCCGCCGACCTCACAAACCCTGCCTTCCTCCAGAACGCCATGGTCCTGGAGAACCAAGGCGGACTGACGCAGTACCTCAACCTGCCCGAGGTGGAGATGGCCGACACCATGTTCGGCAGCCACCGGAAAGTGAGCCAAATGGTGCGCAACATCTACGACTGCCAGCGAGCCGGTGCCCTGCGTGCCACAGCCGAGGGAGTGACGGGAAACCCCACGATGCGGGTCAACATCACCTTCTCCTCCACACCCGACGCCGCGCGGGCGTTCTACCGAAAGGACCTCACCAACGGATTCTTCGGGCGCATCCCCTTCGCCTTCATCCCCCGAGGCGAGCGCGTCGGACGCATCCCTCAGCAAGGCACCTACAGCGACGAGTTCAAGGCGCAGCTCCAGGAGTATCTCGCCCGACTGGACCATTGCCACGGCGACTACGTGATTCCCCAGCTCAACAAGGTGGCCAACCAGCTGGCAAAGGAGATGGCAAGCATCGCCGACCTGGCGGACGACGACACGCTGTTCGAGCTCTCCCACCGCAGCATCTTCGCCGCGTGGAAGAAAGGCGTGGTGCTGTGGGCCCTCAACGGGCAGGAGTGGACCAAGTCCATAGGCGACTTCGTCGAATGGTTCTGCTACTTCGACCTCTGGTCAAAGGTGCGCGTCTTCGGCAAGCTGCTGTTCAACTACCACGACGAGGACGAGGACGACGAGGAAGGAACGCTGAAACGAGGCCCCCAGAACATGCTCGACCTGCTGGACGACACCTTCACCGTGGAGCAGCTGATGGCTCTGCGAGTGGAGCTCGGCAAGGGCAAAACCCGAGCCAAGAGACAAATCAGTCTGTGGAAGAGCCGCGGCTACATCACCTACGACAGCGGCACGAAGCTCTACGCCAAGACGCAGCTGTACCTCGACCTGGTGAACCGCGCCTCCTCGCCCAAGAAGGCGCAGAAGGCCAAGGCGAAGAAAGCCGCCGAGATTGAGCCCTCCGACGAGTGAAACGCCAAGGCTGCGGGACGGAAGGACGAACGGACTACCGCGACTCCTTCCTTTCCCTTTCCCTCCAAAGCCGAATCGACCCAAGCCGCGAAGACTGAGACTGCGGACCAACGGGAACGCCAAGGCTGTGGGACGGAAGGACGAACGGACTACCGCGACTCCTTCCTTTCCCTTTCCCTCCAAA
>CAYZVH010000152.1:0-7194 GCA_964481755.1 uncultured Bacteroides sp. | reverse complement strand
CCCGGACAACCGGTTGTCTTGACTCACGCGAAGCATCGCGTTTCCGCGGCGGAAAGGTGACGCTAACAAGCCCACAAAATGGAGTATACCTCAAAGGCCGATGAAGTATACCTCAACGGGCGATGAAGTATACCTCAATGGCCAACGAAGTATACTTCATCAGCCGAAGGGCTATAGGACAAGCGACTTGTCGAAGGAGCATAACGTCTCGCTAACCAGGAAAATTCACCTTCCTAACTAGGAAAAAATATTTTCCTAACTGGGCATTTATCTTTACAACTTTACGGGACATGGACAGAATGACTTGAGTGCAACTAAGTAAGACCCTGCCCACCACCGAATCTTCGGTAGAAACCGAACAGAGTCAATGGCGGGCAGGGAGTACCAGTGAAACGACACCGGAGCGTTTCACAAGGGGCCATGTCAATGGGCAAAGTAGCTGTAATGGTTGTTGTCCGGATTGACGACTATCCGCTCGACCACAATCTCGGGGTCGACCATGATAAGGCGCAATGTGTGCTTACCGGGCTTCGCATCCAATTTGACAGACAACCAACGGATGTTGTCAAAGACCTCTGTGCGACGGGGCTGACGCTTGCCGTCTTTCCATCCGCTAAGCAGAAGGTAATTGGGCAGCGGGAGCGGACGAAGGACTTTGGACACGGCCAGGTTCTTCGGTGTGTACTCTTGGAACTCATCATGCAGGCCTTGGCGAGCATCGATTATCTGCACGGGAGAGTCGTCAATCTGCACTCCTAGGCGCAGGCCCCGTGAGGGATAAACGTCCTGAATGGGCAGAATGCCAATCGCCACCTGTCCGTCGGTCAGATTGACCTCGTACTCCAAGGTCGCTCCACCGGTAAGTGTTGAAGAGGCACGCACATTGTCGCTTCCCATGCAACCTTTGTCACGGCCCAGACCCGGCAGGAATATCCAACTGGCCTCGGGACCGGATGTCTGTGACGAGAAGTCGCAAGCCGCGATGGAATATTCGTCCGTCGGGGTCTCGGAGAGATTATTCTCCACCTTGAACCCAAGTGTCAGCGGGTTGACGTTCTTCTCCGGGATGGACCATTTCGTGTATCCGATGTGGTTGTCGAGCATCATGCCCTTCCATTTCCCGTTGGACAGACCATTGTTATAATAGTCGGTCAGCCGTTCATCCTTCCGCATCAGCGCCTCTATGGACAGCGAGTCGCCCAGGGTCGCGTAATTGTAGATCTGCGCCACACCCGCGCTGGCCACCACGGGATAGTAGACCAGTTGGTAGAAAGCATCCTGATACTCAGCCGGCAACGTCTCCTTCAGGTTCTCGCAACGGGTGACCAACGACTGCCACAGAGCGCTGGTGCGCAGCATCTCTTCGTTGTTGAACAGACCCGGATACTGCACTTCGGGTTTCCGCCACAGGTTGTATTTACTGTATCGGGCTATCAGGTCGGCCACCTCCACGGCGTAATCCTGTCCGAAGATGCTGGCGGCAAACTCCTCTAGGTAGGCCTGCTCGTCGCCCGGCTTGATGGCCTCGGGGTTCCATGCGTACTTCATGATGAAGTCGATAGGCATCTCCTTGGGCTTGAGGTCGCCCACGTTGATAATCCAGATGCGGTCGATGCCCGACTGATAGGCGAGATTGAGTTGTTCGCGCAACTTCGGCACGGTGGTGGTGTTCACCCAGCGGTCGTTCCAAGGACCTCCATTCATGTCGATGTGGTAATAGAGTCCCAGCCCGCCCTTGCGTTTGCGTTCGGCAGCGGTTCCCATTCGCCGGATGTAGCCCCAGTTGTTGTCGCAGAAGAGCAAGGTGACATCGTCCGGCACGGTAAATCCGGCGTCGTAGTAGCGTTGTACCTCGGTGAAGATGGCCCACAGCTGCGGCGTCGCGCTGGCTTTCCGCCCTGTGACACGACTGATTATACGGCGTTGACTCTCGACGACGCGGCCGAGGGTCTTAATGTTGTCGGCATCGTTGCCGTTCCCCATAGCCACGTCGCCGTCGCCACGCATACCGATGGTCACAATCTTCTCGTAGTCCTTAGAGTTACGGATGCCTTCCTCGAAGAAGCGGTCCAGCCGTTCGGAGTTGGTGTCGTAGTTCCACGGGCCCACCTCGGCGCGTCGTTTCACATATTCCTGATGGGCACGCATCATCGGTTCGTGATGAGAGGTTCCCATGACGATACCCATGCGGTCGGCCACCTGCGGTGAGAGCGGGTCGTCCTCGTTGAACCGGCTTCCCCACATGGCAGGCCAGAAGTAGTTGGCTTTCAGGCGAAGGAGCAGTTCGAAGATTCGGCTGTACGCCTTGGAATTGATGCCTCCGAACTGATTGTTGCACCACGTGCCGAAGGAAGGCCATTCGTCGTTGATGAAGATTCCGCGGTAGCGGACTTTCGGCTCGCCATCGGTGTAGACACCCTTGTTGACGTATAGTTCCGCATGTTGAGGTATGGGGGCATCGGCCATCCAATACCAAGGGGAGACACCTATCTGGCGGCTCAGCTCATAGATTCCATAGATTGTTCCCCGCTTATCGGAGCCCAGAATCACCAGCTTACCCTTGTCGGTAAACAACAGGTACTGCTCCCATTTGCCTTTGAGTTGCTTGGATTGAGGGGCATAGTTCCTCGCCAAGCTGCTTCGCCCGACAGTCGCCACCACTATCGGTGCGTTGGTGCGACCTGTCACAGCCTGCAGGTCGTTGCGCAGGTTTTGTACGGCAATCTTCACTCCGTCCCACTCATCGGCAGCGTACACGATGGTGTCGGACGTTTGGGTCAACTGTAGGGAGGTGCTTTCTTGTGGCGAAAAGGTAATGAACTGCTCCGCGGCTACCATAGGTAACGACGCGGACAGTGCCAACAATAACAGTGCTCGTCTCATTTTCATAATGAATTTGAAATTAAAGTAATAGAATAGGGTTTGTCTTAGTCTCACGACATCTTTATCCAACAGATGTCACGGCAAAGATATAAACAATTTTCATTATTCCTATAGGAAACGGACTACTAATCAGCCTCAGCATGTGCCTTTTACCGAAATGCCACGCCGCAAGTCCTCAATAGTGGCGCAGCTCGTCCTTGTTGAAGTGGAAGACGGAGATCCACATCACACGCTCGTCGCCGTCGAAGAAGAACCAGGGGTTCGCTATGGGGTTGAGGTTTCGCACGATGTGGCAGTTGCGGGCGGGCGTGTTGCCTTCGGCGCAGAGGATAGCGACCTTGTCTCCCTTGCGGGCCACATCCACCACGATGAGGGCGTGACCATACTTCCGACCCTGACGGGCGGGATAGACCAAGACGTCGCCGGGCTGCACCTCGCTGATGGGACGCGGCTTCGTCTCCCGATGCACGGAATAGGTGCTGCACAGCCCATAGGCGTTGCGCAGGAACCGCTCCAATGCCTTGCGCGAGGCTCCGCCTTGGTACTGCAGTCTGCGGCCGTTCACGTCGCGGAAGCAAATCTCCGAGTAACGACCCTGGCTGAAGAGGTATTCGGCACGCAGGCGCATGGTCATGTCGGCACACTGCTCATAGTTGCTCAGCAGAGGCAGGTCTATCACTGCAGCGGAGAGAGACTGGAAGTGGGCGTCGCCGCCGGTATAGAGTTGCACCTTGGTGCCGCGCGGCTTCAGCGGCAAGCTGCGCATGAACTCGGCACAGCTACCCCCTACCCTCGTATAGCCCAAGGGAGCGGAGATGTCGCCCACGGTCTTCGCGTTCCACGGGTTACTGGTGCGTGAATACCACCACACGATGCCTACGGCAACAATTCCCAACACAATCAGAATGCCTATCAATTTCAGTATCTTCTTCATAGCCTTATGTTATTTGTTGCCACAAAGGTAGGTTGGGAGGAGCGACGAGAGAAACTTTCGCCGCCAGCTTGTATGAAATGCGGTGTTTAATGTATGAAATGAACGGGAGCGGCCGTGCAAATACGGAATTCGCCTCCCACGGTGCCGTCGTCGGACCATGGGAGGCGAACTATACCTTATATATAATAGGTATTACTCGATGGTAATCTCCATCTTCTGCAAATCCTCGTCGCGGGAGCTGCTTCCGTAGAAGATCTCATACGCGCCCTTGATGGGGTGCATGGTGTTGGTCTTCACGTCGAACCAGTCGAACGACTCGTACGGGAGCTCGATGGCCACCTGCTCGGTAGCGCCCTTGGCGATGTTCACACGCTTGAAACCACGGAGGGTCTTCAGCGGACCTTCGGTGTCGCCCGTGCGATGGATGTAGACCTGAACCACCTCTTCGCCATCACGTTTGCCGATGTTCTGCACGGGGATGGTGAGGGTTGCCTTCTCGCCATACTTCAGCGAAGCCTTGTCCAGCGTAGCGGGTTGGTAAGCGAACTTGGTGTAGCTGAGTCCGTAGCCGAAGGAGAAGAGCGGCTGATCCTTGAAGAAGCGATAGGTGCGGCCCTTCATAGAGTAGTCGAGGAAGTCGGGCAGCTGGGCCATGTTCTTGTAGAAGGTGACCGGCAGACGACCGGCGGGGTTGTACTCGCCGAAGAGCGTCTTGGCAATGGCCGTACCACCCTCCTGACCGGGATACCAAGCCTGCAGGATAGCGTCGCAGTTGTTGACCTCGTCGCTAAGGGCGATGGCCGAACCGGAGAAGTTGACGAAGACCACCTTCTTGCCGGCTTTCTTCAGGGCCTGCAACACCTCGCGCTGAGCTTTAGGCAACTCGATGTCGGTGCGGTCGCCGCCCTTGAAGCCTTCAGCGCTCACGCTCATCTCCTCACCCTCGAGTTTCGGAGAGATACCACCGGCGAAGATCACCACGTCGGCCTTCTTGATGCGTTTGAGCAGAGCCTTCATGTCGGTAGGCTGAGCCTCCACCAGGTCGAAATTGAGGAACGCGTCCTCACGCTTCTGACTGGTGCGAACCTCTATGGTGTACTCCTTACCGGCTTCGAAGTCGAAGGGGTAATAGTTGGAGGTCTGTTTGCGGTTGAAGATTTCCTTGCCGGCCTCTTTGCCATTGAGCAGGATGTTCACCATGCCGTTGGTAGCCAGACGGAAGTAGGCCTTGCCATTGTGGTCGGGGCGGAAGGTGGAAGTGTAGACAGCTGAGAACTCGCGGCTGTTCACACCCGGAGCGAACACGGTGGCACCGGCGGCTTGGAAGTGGAACGGTGTGGCCTGCACAGCCTGCACGTCGGCCTTGCCGTTGAACGTGGGGTTGTTCCAGTATTCAGCCTCGAAGCCGTTACCCTTGGAAGAGGCGCACTGAGCGAACAGACTGGCCCAGATGTGTGAGTCGGTGTGTCCGCAGACTTGTTCGTAGATGACCTTCGACTCGGGCAACATCTGACGGATGCCTTGCAGCAGTGTCACGGTGTGTGAGGGTGTACCCTCGTAGTTGCCCCACTGCATCACAGAGTCCACAGCGTTGGGACCGAGCACAGCCACGGTCATCTTCTTGTTGAGCGGCAACAGGTTCTTGTTGTTCTGCAACAGCACAAGGGTCTCCTCGGCCATCTGCAGAGCCAGGTCGCGATGTTTCTGGCAATCCACTACGGAGTAAGGAATCTCTCCCCACGGAGCGGGAACCTCGTCGTCCATCTCGCCCAGCTCGAAGCGGGCCTTCAGCAGGCGGCGCACGGAGATGTCGATACGTTCCTCGGGGATGAGTCCGCTGCGCACAGCTTCGGGCAGGTTCCGGTAGTTAGAGCCGCACTCCACGTCGGTACCGTTGAGGACGGCATTGGCCGAAGCGTGGGTAGCGTCGGGTTGTGTATTGTGGCGATTCACACCATAGAAGTCGGAGATGGCTCCGCAGTCAGAGACGACGATGCCGTTGAATCCCCACTCGTTGCGCAGAATCTGTGTGAGCAAGCGGTTGTTGCCGCAGCAGGGTTCACCCTCGAAGCGGTTGTAGGCACACATCACCTCCTTCACGCCAGCCTTTTGCACCAGGTCCTTGAAGGCGGGGAGATAAGTCTCCCACAGGTCGCGCAGGTCGATGTTCTCGGCGTTGAAGTAGTGGCGGTTCCATTCGGGACCGGAGTGTACGGCGTAGTGTTTAGCGCAGGCGTGCAGTTTGTTGTAGCGCACGTCGTTCGGTCCTTGCAGACCGCGAACCACAGCCATACCCATCTGACCAGTCAGGTAAGGGTCCTCGCCGTAAGTTTCCTGGCCACGTCCCCAGCGCGGGTCGCGGAAGATGTTGACGTTGGGAGTCCAGAACGTCAGGCATTGGTAACGTCCGAACTTGCCGTGTTTGCGGAAATCGGTGTTCTTGGCACGAGCCTCGTCGGACACGGCCGTGTAGACATCCTGCAGGAGGGCGTTGTCGAACGACGCCGCCATACCGATACACTGCGGGAATACGGTGGCCAGTCCGGCACGGCCCACGCCGTGGAGCGCTTCGTTCCACCATTCATAGGGTTTGATGCCCAGTCGGGGCACTGCCTTGGAGTTGTTTTGCATCAGTTGCACCTTCTCCTCCAGAGTGAGCCTTTTGAGCAAGTCATCGGCCCGCTGGTCGGGGGTCAAGGTTACGTCTTGATAGGGAAGCACTTTCGCGTTTTGCGCTATCGCCCCGCACGAGAGGCAGACCAATAGGCAAGCAGAGAGTAATTTCTTCATGGTTTTGATTGGTTTTATGTTTACATTAGTACTATGGGTGGCGAAGATACTCAAAAGGAAGAGAACAACGGCCCAGTCATCTGTTTATTTTCCTAAAACGACCAATAATCGTTCTGTTATCCTCCCATCGGAGCATTCTCCAACCCGTTGCAAATGTACGGCTAACCGCCTACAATCGGGTGCATTATTTCCTCATAAGGGTGCATTATTTGTATTTCACGCAAGCGAAGGCAGCCATCGCTCGACAAAAACTGCGGGCAATTTTGATTATCTGCGGGCAAATGGTTAACTTTGCACGCATTTTGTAGGAACATTACCAATGAAGGAGATAAAAACGATACTTCTGTCGATGCTGTTGTGCATCACCGCCTGGGCGCAGACCTCGGCGGCAGAAGCCTCTATAGTGAGCGCTGAGCCTCAACGGGACTCCATCCGGTTCAGCTTGCTCACCTGTTCGCCCGGACAAGAGATCTACGCTCTGTTCGGCCACTCGGCCATCCGTTTCCACAACGTGACCCGCGGACTGGACTTCGCCTTCAACTACGGACTGTTCAGCTTCAGCGCGCCCAACTTCGTGATGCGCTTCA
>CAYZVH010000151.1:2493-7245 GCA_964481755.1 uncultured Bacteroides sp. | reverse complement strand
CTTGGGTCCGCGCTGCACGGGCCCACGCTGCACATTGGATTTATTTGGTCTGTATCCAACTGACTCGCGCTTTCCATTAAGATTCTTGTACCATCGTCCTTCGGAGCCACGGTTACCCTTGGAGGGATTGGGTCCTCGCCCCTCTGACCCACGTTTTCCATAGGGGGGCTTATAGTCTCGTCCCTCTGGTCCGCGTTTTCCGCTCTCTGTCTGAGTCCGCATGCGGCCGTTGTACCCACGCTGTCCATAGGGGACCGCTGACCTGCGTTCTACGGACCCACGCTGTCCCTTGGAGCCCTCAGCCACGTGTTTATCCGACGCTTGCCGTGCCTTGGATTCCATGGGTCCGTTTTCCTGTGAGGCAGATTCCTCGGCCTCGAATTGTTCATCAGGTGTCTCCTCCTCGATGAGTTCCAAATAGGCGTTGGGAACATAAGCGGTGAGGGCGGTGAGGACGTTGCTGATGACAATGCCTACGCGCTGCTGACCACGGAAGCGCTGCACACGGCCTACCACACCACGGAAGGGACCCTCGATGACGCGCACCAGATTGCCTTTCTCGAACTTGTGGATGGCCTCGGCAATGAGCATCGTGTTGTTGTCCTCCACGGAACAGATGCGCATGAGGGTGTCCATCTGCTGCTGAGGAACGGTGATAATCTGACGACAGGGGCGACTGCTATAGCGATCGTAGCGGCAATAGAAGCGCAGGAAAGGAGCCTCGGGATTCTGCTGCACGAGGGGTGTGAGCTCCCGCTGGGTGCCGTAGACAAAGAAGAGGTTGGGGATGCGGCACTCGCGCACCGTCTTCCGTTTGCCACGTATCTCCTTGCGTAGGGTGACGAAGGGGCAGAAGGTCTTCACATTGTTTCCGATGAGGTATTCGTTGGCTCTCTCTTCGCGACCATAGGTGGTCTTGACCACAAACCAACGGCCACAATCACGCTTGGCGATGACCGACTGGCACGAAGCCGCCGCATTGCTTTCCTCGACCATACCGTTGCCGGAGGGTTGTCCGGCACCGGATGTCTCTGATATGTCTTTCACTCTATCATCCATACGCTTTTTCGGTTGGCACCCATCGCAATGTCATTCTAAGCAGAAGTGACGAGGGCGCGCTCGCGTCGTGCAAAGGTAAGCAAACTTTTGAAACCCTCTACGCTTGTCAACGAAAAGTTGACTAAAATATAAGAAACCGAGAGACCTCTCCCTACAGAGGACGAGAAATCCCCCGCCCTCCAAGAAAGGAGGCACGGGGGATGCAAACGGAGTATAATAACCAATTAATCGGAACTCATCAGAAGCGGAAGCCCAGAGTGAACATGAGGCGGTTGGTCTCGTTGGTCACGCCGATGGGGCTGAGCGAGGCGTCGTCGTAGGAGTAGAAGTCGGCATGCTGGTTGCTATAGAGATAGGCCATGTCGGCATAGAAACTGCTGGACCGATAGCCCACGCCAAAGGTAAGGGTGTTCTGCTCGTAGTCGTTGAAGAACTGTGTGTCGGTGCGGGTGGTGTAGAGGCCAAGTTCCTTGTAGGCCGTCTTGTTGTAGAGGGCGGAGCTGTAGTTGTAGCCCACACGGAAGCTGAACTGGGGGTCGAGCTTGAACTCGCCGCCAAGACGGAGGGTGTGCACGCCCTTCAGGTCCTCGCGGATGTAGCTGTTCTGCGTAGCCATATAGTCGTCCTCGTAGCCGTCGGGGGTCTTCAGACGGGCCGAGGAGTAGTCCTGATACTCATACTCAGCGCCCAGGGCGATGTTGGTACCGATGGTGCCGCCCATGCTGACGTTGAACTTCCATGGTGTGGTGAGCTCGTAGTCGTTCTCCACATCGCCGTCCCAACCGTCGTAGCTGTCGATGGAGGCCTGGTAGGTGTCGATGCTCTCGCCATTGATCATCTCATACTGTGAGGTCAGCAGGGTGGAATAGCGCTCGGTGAGGCTGTACCATGTAGGTGTGTGGATGGCCAAGCCAAAGCGGAACGAGGAGTCGTCGAAGGGGCGGATGATGGCGCCCAACTTGAGGTCGACACCAGAACCACTGGTCTTGTACCAGTGTTGCAGGGAGTAGCTTGCAGTGAGTTCATCGTCGCCATCCTGGCGCAAGAGGTCCTCGCCGTAGACTGAGTAGCGCGAGTAGTTGACATCATAGGCTCCGATGGTGGCACCGAAGTAGAAGCGATCCTCCACGTTGAAGGCCACGTTGAAGTCGTAGACGCTGGTGCCGCCCTTTGTCTGGCAACGGTAGCTGGCATAGTCGCCGTTCCAGCCGTAGAAGTAGTCGGTGGTGACACCATCCTTGGTTTCTTGAGCAGCGTCCACCAATCCGGTGCGTCCGCCCATCACGCCGAGCCATCCGAAGTTCTCGTTCTGGAAGGCGCTGCGGTCGCTAGCGGACAGCATGTTGCTGAAGCTGTTGTAGGTAGCGCCGCCTTGTGCCACCTGGTAGGCCATGTAGTCTGTCTGCGAGGTGGTGCCGTCGAGGCTGCCTTGCATAGTGAAGAGGCGGTTGTAGTTGGCGTACTTGTGGTAGTTGAATCCGAAGTTGACGAAGCGCAACGACGTGTTGTTGCCTATCTTGTTGCTATAGACGAAGCCAATCTGGTCGAACGAGAGGCGGTTGCGGCTCTCCTTGGAGGTGCTGTTGCCGAATACGCTCTTGGAGTCGGCCATGTTGTAGCTGAGCGTCATGGAGAGGTCGTTGCTACGGAAGATGCCGATGCCGGCTGGGTTGGTGCTGATGGTGGAGATGTCGCCACCGAGTGCGCTCATGGCACCGCCCATGCCGACGAAGCGGGCTGTTCCGTTGAGGTCGCTCTTCATGAGCGGAGTGATGTCATATTCGGTCTGGGCAGGCAGGGCGGCTGCGCTTGCTGCCATTCCCAGTAGTAATAAGAGTTTTTTCATTGTGTAGTATCTTTTGATGTTTACCATATTCATTGTTGTCTTAGCTGTCCGAGGCTCCTCCCCTACTAGCGGGGAACTGCAGCCTCGGCTGTATTTTGGTGGAGCTTCAGCGTCTTCGTCTAGCAACTCCCGTGACCTTGTAGTTACGGTCGCATCTGCTTAGCGAAAGTCTCGTGCCGATTAACAGCGGGAGGTTCGATTCGAAGACCAGTTCCGCCCCTAGCGAATGCCATGTGCGCCTTATCGACGGCTGTGTCCACCGCCGCCTCCGCCATTGGAGCGTGAACCACCACCACTGGAGTGTCCGCCACCGCCGTAGCTACGGCTGCTGCCACCGGAGAATCCGGATGAGCGAACGGAGGAACCGCGGTCGTAGGAGCTGCTGTTGGAGCGGCTTGTCGACGAGCTTGTGCCTACGCTGCGAGTGGCACGGCTCTCGCTACTGCTGCGGGTGCTACTGGGCCGAGTGTAGCTGTTGCTGTTGGTGCGCACACTGTTGGGTCGCACGTAGGACGAGGTAGAGCGTGAACGGCTTTGACCGGTGCTGACGCTGGACGAGTTGCGTTGGGTGCCAGCCGAGGAGCGTACGGCACGTCCGTCGTTGCTACTTGTGCCGCTAGCGCTGCTGCGATAGCCCTGCACACCTTGGAAGCGTCCGTTGGACGAGGAGCGACCACTTACACCGGAGCGTGTGGCATTGGTGCTGTTGCCGGTGCTCTCGAAGCGGATGCCGCTGCCAGAGCGTGATCCACCCACGCGGGTGCCGGTGTAGCGGGTGCCGGAGTTGAAGCGGTTCGAGCGGTCATGCCCCATCGGGCGAGAGGCAACAGAGCGACCACCGCCGTTGTTGAAGCGGGAACTGCCCCAGTTGCGAGCCGGACCCGGTGCGCCCCAAGCGTAGTGGGGATGATGATGGTAGCCGCCATACCAGCCGCCGCCCCAACCATAGTAAGGATAGTCCCAGTCCCAATAGAGGTGACGATAGATGGGGTTGTGCCAGTAGCTCCATCCCCAGCCGAAGGAGTTGTAGCGCCAATCCCACCACAGACTGTTGGTGACGGTGGGGAAGACGTAGGCATAGAGTCCGTCGACGTAGATGTTCCAGTCCCAGGGCACGTAGTCGCGTGCGTAGACGATGTCCCAGTAGAGCGGGCTGCTGACGGGGATGGCGTAGCGGGGATTTTGGAAGCGGATGATGCGGGTAGCGTACTCGTAGTCATCGGCGGAGCCATCGAAGCCCTCTATCCACTCGCCCTGCAGGTCGCTGTCGGGTCGCTCATCGATATAGAGTGTGTCGTTCTCCACAGAGAAGGTGTTCTCCTTGGAGCTGTAGCGACGGTTGTACTCGTCCACGTCGCGTGTGCGTCCAGCGCGGTCGCGCACCACGATGGTGGTGGCGTTAGGTGCCACCACATTGACGGAGCCGTCGCCATCCACCTTCACCGAACGTGTAGTCTGTCGCGTGGTGGTAGTAGTGGAGACTGCCTTCTGCGAACTCTTGGACGTGCTCTTCTTGGGCGTATAGTACAAGTCATCATCTACGCTCTGGGCCGACACCACCAGTGGCAGAGCGGCCAACAATAACGATGCGAATAATGTTCTTTTCATTGTTATAGCTTTTAATGATTTTACTTGGTATGTTTCTTCACCTGCAAAGATAGGTGGAGGAGTTGATACCGAAAGGGGATTTTCCCTATTTGTTGGTAGGAGTTTCCCTATAATTTTCTACTTTTGCGACGGGAAAGGGAACCCTCGGCAAGAGGCCCCTACCCTATACCTATATATAATATAAGGCAAGTTCCGCAAGTAGAGGCAACGGCAAAATGAACGGCTTGGGCTCGTCGACA
>CAYZVH010000151.1:0-2393 GCA_964481755.1 uncultured Bacteroides sp. | reverse complement strand
TGAGCATAGGGTCATTTTTCACTACCTAAGCAGGCTCCCTTTCACGGGCGGGAATTGAACGAAATAAAGTAACTGACTATGGCTGGAATCTATCTGCATATACCCTTCTGCAAGCAGCGGTGCATCTACTGCGGCTTCTACTCTACCACACGCGACGAGCTGCGGGGTGACTACGTGAGCGCACTGTGCCAGGAGCTGCGGATGCGCAAGGAGGAACTGAACGGCGAGCCGGTGCGGACGGTCTATCTGGGCGGCGGCACCCCCTCTCAACTGCGAGAGGAGGACCTGCATAGGCTGTTCGACTGTCTGACGGAGACCTACGGACTGACGGAGTGTGAGGAGATAACGATGGAAGCGAATCCGGACGACCTGACGGACGCTTACGTCGGCATGTTGCGAGGACTGCCCATCAACCGGCTGAGCATGGGCATACAGACCTTCGACGACCAGACCCTACAGCTATTGCAGCGACGACACACGGCGCAGCAGGCGAAGGAGGCGGTGAGGCGATGTCGCGAAGCCGGATTCACGAACATCAGCATCGACTTGATATACGGACTACCAGGGCAGACTATGGAGCTGTGGGAAAAGGACCTGCAGCAGGCCATCGACCTGGGGGTGGAACACTTGTCAGCCTACAGTCTGATGTACGAGGAGGGCACGACACTGTGGAAGTTGCTGCAGGAGCACAAGGTGGCGGAGGCCGACGAGGAACTGAGTCTGCACTGTTACCAGCGGCTGATGGAGCGGCTTGAAGAGGCGGGATATGAGCACTACGAGATATCGAACTTCGCCCGACCGGGATATGCCTCGAAGCACAACTCGTGCTACTGGGACGGCACGCACTACCTGGGCTGCGGAGCGGCGGCACACTCATACGACGGACGGCGGCGACAGTGGAACGTCTCCTCGCTGACGGACTATCTACGCAGCATCGGCGAAGGGAAGATTCCCGCCGAGTGGGAGGAGCTAGACCTCTACACGCGCTACAACGACCGCATCGTGACGGCGTTGCGCACCCGCAAAGGTCTGTCGCTGAAGGCACTGCACGACGAGTTCGGCGACGAGCTCTACCGCTATTGTCTGCAGAGCGCATTCCCCGCGCTGGAGAGTAAACTGCTGAAAATAGAAGAAGATACCCTGCGACTGACGCGCGAAGGTATCTTCATATCTGATGGTATTATGAGCGACCTGTTGTGGGTCGACGACGACGAGGCACTCTAGCGGGTGAGCGAGTAGACCACGTCCATCACCCGACGGCCAATCTCATCGGCAGCCTCAATGGTGGATGCCTCGGAGTAGACACGGATGATAGGTTCGGTGTTGCTCTTACGCAAGTGTACCCATTTGTCGGGGAAGTCTATCTTCACCCCGTCGATGTCGTTGATTTCCTCATTCTTATAGAGTTCCTTCACCTTGGCAAGGATGGCATCCACGTCGGTACTGGGCGTGAGGTCGATGCGGTTCTTGGCGATGAAGTATTGCGGATAGCCAGCACGCAGCTGGCTGACGGTCTTCTTCTCGTGAGCCAAGTGGCTGAGGAAGAGTGCTATGCCCACCAAGGCATCGCGGCCGTAGTGGCACTCGGGGTAGATGACTCCGCCGTTGCCTTCGCCGCCGATGACGGCCCCCACCTCTTTCATCTTGGTGACGACGTTGACCTCGCCCACGGCAGCGGCAAAGTACTGCTGGCCATAGGAACGTGTGACGTCGCGCAAGGCACGGGTGGAACTAAGGTTGGAGACGGTGTTGCCCGGTGTGTGGCGCAGCACATAGTCCGCCACGGTGACGAGGGTGTACTCCTCGCCATACATGGTGCCGTCCTCGCAAATCATAGCCAGACGGTCCACGTCGGGGTCCACCACGAAAGCTACGTCGTGACCACCTTGGCGCATGAGGTTCATGATGTCGCCCAGGTTCTTCTCCAACGGCTCGGGGTTGTGCTGGAAGCGTCCGGTCGGCTCGCAATAGAGCTCTGTGACCTGCTCCACACCCAGTTGTTGGAGCAGCTGGGGCAGGATGATGCCTCCCACGGAGTTGACGCAATCGATAGCCACCCGAAAGTGAGCGGCACGGATGGCTTCCACATCCACCAAGGGGAGCGACAGCACACGGTCTATATGTCGCTGGTTATACGTATCGTTGTCGGTATAGCTGCCCAGTTGGTCCACGGGAGCGTAAGTGAAGGCGTCGGCAGCGGCCAGACGCAACACCTCGTTGCCTTCGGCGGCATTGAGGAACTCGCCCTTCTCGTTGAGGAGTTTCAGGGCGTTCCACTGCTGGGGGTTGTGGCTGGCGGTGAGGATGATGCCTCCGCAGGCCTGCTCCATGGTGACAGCCAGTTCGGTCGTCGGTGTGGAGGCGAGTCCGATGTTGACCACATCGAAGCCCAT
>CAYZVH010000150.1:0-7253 GCA_964481755.1 uncultured Bacteroides sp. | reverse complement strand
AACATAGCACGTAGTGAGGGCATAGCGGAGCTGCCCGAATGGCGTGCTATATGAGGGGCGGAACGCTCAGATTGGCAAACAAACCAAATCGTTTTGATGGAATACGCCGGTTGCATAAAAGTCATCATAAAATTTGGACTGGATAAACAGAAGCGTTACCTTCGCAGCGAGGGGCGAAAGAGTGCTTTGGCAAAAAGGCCGACATCCTCGACAACAAGAGGAATGAAGGCAACCCCCGCCAGTCAATATGAGCCATCGCACTATCTGACGAACTGTTGTATACACACTAATGTATGAACCCGGAATGAGAACAAAAGTTATCGCATATCTCCTTGTATCGCTCTCTTTGTCTATGCAGTTGAATGCACAGACTAGGAGAGCTTTGGTCATAGGACTAGGAGAACAGCAGGACAAGGCGTGGGGCAAAATCAACGGAGACAAGGATGTGCCAATAGTGCTGGAGATGCTTAAGGATGCAGGATTCGAGTCCATTACGACATTGACAAACCGACAGGCGACGAAGACGGGCATGGTCGGAGCGCTCAAGCAGATGGCGGCATCGAGCCTGACAGGCGATGTGGTGTATGTGCATTACTCCGGACACGGACAGCAGATGACGGATGTGCATAATGACGAGACGGACGGGCTGGACGAATGCTGGATACCATACGACGCCTGTAGGAAGGCAAGCGCCACATATCATGGCGAGAAACATCTGACGGACGACGAGCTGAATGTGTATCTCAATGCCATCCGCCGTAAGATAGGCGTAAGTGGCAAACTGCTGGTGGTGATAGACGCCTGCCATAGCGGTGACGGCACGCGCGGCGATGACGACGAGGTGACGCGAGGCGTGGAAGATACACTGACGCTGGACAACCAGAATGTGCGTGGCATATATGAAATGTTTGAGGCAGCAATGTCGTTCTTCATGGAGGATAACGACGCGGAAATGGTCCATAACCCGAAGGCTAAGCCTCTGGCTGAGCGGTGGATTACCATCAGCGCCTGCAGAAGCGACCAGGTGAACATCGAGATGAAAAGCCCTGCTGTAGGCAAACTGACATACGCCCTGTGGACGGAACTGAAGAACGGCGAGAAGGTAGACAACGGGGAACTAATGAGAAGAATCCGAAAGTTCGTAAACCGCAATACCGGCAGCCGGCCGCAACAACCAGAGATGACCGGCCTGGACATAGAAAAATATAACATAACTGATATACTGAACAGATAATGGCAAAGACAGTGCAAATGCTTACGCCACAGCAGGAGAAGGAAGCTCGACTCGTGGCAGGTACGTACAATAAAGACAGGAAGATACAGTCTGAACTATATACTTATTGCGCGAAATACTTTTGGACAAGCTATCGTGGCGTGTTCTTCGCTGATGAGGCATCGGCCACGGAGATATTCCAGAATTCGTTCATAACGCTGTGGGAGAGTATCGAGCACGGGAAGATATACGTGAGCGAAGGCAGAGTGATGGGCAAGGACAAAAAGCCGCTGAGGTGCAGTGTTCTCACCTACTTTATGTCGGTCGCCCGCAAGAAGTATATGGAATGGGCAAAAGACCATCCGGTGTATGCTGACCTGCAGCCGGAAATGGAGAAGAAGATGCAGGAGGAATGGCGTGAGGCACAACAGCAAGTAGATATGCTGTATGACTCGGATGAAAATATGATGCTCGACATCATAGCCGATGTCATATCGCACATGTCGGAGCGGTGCAGCGAGATACTGAGCAAGTTCTACTATGAGGGGAAGGACCTGGACACCATCCTGGAGGAAATACCGAGCATAGAGTCGAAGGACGCCCTCAAAACGAAGAAGCACAAGTGCATGGAGACACTGCGGGCTTCGGCACAAAACATTTACCACAACTATTTGAACTCATAAAAACGGCAGACGGATATGGACATTAAGTTTCAAGACAGAATAGACGAATACCTGCTGCATGGCGATACCATGTCGGAGGAAGACAAGGCTCAACTGCTGAAAGAGATTGAGGAAGACGCGGAGAAGAAGGAGCAGTATGAGTTTGCCAAGAATGTGAAGAAGGCTGTGGCGAGCCGTGGAGAGAAGCTGCAGGCTATGGCGGATTTCCAGGAGGAGTATGAGTGGCAGAGAGCCAGAATCGTGTCTTGCTGTGCAGAGGCTACCCCCAATCTATTGGAAAAGGAAACGCCAGTCGGACAAGTGGAACAGAAGAAGCCCAAGCGAGGAAAGGTCTGGATTTGGATATCGGGCATTGCCGCCGTACTGGCTATCGGCTTCTTTGCCATCAATCCGTTGCTCACGCCTGACGCTCCTACCTACCAGATGCGAGGTGAAGAAGACGATGTGTTCAACCCGACTGCACCGACCGACAGCGTTGGCACGGATTCAATATCTGCAGACACCATTACGTTGCAGCATGAATAAAACCAAATCCCGAATGAAGGTCTGCCAGCTATGCGTGGCGGTCGTATTTGTGTGGCTTATGTCCGTATGTCATGTCTGGGCGCAAGTGAATCCGTACAGATTCGGGAGTCCGCATTACTGGATGGCACAAAGTACGCTGGACATTTACGCCGGCAAATATGATATTGCCTACGAACATCTGCAGAAAGCGCAAAAGGGTTATCACAATCTGGGGGATATAGACTTTCAATTTCGCGCCACCGAAGCCATGGGGGCACTGAAAGTCGGATTGGGTGAATGGGCAGTAGCTGATGCCCACTATCAGGAAGCTCTACAGACAGCAGTCGAAGCCAACGAGTATTATGCGCAATCCAGAGTCTTGACCGACTTGCTCGCCCTATGCCGGATTACAGGCGATATAGTCGGATATAACCGGTATCAGAAAACGCTGGACTCACTGTACCATGTGTCGAATTCTGCCAAACTGAAGACCGTGTACCGTGTCTATTGGGCAAACGAATATTGGGCCCGGAAGGAATATGCCATGGTGGAGACTCAAATGCGGCAATATCGGGATGTGATACAGGACTTGACTTTCAGCGAGCGGGAAGAGGCGAAGCTCAATTATTACAGCCTCATGATGAAATTGAAGCAGCAACAAAAGCAATACAAAGAGGCAATCGGATACGCCAAGGACTATGTAGAGCAAGTGAAGAAATTGTATGGCAGAAACAGCGACCAACAGTATCAGGCATACAACAACTTATGCACACTCTACGCCTTGGACAATGACAGCACGACCGCCTTCGCCTGTCTGGACAGTTTGGAACGAGGCGTAGGACATTCGTATCAAGACAAGGGACTCGTAGCCTCTTTCTATAACATAAAGGGTTGCTGCTATGCCAATTTCAGGGAATACGAAAGAGCGATACCGTATTTTGACAAGGCATACAATACCCTTGCGGACAAGAGACCTGAAGATTCGGCTCCCAAATACGCCAGTTTGCTCAATAAGGCTGAGGCCTGTTTTATGCTGAAGCGTTTTGAGGACGCGCGCGACATATACCGTGAATATGTGGAAGCCTGCAAGAGTAAATACGGAGACGCATCGGGGCCCTACTATCAGGCTCTGCTCACACTCGCCGATATAGAAGGTGCCTGTGGAAATACCGGCGAGGCAGACCGCCTGTTCCGTACTTCCATGAATTGTTTGCTTGGAAGCATGAAACAACTTTGGCGTTACTCGACTCCGACACAGAGGGAACAGTTCTGCATGGAGATTCTGAATGGTCTTAGCAGCATGGCTGCTTTTGCCATAAAATGTGGGAACCATGATAGCGAACTGACGGAAACCTGCTACAATGGCCTGCTGTTCACCAAGTCCTTGTTGCTTGAAACAGAGAAGTCGGTGACCGATATTGTACGCAACGAAGGAACGGAAGACGACCTGGCCAATTACCGTAATCTACTGGCCATGAACAACAGACTCTTGACGCTGAAGAACAACTATGAATACAACAGTATTGAAATCGACAGTCTGACAATGCGGCAAAGAGAGTTGGAGCATCAGCTAAGTCGCAAGTGCCAAAGCTACAATGAATACGAGACATACCTTGACATAAACTACGAGTCGGTCCGAAACAGTCTGGCTGCCAATGAAGTGGTGATAGACTTTTCGGACTATCAACCGGAAGACACCACGCGCCAATATGCCGCATATGTATTTGACAGGAGCAAGCCTTATCCGCTTTTGGTAAAGTGCTTCGACCAGAAGCAAATCGATTCCCTTTTGGATGGTATGCAGAGTTTTTCGCTCTATAGTTATGAACTGTTGCAGGATGGTGCCACAAACCTAATCTGGAAGCCCCTTGAGGCAAACGTTCCTAAGGGAAGCACCGTGTATTACATTCCATCGGGCATTCTACACGGCATCGCATTGGGGGCTCTTCCCCTCCCGGACGGAACGACCTTGGGTCAGCATTATAATTTCGTAAGGTTGACATCAGCCAGGGAACTGCTGAAAGGTCATAATCCAATCCGAATAGACAAAACCGCTACGCTTTACGGCGGATTGCAATTTACTTTGTCCTTACAGAAGATGGAGGAGGAAAGCCGGAAGTATGAGAAATCAGACCTAACCGGGCTGTTGCGTTCTGAATATGGACAATCCGGATTTGAGGACTTGCCGAAGACAATGGATGAAGTCGAGAAAATAGGTAAGACCTTGAGGAGGAATGGGGTAGAGGTAAGGACATACCTGAAGTCAAAGGGAAACGCAGAGTCGTTCGTCGCTCTGAGCGGAAAGGCCCCGTCTATCATACACATAGCTACACACGGATTCTATTATACTCCGGAGGAGGCAAAAGACAAGGATTATCTCAGGGGCTATAGTGATGCCATGTCTTTGTCAGGACTGATTTTTGCCGGAGGCAATGCCGCCTGGTTGGGCAAGAACAGCGCGGATGGTGCGCTGGGTGGTGTGCTGACAGCAAAAGACATCGCCAATCTCGATCTGAAAGGAGCCGATTTGGTGGTACTCTCGGCATGCAAGACTGCACAGGGGAAAGCTACGCCCGAAGGAGTGTACGGGCTGCAGCGAGCTTTCAAAAAGGCAGGCGCCGGCACCATCGTCATGTCGCTGTGGAGCGTGTCGGACAATGTGACCTCGGAGTTTATGACGACTTTCTACGAGCGGCTTGTCGATAGTCATAATGCTTGGAACAAACGAAAGGCATTCGAGGAAGCCAAGGAAATTATCCGCAAGAAGCATCCCGAGCCATTCTATTGGGCTGCCTTTGTGATGCTGGACTGACGGACTTTACATAATAATCCGAATGGAATAGGTTACATCCAGCGCTCTTCTGTCATAAACAGTAAAACGAAACTGAATATGAAACAGGAAGAGATTGTAACCGAGATACGCCGAATGTGCGGTCAGGTCATACCGCTGCCTACGGTAGGCTGGCACTTCAAGTACAACGGGCAGGTATATTTCTATGTGCCTGGCAAGAACGACGGTATGATGCGTTTCTGCATCCCTTATGTCGCAGGGCTCCCTTTGCAGGACAAAGAAGGGCTGAAGGTGGCGGCGAACGCCACCAACCGGAATGTGAAATATATCAAGGCCCTGCTTTCGGAGAAAGACGAAGCCAAGATATCTCTTGATTACGACCACCGGATCGTGGAAAAGGAATCGGCCGCCGACATCGTGCCTCACGTCATCAAGACCCTCGACTTCGCGGTAGGGTACTTGAAGGAAAAAGTGAGAGAAAATTGATAACAAAGAATAAAAGTTGCGCCCGACACGTATAAGGGTTCGTACTATGGAATTATTCGATTTTTTCAAAAACAAAGGTAATGGTACACAAAAGGGACTTACTCTTGAAGAATGTATCGTAAAGATGTTTGCTTCGTCAGGAATTGTACCTAATAGAGAGGGGAATAAATTCTCAACTGAAGTAGAAGGGAAACATTGTGTGTTCAATGTTGGATTGATCTGTATGGACGGAAATAGACTACTTGTGTGTGTTCCTTTTCCGATACCTGTAGATGCTAACGTAGCATTCGCTGCCAACTATGAAGTCAAAAGAATAGGAAAGGAAGCCGTTGGCGTTTTGCCTGAGGCACAAGTATATTTGTCTGAAAATGAAGACGGCTATAATATTATTGTGGCAACAGAGAAAGAATTTGAAGAGTTGTCAGACAGCACGTCTGATGAAATTCGAAACATAATGATTCATTCTGTAGATATTCTCGATGACAAGAACTTTGAGTCATTGGCTGCTGCCATATTCGGATATAAGTCATACGAGGACGTTAAAATGAATATGCAAGCCAAATCAACAGGTGGAAACAGTGTGCACATCCAATTGAAAGATGACTATCATGAGCTTTTGGACAAAACACCAAACCTTAGCAATTCAAGATACGGAGGAAGACTCATGGGCTATGCTATACATATAATAAAGAACAAGACTGACGATGATGAAGTTGCAGAACGAGCTACCGAAGCATTACAAAATTCATTTGACAGTTTCGTACAGGTAGTTTATGATGTTGCGGATGAAGGTGAACGCGACCTAATGAGAAAGCTCCGTTTCCTTGCCAAGGCAAAGAATGAGGACGATACAAATGAGGATGATTTTGAACGAGGCAAAATGGAGGGGCTTATCATCTGCGATGGCAATCCATGGGATTTGCTGTATCAAGCTGAAAGCACTAATGATACGGATATGTCAGAAGAGGAAAAACTGTATAAGAGATTATCTGCTCCTCAATATAAAGAACGTCCATATGAGCAACGTGACCTAGGAGAGGGAATGACCTTAGTGAATCAAGTGATTGGAGAATATTGGAAACCTCGCTACTTGATGGATAATGAAGCGAAATGTGCATACGAGTTCATGTCTATTGATGAGGTACTGCAAATTGTGACAGATGAAGATATTGACTGGGAAAGTCTGAAAGGGCTTCCACAAGATGCTCTTGACAGAGCTAAAGCACATTCGTTCCATTTCCCTGGTCATGTATATCAATATAAGAATGGCGTGGCAGAAGTGGAATGGCAGCTTAACCCTGATGGTATGTACTATCGTGACGAGGATGGTTTCGGTATGACAGATGATGAAGAAATCAATCTTTATGGTGCCATTGACAGGAAAGGTAAGGTTGTCAAGAAGTTCGCTTTGGAGAGATAATGTCCCAGTTCAACTACGAGAGGTTTTACTATTTGTAACAAATTAACGAAGAATATGATTTCAATATTCAGAAAGATAAGAGTAAGGTGGCAGATATGGAGAGGCAAGCCATAGACATATGGTCAAAGAATGCTTATCCTGCTGATGTGTTGAGTA
>CAYZVH010000149.1:0-7254 GCA_964481755.1 uncultured Bacteroides sp. | reverse complement strand
CAACTTCTCCGAGCTCGACTTCATGAAGAAGATTGAGTGGATAGACTACCTGACAATGAAAGCCTCTTATGGTTATCAGGGCAACATGCTCTCCAGCGAATCGCCGGTGATGATTATCCAGAAGAACCCACTCAGCTCCTACTACAACGAGTTCACCGCCACAGCCACCAAGAACCCCAACCCCAATCTGAAGTGGGAGCGCACCAACTCCTACAACCTCGGACTGGAGGCATCGTTCTTCGACCGCCGACTGCAGCTGGAGGCCTCGCTCTACTTCAAGCGCACCAAGGACGCCTTCATGACGAAGACCATCTCCACCGTCAACGGCTATCAGACCTACACCGTCAACGGCGGCAACATCAGCAACGACGGCTACAGCGTGTCGCTCACCGTGCACCCCATAAAGACCAAGGATTGGCGATGGACCCTCTCCACCTCCTTCTCGCGCGTCATCAACGAGGTGGAGACAAGCCCCGCGGGTGAGTCCTACGAGCTGACCGACTTCCTCAACGGCAACGCCGTGGTGAAGGGCAAGTCCGTGGGCACCTTCTACTCCTATAAGTATCTCGGCCTGAGCCCCGTGGACGGCGGCCCCATGTTCGACGACTACGAGGACCACTGGGAAGAGCTGATGGGACTGAGCAAATATGACACCTACACCCGAGTGCTGGTGGCCACAGGCTCGCGCGAGCCCAGCATGTCGGGCGGACTCAGCACCACGCTGCGCTACAAGTCGCTGCGCCTGAACGCCTCCTTCGCCTACAGCCTCGGCGCCAAGACACGCCTGTTCGGCATGTACGGCACGGAGACCACCAACGGCTCCACCGTCACCAACGCCGCCGAGATCCGCTCCGAGAACAACATGAGCCGCGACTATCTCCACCGCTGGCAGAAGCCCGGCGACGAGCGGTACACCGACATCCCTGCCATCATCTCGCCCACCAGCGGCAGCTACTACAACTACCTGCGCCATTGGTCCGACGCCGCACAGGACTACGGTGTGCAGCAGATAGCCACCTCCTACTGGGACATGTACGACTATAGCGACCTGCGCGTGGTCAGCGCCAACTATCTGAAGTGCTCCAACGTGAGCCTCACCTACGAGGTGCCCACCGACTGGCTGCGCAGCCTGAGCCTGAAGCGCCTGGAGGTGACCCTCTCCGGCAGCAACCTCTTCACCCTATGCGACAGCAAGCTGAAGGGACAGACCCCCACGCAGGGCGGATTCACCAACATCCAGCTCAGCGACCGCCCCAGCTTCTCATGCGGCTTAAACGTAACATTCTAAATTGAAACACAGACACAGATGAAAACAACGAAACTATACATAGGCATAGCGCTGGCAATGGCGCTCAGCTCCTGCTCCAGCTTCCTCGAGGAATACTCGCAGGACCAAGCCCAAGTGGAGACCTGGCAGGACCTCGACGAACTCTTGCTGGGCGACGGCTATTGGGCCCCCAGCAAGTTCCAGACCTCCTCGGGCGACATCAACTCGATGTTCCCCATGCTCCACTTCATGACCGACGAGCTGAAGCAGAACGAAAACGTGGTGGACGAGACGCAGGACCTGCTCTCCTACAAGACCGCCATGTTCCCCTACTACACCTGGCAACAGACCATGTGCGTCGACGAGGACTTCGAGTACGTCACCGGCGACGACTCTTACTGGAACAGCCTCTACAAGCACATCAACACCGCCAACATGGTGCTCTCACTCATCGATGAGCAGCCGGCTCCCACAGCCGACGACCTCGCCGGTCGCGAGCGGGTGAAGGGCGAGGCCCTCTTCCTGCGCGCCATGTACTACTTCACTCTGGTGAACCTCTACGGCGCACCCTACGACCCCTCCACGGCAGCCACCGCGCAGGCCGTGCCCGTGAAGCTCACAGAGTATGTGGAGGACAAGGAGTATGTGCGCAACACCGTTGCCGAGGTCTATGAGCAAATCCTAGCCGACCTCACCGAGGCCGAGAAGTGCCTCGACGGCAAGGAGCGCAAGTCAGTCTACCACGCCAACCAGACCGCTGCCTATCTGCTCCATAGCCGCGTCTGCCTCTACATGCAGAATTGGGCCGACGCCGCGAAGTACGCCCGGCTCGTGCTCGACCGTCAGAGCTCCCTGCTCGACCTCAGCACCCTGGCCGTGGGCGACAACAGCCTCTCCAAGGACTCCCCCGAGACCATCTTCAGCACCGGCGGCTATCTCATCTCCAACATCTTCGCCGACTACAAGAGCTATTGGGGATACCGCATCGAGCCCTACTTCCTCATCTCCGACGACATGATGCAGCTCTATAGCGCCGTGGACGACTATCGCTCGCAACTCTACGTGGGCCAGAGCGAGAAGTACGCCGTGTCGCCCGTCTTCACCAAGGTGAGCGGACAGCGCAGCACGTGGGGCTCCTACCAGGAGGTGTCCGACTGCTTCCTCTTCCGCACCCCCGAGGCTTACCTCACCCTGGCAGAGGCCTCCGCCTACGCCGGCGACGAAGCCACCGCACGCACCACCCTGGAGCAGTTCCTCCGCACACGCCGCGTCACAGGCTCTGCGGTCACCGAGAGCGGCCACGCCCTGATAGACCTCATCCGCGACGAGCGTGCCCGCGAGTTCCTCCTCGAGGGACACCGCTGGTACGACCTGCGCCGCTACACCGTCTGCCAACCCTACCCCTGGAGCAAGACCATCGAGCACGGCTACATCTACATCGACAACTACTCCATCGACAACATCGCATGGTACCGCCTCGAGGAGTACGACAAGGCCTACACCCTGCCCATTCCCCGCGAGGTGCTCGACTTCCAAAACTCCCTGGGCAACAACGACCGCCCCGCACGCGCCGCCTTCAAGACGGAGCAGCCGAGCTACGACGATTACGACTACGATTATGACTTTTAACGCAGAACAACTATGAAACGATATAAATACCTACTTATGGCCCTGTGCATGGTGGGCACCGTGGCCTGCTCCGACGAAGACGCGCTTGTGCCCTCGAACACGCGCGAGGACTACTTCACCATCCTCGACTCGCAGACCGACGAGGTGTCGCTCCTGCGCAAGCAGTTCAAGACCGACACCGGCGTGCACCTGCTCTTCAACGACACCCTCTACGTGGAGAAGACAGGCACCGACGCCTTCGGCGACGACATCCTCGACGTGAAGCGCGTGGACTTCCGCTACGAGCTCACCAACGTCAGCACCTCATCGTGGAGGTTCTATTATCTCCAGAACTATGCCGACATGCGGGAGTGCACCGACTTTGTGCGCCGCTACATCCTGCCTCACTTCGGCAGCAGCCTGTTGCCCTATTCCCTCCTGCTCGTCAACAGCATCGAGTACGACGAGTATGGCTACGAGGACTGGGAAGAGGTGGCCATGGCCAACAACTGGCAGTGCATGGCCCTGGGCGTGGGCGGTGCCTTGGGCCTCGACGACGACGAGAAGGCCGCCTATGCCGACAGCTTCCTCCAGGACATGCTCAGCGGCATGTTCGACATCTACGACGAGCGGCTGGACCCCTTCTACAACGTAGTCTACGACGGTGCCGATTGCTATAGCGACTACTTCTCCGACTATTTCACCGACTTCGACCCCGACTCGTGGACCAAGGAGGACAACATCGCCGACATCTACGAGCTCGGGTTCCTCACCTGCTCCTACAGCTGGTGGTACGGCGATTGGTACTTCCCCTCAGCCCGCAACGACTTCAACTCCTACTACAGCGCCCTCTTCAGCATGACCCAGGAGGAGTTCGAGCAGAAGTATGCCGCCTATCCCCTGGTGATGAAGAAGTACAACATCCTCAAGAACTTTATTATTGATTTAGGTTACAAATTCTAGCAGATTATGAAGAAATATATAGGCTTACTCGTGTTGGCCACCGTGCTCTGCATGGCCTGCACCGACGACGACAGCGTCACCCTCACCCCCACCGACCGTGGCACCGTGACCGACAGCGACGGCAACCCATACGCCTGGGTGCGCGTCGGCGACCTCCAGTGGACCACCACCAACGCCCGCAACGGCGCCTCCATGGCTTACGCCACCTACAACCTCTATGGCTACGACGATTACGTGTTCGACTCCCGCTCTTGGCGCAAGGAGATAGAAAGTGAATACATCCCCGAGTGGGGCAATCTGATGACCTATGAGACCGCCATCGCCAGCGCTCCCGACGGATGGCGCCTGCCTACCGACGAGGACTGGATGAAGCTGGAGAAGGCCCTTGGCATGAGCGACTCCGAGGCCCACGCCACAGGCTGGCGTGGCAGTGGGGTAGGCGAGCTCTTGATGCAGACCGGCGAAGGCACCCCCGAAGTGGGCCTCCAGGTCGGCGGAGCCCTCCTGTGGTCGTCCACCTACGGCATGCGGCTCTCCTTCCTCCATCAGAAGGAGATGGGCTACTACTGGACCTCCACCATCGACCCCACCGTCACCGACTACCAGGGCGCCTACTACCGCAAGGTGGTCTATGGCCGCACCGACGTGGCTCGCGAGGTGTCGAAGACCGACAAATACTTCAGCGTACGTTGGGTGCGCGATGCAAAGTGATTTAGTATATGGTACATTGTTTAGTTGGTAAGTTGGCACTCTGCTGCTGTGTGGCGTGGAGTGCCGGCGCCACCTTGCTGGCGCAAGATGGTTTTGTGTTGAGAGGCGAGATTCCGGGCATGCCAGGCACGCCCGACAGTGTGAAGGTGTCGTTGGTCGACGCCGAGCGCGACGAGGGCCAGATTCTCTGCGTCACCCATAAACCTGCCGACATTGCTTCGCTGCTTTCTAAACTTTTCACTACTTTTGCACAGTGATACACATTTAATACTATAGTTATCTATGAAGAGATCTTATTTTGCCGGTTGCATCGCCCTGATGGCCGGCGCTCTGACAGCTTGCTCGCCCAAGGCGGACAGCTACACCATCGACAGCCGCATTGGCGGACTGAAGGATGGCACCATCGTGAAACTGATAAGCCTCGAGGGCGACGACCATGATGAACTTGCCACAGACACCATCGTGAACGGCGCGTTCCACTTCGAGGGCGTGTGCGACACCGTCACCTATTGCCAAGTCTCCATCTATGGCGAGAAGCAGGACGAGGACGGACAGAAGTACTCCGCCATCACCCGCACGGACCTGATGCTGGAGAATGCCAAGTTCCTCATCGAGTGCGCCGATGTCGACAGCGTGCCCCTCTCGTGGGACATGCATCACTCTCCCGTGGAGAAGGAGCACAACGTGACCGTCACCGGCGGCAAGGCCCAGCAGGAGTTCAACGAATACCGCCAGGCGATGATGGATGCCGAGATCGCCACCTGGAACGCCGAGAACGAGTGGCGTCGCCTGCGCTACTTCACCAAGGACGCTCCCGCCGACAGCATCGCCTACTTCGACTCCCTCTACGTAGCCGCCGAGGCCCTTCAGAACCAGAAAGCCGACGCCTTCGTGGAGGCACACCCCACATACTCCATCTCCGTCTACCTGTTGCAGAAGAAGGCCGAGAACCTCTTCGCCTACACCGCCGACGAGCTCGACGCCTTTGCCGCCAAGGCTGCCGCCACACCGGACACTTGCCGCTACGCCAAGCTGCAGCGCACCGTTGCCGACAATAAGGCGTTCGCCAAAGGCGTCTCCTTCAAACCCTTCAGTGCCACCACCGAGCAGGGCGACACCGTGCGGTTCGACCAGACGATGGTGAAGCCCGGCGTCTACACGCTCATCGACTTCTGGGCATCGTGGTGCGGACCGTGCCGCATGGCCATCCCCCACGTGAAGACGCTGAAGGACTATTACAAGGACCGGCTGACCGTCTACAGCGTGTCGTTGGACAACAGCGACGCCGACTGGCGCAAGGCCGTTGCCGAGGAGGCCATGCCCTGGCCGCAGTTCGTGGCGGACAAGGCGCAGAAGGATGTTCTCCGCAGCGAGTATCGCATCACCGCCATCCCCTTCCTGTTGGTCATCAACCCCCAGGGCCGCATAGAGTGTGGCACCTTCGACGCCAACATCGTCAACCGTGTGTTGGCCGACGGCATCGGGGAATAACCGATTGCGCGCGCTATTCAGGAGCGAATGAAAACCACAGCGGCTCCGCAGCTGCCCTCTTATCGGGGCGCCCGCGGAGCCGTTGATCGTTTATGAGAAACCTTTTCGGCCGTTTCACAATACCGCCACCACCTTGCGAACTCTCTTCAGCTTCTCCATGAAGGATGGCGTGCGCTTCGTCGTGATGAGGTTATACTCGGCCTGCATGCGCAGCAATGGTGCCGTGGGGATGTCGAGTGCTGCCTCCAGTAGCAGTGCATATTCAGCCGTCAGCTGCCGTTTGCCGTTCAGCACCTCGTTCAGTTGCGTGTAGGGAACTCCCATGTCCTCGGCGAGTTTCCGTTGGGAGACACCCCGATAGGCAATCTCTTCCTTGATGATCTCCCCCGGATGCGTCGGCTCAAACGGCTCTACATTATTCAGACTATAAACTGGAGCGGAATCTTTAGTCATGTTCATGATGTTCTATTTATAGTGGTTGGATAATTCTGTGATGTTACAGATTGTTGCTACTGTCTGGTCTCCCACAGTCTTCTCTTCAAATTCAATTCGATATTGGTCATTCACCCTCACGGAAGATAGGCCCTGTTTGTCTCCTTTCAGCTTTTCATAGTGCAACGCATTATAGCGAGTTAGGTCTAAAACAGAGTCCACAAACTTCATCAAGTTTATCACCCGAACATACCTCCTGACTATCTCGGGCTGAAATCGATGCTTTTTGTCCGTCGATTGTCCTTTCCCGTATAGCTCCAGTAAGTATTCTTGCTCGAAGGTAATCTCCATATAATCGTATTAAATTGAACAGTGCAAATGTATGAACTTTACTCTGTATTCACAAATTTATGAATGTCTTTATTTATAGGGAATCCTAATACCGCGATAGGCCTGTCTGAAGAATCGACCCCGTGGTTCGCTGGAAGATAAACCGCAACTTGTGTCATATCTTCATTTTGCTTGACACGTTTGTTCGCGTAGGCTCATACAATCTTGTATAATTCAGGACAACCGGTTGTATTGCCTCGGACAACCGGTTGTGTTGCCTCGAACAACCGATTGTATTGTTCCGAACAACCGGTTGTGTTGCCTCGAACAATGCATGGCAAAAATGATGGTGGAAAACTGTCTCGCCAGCGCCGTCACCCTATAACGAATCGGCCCAAACGGGAGGCGGAGGCTTCTGTCGATGCCTTGCCGACTCCACGTTTGAGCCGAAA
>CAYZVH010000148.1:4139-7303 GCA_964481755.1 uncultured Bacteroides sp. | reverse complement strand
AAGATGGCTTTGTGCTCCGCCCGCTGCCGGTGCACCATCATCTGTGTCAGCGGGGTGGAGAAGACCACGGGACCGTCCGCCTCGGTGCGGATGCGGTCGATGAATCCGTCGGCTGACTCCGCCCACTTCAGTGTGACGTAGGGGCGGCGCAGACGGTTGAAGGTCATGAACTTCCGGTTCAGCTGCAGGCACTCCTGCTCCAGCACGCCCACCGTCACCTCGATGCCCGCGTCGCGCAACTTCTGGATGCCGCGGCCCTGCACTTTGGCGAAGGGGTCGACGCAACCTACCACCACGCGGGGGATGCGCTTGGAGATGATCAGGTCCGCGCAAGGCGGTGTCTTCCCGTAGTGTGAGCAGGGCTCCAGACTCACGTAGATGGTGCTCTCGGGCAGCAGCGCCTCGTCCTTCACCGAGCGGATGGCGTTCACCTCGGCGTGCGGTCCCCCGCAGCGTATGTGGTACCCCTCGCCTATGATTCGTCCCTGGTGCACCACCACAGCCCCCACCATCGGGTTGGGAGCCGCGCCGTTCACACCGTTCTGCGCCAGCTGTATGCAGCGCCGCATGTATTTCTCGTCCTCATTCATCGTATGGCCCATAATTTTTTCGTCTTCACCCATCGCGTCGTATGGTTTCGTTTCACTATATTTGCATCCATGATGCAACAACTACTTCACTACGTCCGTCAGGCGCTCAGCGCCCACTATCCGGCCTCGGAAGCCAACGCCCTTGCCCGTTTGATACTGGAGAAACGCTTCGGCGTGAGCCTGACGGACATTTATATGGGCAAAGATAAACAATTCTCGCCCGAGCAGCGCAAGGATTTGGAAGATATTCTTCAGCGCCTGCTCCGCGACGAGCCCATACAGTACATCCTCGGCGAGGCCGACTTCTGCGGCGAGACGTTCGCCGTCACCCCTGCCGTGCTGATTCCCCGTCCCGAGACCGCCGAGCTGGTGGCGTGGATAGGGGAGACCCTGCCCGCCGCTCCTTGTCGTGTGCTCGACGTGGGCACCGGCAGCGGCTGCATCGCCATCTCCCTTGCCAAGCGCCATCCCGCGGCCGCCGTCACCGCCTGGGACATCTCCGAGGAGGCCC
Organism: uncultured Bacteroides sp.; assembly: GCA_964481755.1. Classification (GTDB taxonomy): domain Bacteria; phylum Bacteroidota; class Bacteroidia; order Bacteroidales; family Bacteroidaceae; genus Phocaeicola_A. The sequence goes on along the minus strand of CAYZVH010000148.1, from coordinate 6,202 downwards.
TCGCCGTAGCCCGATGGAACAACGAACGCCTCGGCACCAACGTCACCTTCCTGCGAAGGGACGCGCTGGCGGAAGGGGGAGAACCGCCGCGGAAAGACGGAATGAATAAAGGGAGAACTGATGACCTTTCGGAAGAAGAGTCTCCCGAGCGGTTTGTCCCCGAAGAGACCCTTGTCCCCTCGGATACCTCTGGCGAGCGGTGTGACGAAGCGAAGGACCTGTGCCCGAGGGTTGACCGAGACGATTGCGACGAGAGCGGTACGTACGATGTGATAGTGAGCAATCCGCCCTACGTCACCTGCTCCGAGCGGCGGGAGATGGAGGCGAACGTGCTCGACTGGGAGCCTGGGCTGGCGCTGTTCGTCCCCGACGACGACCCCTTGCTGTTCTACCGCGCCATCGCCCGACTGGCACACCGACTGCTGAAGCCCGGCGGACGACTCTTCTTCGAAATCAACCGCGCCTACGGACTGGCGACCGTGGAGATGTTGCGTGCGATGAACTACCAAGATGTGGAACTGCGCAAAGACCTCTCCGGCAACGACCGGATGGTGAGCGCCAAACTATAACCTATGAAAGAGATTACCGAGAGCGAAGCCTTGGGCAAAGCCGCCGCCTACTGCTCGGCCGCTGAACACTGCCTGTCCGAGGTGCAGGCGAAGCTCACCCAGTGGGGCATGGACCCCGAAGCCACCGCCCGCATCCTCCAGCGGTTGACCGACGAACGCTTCATCGACGAGCGCCGCTACTGCCGCTTCTTCGTGGCGGACAAACTGCGTGGCAACCAGTGGGGCCGCACCAAGATTCGCCAAGCCCTCTGGCAGAAGCGCATCGACGAGGCTCTGGCCGATGAGGCCCTGCAGGAGATTGACGAGCAGGAGTACGTCTCCATCCTCGACCGCCTGCTCCGCGCCAAGCGCAAGTCCGTCACCGCCCAGTCCGACTACGAGCGCAACGGCAAGCTCATCCGCTTCGCCCTAGGCCGAGGCTTCGAGATGAACCTCATCTGCCGTCTGTTGAAGGTCGACGATTATGAAGAGGACGAAGACTAAAAGCCACGCCACCGCTGAAGCCAACCCTTGGCTGTACGAGGGAGCCGCTCCGATGAAGAACCGGAGTAGGGGAGACTATGGGCTCGGAGCGATGGTGGACCGGAAGGAGACCAAGTCGTGGATAGACGGAAGGATCTCTCCGATGATGAAACCGGAGGAGGGTAGGACTTGGACGGAAAAAAGGAGGACGCTGAGATGAGTTGGCTCCATGATTTCAGCGACTTGCTGTTCCCTCGCAGCTGTGTGGTCTGCGGACGGAAGCTCGGCGGTGGCGAGCGGTACCTCTGCGTGCACTGCCTGCGTGACCTGCCGCGAACCCATTACAGCGACGAGCCCGACAACCCGCTGGCACGCCGCCTGTGGGGATTCGCCACCCTGGAGCGGGCGGCGAGTTTCATCTACTACCGCAACGACAACCACGTTCGTCACATCCTCTACCACTTGAAATATTACCATCAACCCCAGATAGGCATCTTCATGGGACGGCTGATGGCACAGGAGATTGGCCCCGCTTATTTCGACGGCGTCGACGTGTTGGTGCCTGTGCCTCTTGCCGCACCGCGCCAGCGCCATCGGGGCTACAACCAGTGCCTGATGCTGGCCGAAGGCATTGCCGCGGTGACGGCCCTCCCCATCGACAACCGCTCCCTCATCCGCCACATCGCCAACGTCAGTCAGACCCACCTGCACCGCGCCGACCGCTGGGACAATGTGCAGGGCATCTTCGACCTGACCGACACCGCCGCCCTAGCCGGCAAACACGTCCTCCTCATCGACGACGTGGTGACCACCGGCGCCACCATCCTCTCCTGCATCCAGACCCTCTCCGCCATCCCCGGCATCCGCCTTAGCGTGCTGACTCTCTCCGTCGCCGACGACACATAGGCGAACTTCTCCCCTTCTTTCTTCACCATTCCAAACGTCCGCTCGGTAAGTGGTCGTTGTCTGTCGTTGACAACACATAGGCGAGCTTCGTCCATTCTTTCTCCATCATCCCGAACGTCCGCTCGG
>CAYZVH010000148.1:0-4039 GCA_964481755.1 uncultured Bacteroides sp. | reverse complement strand
CATCCCGAACGTCCGCTCGGTAAGTGGTCGTTGTCCGTCGCCGACGTCTTCTAGAGGCTTCCCTCCCTCCTACGAGTCCCTCGCCTAAAAATAGTTCTGAAATTTGCCTCCTCGAAATAGGGGACTTTCCATAAACTTTCCCTACCTTTGCCCGGTATTAATACAAAAATCTATTATGAAAACTTTGGAGAAGATATTTGCGGAGAAACTGCTTAAGATTAAAGCTATCAAATTGCAACCGGCCAACCCCTTCACTTGGGCATCCGGATGGAAGTCACCGTTCTATTGCGATAACCGCAAAACCCTTTCGTATCCAGCACTTCGCAACTTTGTGAAGATTGAGATCTCGCGCATCATCCTCGAGCGTTTCGGCGAGGTGGACGCGATAGCCGGAGTGGCCACGGGTGCCATTCCCCAAGGCGCATTGGTGGCAGACGAGCTGAATCTGCCGTTCGTCTACGTACGTTCTACCCCGAAGGACCACGGACTGGAGAACCTCATCGAAGGTGAGCTTCGCCCGGGCATGAAGGTCGTTGTGGTGGAGGACTTGGTTTCGACCGGTGGCAGCAGCCTGAAGGCTGTGGAGGCTATCCGTCGCGACGGCTGCGAGGTCATCGGTATGGTGGCTTCGTTCACCTACGGATTCGACATCGCCGTGAATGCCTTCAAGGAGGCCAAGGTGGAGCTCGTCACACTGACCAACTACGAGGCCGTGCTGGAGACTGCCCTCAAGACCAACTACATCAGCGAAGACGATGTGGAGGTGCTGCAGACCTGGCGCAAAGACCCCGCACACTGGAACGCGTAACCAGCCTCACGCCCCACACGGGAGCGAAGCCTCCGACCGACGCAGGCCGTGGACAATGTCCGTTGTGCGTGCCGAGGCGTGAAACGAACATAAAGAACTACTGTGAAGGACCGTTCGGACTTGACCTCTTGCCCGGACAGTCCTTTTTGTCACCAACGTAATACAACGAATATGAGCGAATTCAAAAGTCAAGAGAAACAGATTCCCTATAGTCAGGAACGTGTCTACGGCCGCCTCTCCGACCTGAAGAGCATGGCCGCCATGAAGGACCAGATCCCCGCCGGGGCAGGCAAGGTGGACATCACCGAGGACTCCATCCGGTTCAACATCCCCCAGGCAGGCGACATCGAGCTGCGTCTGACCAAGGCGGAGCCTTGCTCCACCCTGCTGTTCGAGACCGTGCAGTCGCCGCTGCCCTTCAGCCTGCGCCTGCAGCTGGGTAAAGTGTCCGACGAGGCCTGCACGATGACCGTCGTCATCGACATGGAGCTCAACTTCATCATGGCCTCCATGCTCTCCAAACCCCTGAACGATGCCGTGGACAAGATGGCCGACACGTTCGCGCGGATTCCTTATTAAATATATATAGTGTACAACATAAAAGAGACGAGGATAGAAACTATGGCACAGAAACTTTGGGAAAAGAGTGTACAGGTGGACAAGGACATCGAACGCTTCACCGTGGGACGCGACCGCGAGATGGACCTCTACCTGGCCAAATACGACGTGTTGGGCTCCATGGCCCACATTACCATGCTCCAGACCATCGGACTGCTGACGGCCGACGAGCTGCAGCAACTGCTGGCGGAGCTGAAATCCATCTACGCGACTGCCGAGGCCGGCAAGTTCGTCATAGAGGAAGGAGTGGAGGACGTCCACTCACAGGTGGAGCTGATGCTCACCCGCAAGCTGGGCGACGTGGGTAAGAAGATCCACAGCGGCCGCTCGCGCAACGACCAGGTGCTGGTGGACCTGAAACTCTTCACCCGCACCCGCATCAAGGAGATAGCCGAGTGCGTGGAGCAACTCTTCCATGTGCTTATCGACCAGAGCAACCGCTACAAGGATGTGCTGATGCCTGGCTACACCCACCTGCAGATAGCCATGCCCTCGTCGTTCGGCCTCTGGTTCGGCGCCTACGCAGAGAGCCTGGCGGACGATATGCTCTTCCTGCAGGCCGCCTACAAGATGTGCAACCGCAACCCCCTGGGCTCGGCTGCCGGCTACGGATCGTCCTTCCCGCTGAACCGCACCCTCACCACCCAGTTGCTGGGCTTCGACACCATGAACTACAACGTGGTCTACGCTCAGATGGGCCGTGGTAAGATGGAGCGCAACGTCGCCTTCGCCCTGGCCACCATCGCGGGCACGGTCTCCAAGCTTGCCTTCGACGCCTGCCTGTTCAATAGCCAGAACTTCGGCTTCGTGAAGCTGCCCGACGAGTGCACCACCGGCTCCAGCATCATGCCCCACAAGAAGAACCCCGACGTGTTTGAGCTCACACGAGCCAAATGCAACAAGATACAGTCCCTGCCGCAGCAGATCATAATGATTGCCAACAACCTGCCGTCGGGCTACTTCCGCGACCTGCAGATGATAAAGGAAATCTTCCTCCCCGCCTTCGACGAGTTGGAGGACTGTCTGCGCATGACCACCCACATCATCCACGAGATGAAGGTGAACGAGCACATCATGGACGACGACAAGTACGCCCCCATCTTCAGTGTGGAGGAGGTGAACCGCCTCGCCGCTGCCGGAATGCCTTTCCGCGACGCCTACAAGAAGGTGGGCCTCGACATCGAGGCAGGTCGCTTCCAGCCCGTGAAGAGTGTGCACCACACCCACGAGGGCAGCATCGGTAACCTCTGCAACGACCGGATAGAGGCGCTGATGGACCAGGTGGTCGCCGGATTCGACTTCACCACCATGGAGGAGGCCGAGAAGAAACTGTTGGGACGATAAGCGTTCCCTTGCAGCGGCTCTCCTTCGATGAACGGGAACCCTTCTCGTTCGGTCTTTAGGCGAGTCCTGTCGGGAATGTCCGGGTTCGCCGCTACTACGGTCGGGCTGACTCTGTCGGAAGGGATGAATTTAGGGGACCTCTTCGGCTCGCCTTCCCTTGTCGATGGCTTGCCGGTGATGGACGGACTCTGTTGGGGGAATGTGGAAAGCCTCTTCGGTCACCTTCTGCTACTGATGGCTTGCCGGTGATGGACGGACTCTGTCGGGGAAATTTAGGAAACCTCTTCGGTTGCCTTCCGCTGTCGATGGCTTGTCAGTGATGGACGGACTCTATCGGTAGGATTTAGGAAACCTCTTCGGTCGCCTTCCGCTACTGATGGCTTGCCGGTGATAGGTGGACTCGGGTTTTGTTAGAAAATGATGAACCTTTAATAGAATGCAGCATATGAAAAACTTACTACTATTGTGGATGGCTTTCGCTGGTTGCGCCGCACTGCACGCGCAACAGACCACTCCGCTGAGCGGACTGGTGACGGACGGCTCCGGCAAGGGACTGTCCAAGGTGAAGATTGCACTGACCCGCGACGCGGACCGCAAGACCCGCACCGACCGCAAGGGACGCTTCGGACTGGCGGACGTGAAGCCTACAGACACGCTGAGGCTTCGCTATAAAGACGAGACCTACGCAGTACCTCTCGACGGCCGCAAGCAACTGCGCATCGTGTGGTACCTGGAGGAGCACACCGTCGACGCACGCGAAGACACCACGCTGGTGGACACCGGCTATGGGTTCCAACGGCGTAAGAACTTCGCCGGCTACAGCAACGGCATCTCTGGCGACGAGTTGCGCAAGAGCGGAGCCACCACCTTGCTCGAAGCCCTGCAGGGACGCATTGCCGGACTCCGCGTCTCCACGCCCAACCGTCCCGGCGACGAGGGTGACGTGATGATACAGGGCCGCAACAGCATCCTGGCCAGCTCCACACCCCTCTTCATCGTCGACGGCATGGAGGTGGACAACATCTCCTCCATCAGTCTTGCCGAGGTGGACCACGTGGAGGTGCTGAAGAACGGCAGCATCTACGGTGCCCGCGGTGCCAACGGAGTCATCCTCATACGTACCCGCAGGGGAGAGAAATGAACTTTTTCGTCCAAAAGTGGAGCGAAACGTTTGGAACGTATCGCTAATTGCTCTATCTTTGCGCACGCATCTAAGTTGCGGAAATAGCTCAGTTGGTAGAGCACAACCTTGCCAAGGTTGGGGTCGCG
>CAYZVH010000147.1:0-7493 GCA_964481755.1 uncultured Bacteroides sp. | reverse complement strand
GACGTAATCCGCACCCTTCTCATCAACAACGCGAAAGCGAAAGGAATACTGAAGTAGAAGTTCCCTTGGAAGAACAGTTTTCCTGCGGCATCGGTTTAAGGCGTGTGTAAAAGGAGTTTGACATGGCAAGTTTGAGTCTTGATCAGTTGTCTATCTTGAAGTTGTTGAGTGACAGTGACACCTATTTCCTAATACCTGACTATCAACGTCCATATGCCTGGAAAGAATCTGAATGTCAGACGCTTTGGGATGATGTGTTCTCCTTTGCCTTCCCAAATGGAGAGGCGAACCCGTTTGATGCGAAGAACAAATATTTTCTTGGCTCCATCGTAACCTTCAAGAATGCACAGGGCAAGAAAGAGGTGATTGATGGGCAGCAAAGATTGACGACAATCGTGCTTCTCCTTCGTGCATTCTATGAGAATTTTGGGAAACAGAACGATGCAAAAAGCAGCCGCACAAAGGGGGATATTGCAAGTTGCATTTGCGAGGTAAACGAAGATTTTGAGCCAAACTTTGAGCATCTCAAGATTGAATCTGAAGTTGCGACAGACAACCGCAGGAATGAGTTGCGCGAGATTCTAATGTCTGGAGCCGTATCCGATGAGGCGAAGAGCAAGTATGCTGTGAATTATCGGTTCTTCCTTCAGCGTGTTAAGCAGTTTAGAATCGACTATGGGGATTTCTTTATGAGTTTGCCCATACGGATCATGAATAACTGCACTCTACTTCCGATCGAGGCGGAATCGCAAGACATGGCATTGCGGATTTTCTCTTCTCTCAATGACCGTGGTATGCCGCTTTCAGATTCCGACATCTTCAAAGCGCAGCTCTACAAGTATTACGGAGAGAAGCAACTCAAGGACGATTTCATCAAACGGTGGAAGACTCTTGAAGAACGTGTTGGTGACATCTTCCATCCGCAGAAGGGTTCTCCGATGGATGAACTGTTTACCCACTACATGTATTACATCCGTGCCAAGGTAGGAGTTAAGTCCACGACTGTCGAGGCGTTGAGGACATTCTACGAACGAGATGGGTATGGCCTGCTAAAGAAAGACGAGACATTTGACAACCTCGAGAGACTGGCTGAGTTTTGGAAGTCGGTATATTCGTTGGACAGCAACCGTTTTTCGGACGACGCCCTTCGTCGGTTGTTCGTCCTGTCTTATGCGCCCAATGGCATGTGGGCGTATCTTGTCTCGGTCTATTTCCTTCAGCACAAGGATGGTGATTTCTTTCAAGGCAAGAGCAAAGTTGAAGATGGAAAGCAGAATGATGCGGAGTTCTGCAAGTTCCTCGACTTGATTACGGTCTTCATCTGGGCGTATTCCTTTGAACGACCGGGCGTCAATGCGCTTCGCACGCCGATTTTTCCCGCGATGATCAATATCGTCAATGACGCGCCTGTTGCATTCGCGGCGTTCCGCGCAGATGAACTCAGAAAGAAGATCGAGCTCTTTGAGTTTAAGAACATGCGCCCGATTACGAAGTCCATGTTGGCGTGGTGGATGATGCAAGGCAAGGGGCAGGAACTTCCGTCGCTTGGCACTCGTTTCGACATCGAGCATATCTATGCACGGCGGCGTAATGGAAAGGCTGGGACGTCCATTGATGAGAGCCAGATAGAATCGCTTGGAAACAAGGCGTTGCTTGAAAGTTGGATTAATATCTCCGCTTCAGATTGTCGGTTTGAAGACAAGAAGGGATATTATGAAGGTTGGCAAAACAAGAATCAGGAGGGGACGATAAACCGAGAACTGCGTGACTTGGCGAGCGAGAAGTCTGATTTCACGGAGAAAGACATCGAGGAACGCAAGAAACTCATCTTGGACGCTTTCATGGCCTCGCTTCAGGAGAATGGTTTGTTGAGTGAGTAGAATGGCTGAAAGTTTGTCTTGCAAGCCTTTTCTGAAAATTATCTTTCGCCCCCTTGATTTCACCGTGGGGAAATGGTAAAATCCCCCTCAAATGTTGAAAGACCGCCATACCCTCACCTATGTCTCGCTGTTCAGTTCGGCGGGCGTTGGATGCTATGGATTCAAGATGGAGGGCTTTGAGTGCGTGGCGACGAACGAGATGCTTGCACGGCGTCTTGAAGTCCAGAAAGCGAACTGCAAGTGTCGATTCTCGTCAGGCTATGTCGCGGGCGACGTTTCGACTGATGCGGTGAAAGGCCAGATATACGCCGAGGTTGAGCGGTGGAAGAAACTTGGGAACGACCGCGTGGACGTCGTGATGGCGACCCCGCCGTGTCAGGGGATCAGCGTCATCAACCACAAGAAGAACGACGGCGAGATCAAGCGCAACAGCCTCGTCGTTGAGTCGGTCGAGATCATTCAGCGTATCCATCCTCGTGTCTTCGTCTTCGAGAACGTGATGGCTTTTCAGAAGACGCTCTGCAAAACGCGGGACGAGCGCGTCATCCCAATCGGCCAGTTCATTCAGGAATCGCTCGGCGGCGATTACGTCGTCTCCGCTCGCATCTTGAACTTCATGAACTACGGGTCAAAGTCGTCACGGACGCGGACGCTTGTCATCGGCGTAGATCGAGATCTTCGCAATCAGTTCGTTCCCTACGATCTCTTCCCCGTCTATCGCCGCGAGCCGACGCTCCGCGATGTCATCGGCAACTTTGAGCCGCTTCAATGGGGGCAGATTTCCAATGCCGATTTCTATCATGCGTTCCGCACCTACGACGAGAGGATGCGTCCGTGGATTCACGATCTTCGCGAGGGGGAGTGTGCGTTTGACAATGCCGACCCTGAACGTCGTCCCCACAAGTTCGTTGGCGGCAAGCGCGTCGAGAACGCGAAGAAGAGCCGCGACAAGTATACGCGGCAGAAGTGGGACAGGTTTGTGCAGTGCGTCCACACGCGCAACGACCAGCTCGCCGCGCAAAACACCGTTCATCCCGTTGAAGACCGCGTGTTCAGCATCCGCGAACTGATGGAGATGATGACTATTCCGCGTGCGTTCAAGTGGGTGCCGCAGACGCTTGACGAGTTGAACGCGCTTCCCGACGAAGAGAAGCGTCGCGTCTACCGTGCCAACGAGACGAACATACGCCAGTGCCTTGGCGAGGCCGTGCCGACGGAAATCATTCGGCAGATAGCGGAGGGCATCAAGAAGTCTCTGCGTTCCACAAGCCAGACCCCGGCGGCGTTGAACAAGATCATCGCGGCGAACGGACTGACTGACGCGACGAGGCTTGAATCTTTCATTGAGAAGAACGAGAAGGGGCTTTCCGTTCCATCCCTCATGCGCATTGCAGAACTTTGCAACGCACGGCGCGAGGAGAACGAGGCGTTCTACACAAACAAGTTCATCGTCAACGATGTCATGAATCATCTTCCCGACTTCGGGAAGCCGCGCATTCGGATTCTTGAGCCTTCGGTTGGCGTTGGGAACTTCCTCCCGTTCCTCTTCAAGCGGTATTCGTCCGTTCCGCACGTCGATCTTGATGTCATCGACATAGACGAGACGAGCGTCTCGATCCTCAGGCGACTGCTCGTGAAGATTGGCGTTCCTCCGAACTTCACCGTCAACGTCATCTGCGACGACTTCCTCACGCGCAACTTCGAAACGAAGTATGATCTTGTCGTCGGCAATCCTCCGTTCTCAAAGATCCGAGGCGACGCGGGACGATACGAGACCGTGCTTGCGCGGAACGTGAACCGCGATACGAAGGACTTGGCGGAACTCTTCCTTGAGAAGTCCATGGCTCTCGGTTCTTTCGTCGCGCTCGTCCTGAACAAGACGCTTCTCGCGACGGACGAATACGCGGCGACGCGCGAACTTCTGCGCCGCAACCGAATCGCCGCCATTCTCGACTTCGGACGCTACGGATTTACGGGCGTCTCCATCGAGACGATGTGCCTCATGGTCGAGCCGAAGCGGACGCCGAAGGAAACGCTTGTCTATAACATGAAGTTCAACCGTCTTGCGGTCGTGGACCAGCATCGCATCACGGACAGGAAATTTCCCTACTTCATCATTTACCGTGACGCTGACTTTGACAAAGTGGCGGACAAGATGCAGTTTGGCATTTTCAACGTCGCTCGCGACAGGCAAATCACGAAGCGACTGCTTGAAGAGAAGACCGCTCCTGACCGGATTCGCGTCCTCAAGGCGCGGAACATCACGGACGACGGACACATTGAGAACATCGACGGCTACGATGCGTTCATGAGCGTCGAGGCGGCGCAGAAGTGCGCCATCTATCGATACGTCGGCGACGAGTCCGTCTATCTCTCTCCGAACATGACTTACAACCCGCGTGTGATACGAAACGACGGACGGTGGATCCCCGACGGTTCCGTGGCGGTTCTCATCCCGCGTAACGGAGAACGGCTGACGAATCGTCAGATGGAATACTACTCGACGCCGGAGTTCCGCCGCTTCTACGCGGTTGCCCGCAACTTCTCCACGCAGTCCATCAACATCGACAAGACGAGCGTGTTCTTCTTTGGAGCGTTGAAAGATGACAGAACATCTGCTGAAAGAGTTTCTGAATGAACATGTCTACGACATCCGCGTGATTCGCGATGGAACGTGGATTGACCAGAAGTGCGCCCCCGACGAAGTTCGCTTTGTCGCGGAGTGCATCCTCGCCTATCTCGACGAGACGAAAGCGACGACATTCTGCTCGCCCGACATCTGGCACAGCGAGTTCGCCGCAAACGCGGTGCAGGCCTACTTCGGCAAGCCCGATCCATTCTCGAAAGAAGCGACGGATGAATACAACAAGTTCTTCAGACAGCCGATGAAGATGTTCGCCGTCGCGGGAGTTCTGAAGAACGAAGGGCGGAGCGGAAGCGGCGCGATTCAGTTCTCCGTCGCGAATCGCGACGTTCTCTCGTTTGTCGCACGCAATGACTGGAATGCCTATCTCTTCCTCACGCACTACGTCGAGAAGGTGCTGAAGGACAGCGGGGCGTGGGATCCGTTCGCAACGTTCCTTGAATTGCAGACGGCGGACAGCATCAACAATCTTCGTGACGCATTCGCGAAATTCCTCATCGACAATACGCCGAAGAACACGCCGCGAGAGGCGATGAGAATCCTTCCCAAGGTCTTGAACGCACTTGCCTGCCGCTACAGGTCGAAAGGCATTATGCGCGGGCAACTCTCAAAGTTCAAGATAACCTATTCCGTTCTCCGATATAACCAGGAGAATTGGCGCGACGTCGGCAAGCCAAAGGACGTGACGCGGCAGGAATATGCGGGAGGCAAGGGGAAAATCGTTGCTTCTGAACCATATCAGGTGCAAAAGGCGAAGCAGGAGGTGCGCGTTTACAACGACACCTATCGGAACGGCGAGTCGGAGGTCGTCGGAATGCATCACGCGGGCAAGGCGACGCATATGCACCATATGTTCATGGCATCCCAGTTCCCGATGCTCGCGGACTTCCCAGAAAACATCATCGCGCTCACGCCCGGACAGCATCTCGGACTTGCGCACCCGGATGGGAATGCGTCCGTGATTGATGCCGACTATCAATACACGTGTCTCTTGTCGAAAGCGCATACGATAGAGATGAATGTCTCTGGCAAGTGCGGACAAGTCGGATTCTACGACTTCAACAAGTTCGCCTATGTCTTGAACGAGGGGCTTTCCGCTCCGGAGTTCAGCGATGTCCCCGATAATGATTTCTCGGAACTTCAGAAGTTGATAGACGCGCATTGCGGCTAAACGCGGCGTAGGCAGATCCCTCCGAAGCCGTGGTTGACCGAATCGGCGGGCTTTGACATGACGTACCGTATTAGCGAATGATAATGGCATTGCCACGGGAGAGGATGGTAAAGCTGAATAGCGCATCGCAAGCGGCTTTGCCACGTGCCGTGATACGAATGCGATCCCATCGCGTGTCGTAGACCCATGGCGGCGGCGACGAAAGAACATCGGCAAACGCCGCGCCGCATTCGTTCGTCAAAGCAAACGACACGATCCGCCCGTTGCGGCGAATGCGTGAGTTCCAGCCAAGCGAGCGTGCAGTGTTGTTCGTGCCAATGTTTGTTTCGTTATAGACCTCAGACGCCTTGAACTGTTCGAGGAAGTAATGTCCGCAACTCCAGCCAAGAATCAAATCCGTCTCGCGAAGCGACAAATCGCCATCTTGATTCACGTCTTGTCCGAATGCAATCTCGAGATTGTTCGATGCCGTGCCGGTGAATGACGCCGAGAGATCAATCCAGATACTGCCAAGCCCCGACTGGTCAACCGGATAGCACCGTGACACCTCGCCATCAATGAACACTGGTTCAGGCAAAGGCGGGAGCGTCTTGGCGAACAGAGGCGTGGAAGAATAAACAGTCGTCAAAAGCATAGCCTTCGCTAGCCCAACTCCATGATTCTTCGTTCGGAATCCAATTCCGATTCTCATTTATCTCTCTCCTTTTGCAAGATAAGATGTACGACATGATGATTCTCTAGAAATTTGTCAACCTCTCCTGTTAACGTTATCTTCATACGGCACAACTCATCTAATGGCGCATCATTGGGCGTATAATATATGCACACACTTCGAACACTTCCGTCTCCCATCGCGACAGAATCCTTGAACCAAAAAGCATATCTTTTCGGATCCTCCTCATATGAATAGACCGTCATCCCCCTGTCGTCTTCAATTTCAAATTTAACGCCCATAATCTCTGAGACAGGAGAACAGTCTGCTATTTCATCAGGGACCCACAAGTAGAACTGATACTTCCCTCGCCAGCGATGGGAGACATAGACTTCAACAGACTTAGATGTCAAAGGGATTCGCACTATGGTATAATCACGACGTTGATGAAAGAACAGTGAAAAGACGTTCTCGAGGAAAGGTGATCTAGGTCTTCCACCGTCGTTAAATGTCTCGAAATCCTGCGAAACAAGGATCACAGAAGCAGCAACGACAGCGAAAGCCATTGCGACAATGAACTTTTTTGTCATTTTATTCCACATTCACATCTAACCTTCTTGTCTTTGATTAGTTCGCCATACTTCTGGCGCAACATATCTGCATAATCCTGACAGTTGCATTTCATTCGTCTTCCAAACCAAAGCAATTGATAATGAGTCGGGGACACTTGCATCATAGCTTTGCGCATCACGCAATCATCATAACCGCCATCGCGCTTGATGTACCCATTGTCCCCCTTTTCAACTATCTTCGCTCCTACTCCCAAGCCGTCTTTATCATTTCCCCACCCAATATTCGAGCCATCCTCAAAGAATAGTTGCTCATGCAAGATCTCAGCATTCAGCCAATCAGCCAAAGAGTCAACAAGTTTAGACTTCAATCCACCCATCAAGGAGTCAAATGGGCAAACGATGCTAGACCATTTCAGAATGGCTGGCATGGCCGACAGACGTCTTACGGCAAAATAAGCACATCCATCAGGATCGGTGTTGGAAATCGGGTTGTTCCCGCAGAAAGCATAGAGGTTCATTCCACCTTGCTCTTCTATCGGATCGCGCGTGAGCCAGCGGAGGAGAGACGGCGAGT
>CAYZVH010000146.1:0-7641 GCA_964481755.1 uncultured Bacteroides sp. | reverse complement strand
AAACGCTGTGTAGATGCCCGCCACAAAGAGCAGCATTGCCGCAGCCAGAATGAGTATCCGGTTGTGCAACGAGAAATGTATAATCTTGTTCAGCATAGCTCACTCTCCTTTGGTTAATGGTTGTGGGTATGGGCCGGGATGGCGTTGGAGGCCGAGGCCAACTTCACGTGGATGGCTCCACTGACCACTACCCTGTCGCCAGCCTTAAGGCCGGAGCGTATCTCCGTCTCCTGTCCGTTGTCGGCACCCAGTGTGACCTCTTGTTTCTTATAGCCCTCCTCATCCAGTTGCAGGTAGACGAAGTAGAGACCTTGCTCCTCGGTGATGGCTGACTTGGGAAGGGCCAGCACGTCGGGCATCTCGGAGGAGAGGAGGTAGACCTCTACGTAGGAGCCGGGCACCACTTCTCCCCTATTGTCGAACTCGAAGGTGATGGGCACGAAGAAGGAGGACTGGTCCGTGGTCTTGCCGTAGGAGAGCACCTTACCATGGAGTTGGTCCAGCTGGTAGACGGTGTCGTCGTAGGGAGTCTTGAAGTTGGCGCTCTGGATGCGGCTGAGGTATTTGTAGTATTTCTCGGACACCTCGGCACGTAGGAAGAGCCGATGATTCTGGGTGATGCTCATCAGCGGCTGTCCCACGGTCACATAGTCGCCCTCCTTCACCAGGCAACTCTTCACGTAACCGCCTATGGGGGCCACGATGCTCTGGCGACCGTTGCCCTTCGCTCCAGCGGAGAGGGCCTCGTAGCTCAGTTTCGCATTGGTATAGTTTTGCTTAATGGTGGCGAACTCCTTGGTGGAGACAATCTGGCTCTCCACCAGCTTGGAGGCACGCTCGTACTCCTCCTTGGCCGTCTCGTAAGCCACCCTTGCCCGCTCGGCAGGGTCGCCGTCCACGGTCTTTCCGGTGACGATGGTTATCAGCGAAGCGCCACGGGCCACGCTCATACCCTCCGTCACGGAACGGCCGAAGGACACCATACCATCGACGTTCGCCACCACGGTGGCCTCGTCGCCTTGCGCCGCCTGCACCTGTCCGGAGGCGACAATCACCTGACGAAACGGTTTGGGCTGTATGGCCTCCACCTTCACGCCAAGCGTCTGAGCCTTCTCGGGCTTCAGAATAATCTCATCGGAATGGGCGTGCTCGCCGTGCTCGTGGGAATGACCTTCATGGTCGTGGTCCTCGTGCTCGTCGTGGTCGTGCTCGTCCTCACTGTGTTCGTGTTCAGGTTCTTCCTGTTCTTCGTGCGCATGATCCTCATGCGAGTGGTTGCCGCTGCAGGATACTGAGATGAGCAATCCGCCAGCAAGGGCCGCCAATAAATAGATTCTCTTCATATTGTCGATTAAAATTTATTCGTTTGGGTTCATTACTAAAGTCTATTCAAGGTTCGCAAGGCAGATGGTCAACAGCTAAAACACAGTATGGAGTCTATGTTCCAACGAGCTATATGCTCAACTGCCATCGAGCTATATGCTCGTTAATCGGTGAGCCAATGCCCACAAAACCTATCGTATTTGGTCTTGCGAAAATTGAATAAAGTTGATTCGATGTTGGTCCGCTAGGGGCGTTCTTCCGCCCGGCAGACCGGGAGAGTCAGGCACACGGTGGTGCACGCAGTCCTCCGCTCGTCACCAAGGCGACGCTATGGAGCGACTCCACATAGGGGGCGTAGGATTCTGAGGATTCGCCGAGCGATTCCTGCGCCGGCAGGTCGGCAGCGAAATAGATGAGGGTAATGAATGCGAAGTCGGGCAACACGTGGTGCGTAGGCGCAGGCGTGGAGCTGATGAACTTGGTCACACAGTCGTCGTCGCAACCCAATGGTTGGGAGTGGTGACAACCGCAGGCACAGCCGTGGTGCAGACATCCGTCCGCCGGACAACCGCCGTCGCAAGCGTGGTGGTGCGTAACGTCGCCCGTGTGATGAAAACCGCAAGACTGATGAGAGCATCTCTCCTCGGCACAGGTTCCGTTGCAGCCGTGGCTATGGCCGTTGCAAGCCGAGCAAAAGGCCGGAACATCATTGAGCATACAGATGCCGCCCGCATGATGATGATGCGGGAAAGCCGTGGCGACGAGCATAACGAAGCAGACGCCAAGCAACATGTAGGCTATTCCTTGTTCCTTTCTCATAAGGTCATAGGTTCACTCAGTACGGCCGCAAAGTTAGGAAGTTCTTTTGTTCCACACAAGAAATGAGGCCGAAATAACTCCGAACTTGGCTTCCGCCGCATGCCGAGATAAGCCTCGCCAGATGCCGAGCTATTTCCACGAGATGCCTTCTTATTTACGGGAGAAGGCATCTGGCTGATGCGCCCAAAGCGTGCGGTTTTATTTTCCTAGTCAGAGAAATATATTTTCCTAGTTAGGGAAATAATTTTTCCTAGTTAGGGAGAAAATATGGGGTTTGAGGGAGAGCGGGAAAAGCAGTGCGGGCTAGGAATGGTCCATAGCGACCACTTCTAGCCCGCACAATATGGGAGTACTGCTCAGCAGTGTGTTACCAGATAGTTACGCGGTTCTCTTTCGGAACGAACATCGGGTCGTTCTCGGTGATTCCGAAGGCCTCGTACCAAGCGTCGATGTGCGGCAGAGCGCCGTTCACACGCCAGCGGCCCAGTGAGTGGGGGTCCATGCGGGTGAGGTTGCGAATCTCCTCGTCGCGGATGTTGCCGGCCCACAGCAGGGCGTACGAGAGGAAGAAGCGTTGCTCGGGGGTGAAGCCGTTGTCGTTGCCCAGAGGAGCGTCCTTGGTAGCGTTCTTGAATGCTTGGAAGGCTACGTTCAAGCCACCGTGGTCGGCGATGTTCTCACCCAAGGTGAGCTCACCGTTTGCCTTCAGGTCGGGCAGTACGCTGATGTTGTTGAAGAAGTCCACCATCACCTGTGTGCGAGCCTTGAAGTTCTCGGCGTCCGTAGCGGTCCACCAGTCGGCCAAGTTGCCGTTGAGGTCGAACTGACGGCCTTGGTCGTCGAATCCGTGAGTCATCTCGTGGCCAATCACCACACCGATGGCTCCGTAGTTGAAGGCATCGTCGGCATTCATGTCGAAGAAAGGATACTGCAGAATGCCAGCGGGGAAGCAAATCTCGTTGGTCGTCGGATTATAGTAAGCGTTCACGGTCTGCGGAGTCATGTACCACTCGTCCTTGTCCACGGGCTTGTTGAACTTCTCCTCCACCATCTTGTTCCAAGTGAAGAGGCTGGCACGCTTTACGTTGGCCCAGTAGGAGTCGTTGGTGATTTCCAGGCTTGAGTAGTCGCGCCACTTGTTAGGATAGCCCACCTTCACGTAGAAGGCGTCGAGTTTCTCCACGGCCTTGGCCTTGGTGGTGTCGCTCATCCACTCCTGTGCCAGGATGCGTTCCTTCAGGGCAATCTGCAGGTTCTTCACGAGAGCCTCCATGCGCTCCTTGGCAGCGGCGGGGAAGTACTTCTGTACGTACATCTGTCCCACAGCCTCGCCCAGCAAGCTGTTCAGGGTGCTGACGGCACGTTTCCAGCGGGGGCTCTGCTCCTGACGGCCAGAGAGGGTGCGTCCGTAGAAGTCGAAGTTCTGTGCCACGAAGTCGTCGCTCAGGCAACCAGCGGCGGCGTCAATCAGTTTCCACTCCATGTAGGCCTTCTGGTCGTCCACGGGAACCTCGTTTAGAATGGCGATAACCTCTTTCAACTGAGTGGGTTGACCCACGTTAATCTCCTGCACACCGGCAATGCCGAGGGTTGTGAAGTATGCGTCCCAGTCGATGCCCGCATACTCTTTCTTGAAGTCGGCAACGGTCATCTTGTGGTAGCTGTTCTCGGGCACACGCAGTTCGATCTTGCCCAGCGAAGACTTGGCGATGCGGGTCTCGATAGCGAGCACGGCGTTCATCTTCTTCTGTGCCATAGCCTCGTCGGAGCCAGCCAGCTGGAACATCTTGACGATGTGCTCCATGTATTTGGTACGAATCTGCTTGGTAGCCTCGTCGTCCTCGGTGTAGTAGTCCTTCTGTCCGAGGCTGAGTCCGCCTTGCGACAGTTGGAAGATGTTCTTGCTGCTCTCTTTCATGTCGGCGTCGATGTACTCACCGAAGTAGCCCGACACGCCGTTCATGCCCAGCTTGGTCATCAGCGGGAATATCTCGCTGCGGTCCTTCACTGCGTCGATGGCAGCCAGTTCCTCTTTGATAGGAGCCATTCCGTCGGCGTTCAGCTTCACGCTGTCCATCACGATGTTGTAGAGGTCGCCAATCTTCTGCTCGATGGTTCCCTGCTCATGCTTCTCGGCAGCCAAGCCGGTGATGAGGTCGCGCATCTGCTTGCGGTTGTTCTCCGCCAGCTCGTCGAAGCTACCGAAGCGTGCATACTCAGCCGTCAACGGATGGTTCTTGATCCATCCGCCGCAGGCATACTGATAGAAATCGGTGCCCGGCAGTGCCGTCGTGTCCATGTTCTCGTACTTGATGCCTACAGTCATAGTTTCTCCTTTTTTCGCTCCGCAGGATGCCAAGGTGAGCAATGCTACGGTAGCCAATGGTAAATAGTGACTTTTTTTCATAATTAATATATGTATGGTTTATGAATTCAGTGTCTCCAGCTCAGTGGAAGCTTGCTCCCACTCCTCCACCACCTCGTCCAGTTCTTTCTTCTTGGCGGTGTGCTTCTCGTAGAGCGACATGTCCGACGCTCCCTCGGGGGTGGCCATCTGATCCTCCAGGGCACGGATGTCCGCCTCCAGCTTCTCGATGCGGCTCTCACAGTCGGCCACGTGCTTCTCGGCCTTTCGAATCTTCTTGGTCAGCTCCTTCTGGGCCTCATAGTCGAGCTTCGTGTCCGACGCGGCTGCAGCGGGTTCACCCTTTTGGGCACCAGCCTCCTGGCGCGACAAGGTGGGCTGTAGTTCGTTCAGACTCTCTATCTTCTTCTTTTGCAGGAAGTCGTAGATGCCGCCTAGATGTTCCTTCACCCGGCCGCCGCCGAACTCGTAAACCTTGGTCACGAGGCCATCGAGGAACTCACGGTCGTGGCTCACCACGATGACGGTTCCGTCGAAGTCGCGGATGGCATCCTTCAGCACATCCTTCGACCGCATGTCGAGGTGGTTGGTAGGCTCATCGAGAATCAGCAGGTTGACAGGCTCCAGCAGCAGACGAATCATCGCCAGTCGGCTGCGCTCACCGCCGGAGAGCACCTTCACTTTCTTGTCCGAGGCCTCGCCGCCGAACATGAAAGCGCCTAGTATGTCGCGTATCTTCAGCCGGATGTCGCCCACGGCCACACGATCGATGGTGTCGAACACGGTCAGGTTCTCGTCCAGCATCTGGGCCTGGTTCTGCGCGAAGTAACCTATCTGCACGTTGTGGCCGATGGTGAGTTTGCCGTCGAAGGGAATCTCGCCCATGATGCACTTCACCAGGGTGGACTTACCCTCGCCGTTCTTGCCCACGAAGGCTACCTTCTCGCCTCGGCTGATGGTGAGGTTCACGTGGTCGAACACCACATGGTCGCCGTACGCCTTGCGCACCTCGTCGGCTATGACGGGATAGTTGCCGCTGCGTATGGCTGCGGGGAACTTCAGGTGAAGGGCGGAGTTGTCCTCCTCGTCAATCTCGATGGGGACAATCTTCTCCAGTTGTTTGATGCGGCTCTGCACCTGCACGGCCTTGGTAGCCTTGTAGCGAAAGCGTTCGATGAAAGCCTCGGTGTCCTGTATCTGTTTCTGTTGGTTTTCGTACGCCCGCAACTGTTGCTCGCGCCGTTCGCGGCGCAGCACCACGTATTGGTCGTAGGGCACTTTGTAGTCGTAGATTCGTCCGCATGAGATTTCGATGGTGCGGGTGGTGACGTTGTTGATGAACGCGCGGTCGTGGCTTACCAGCACCACAGCATTGCATCGGTTGGCCAGGAAATTCTCCAGCCACTGGATGCTCTCTATGTCGAGGTGGTTGGTAGGCTCGTCGAGCAGCAACACGTCGGGGTGTTGCAGCAAGAGCTTGGCCAACTCGATGCGCATGCGCCAACCGCCGCTGAACTCCGAGGTGGGGCGGTCGAAGTCCGACCGTTGGAAGCCCAAGCCTATCAGCGTGCGTTCTATCTCCGCCTGATAGTTGGTGCCGCCCATCATCTGAAACCGCTCGTTCTCGTGCGAGAAGCGTTCTATCAGTTTCTGATAATCGTCAGACTCATAGTCTGTGCGGTCGGACAGTTCCTGGTTCATCCGCTGGATGTCCGCCTGCATTTTGGCAATGTGTTCGAAGGCTTTCTCGGCCTCCTCCATCACTGTGTGCGTATCGCTCAGTATCATCACCTGAGGCAGATAGCCTATCGTGGTATCCTTGGGCACCGCCACCTGTCCGGCTGTAGGTTGCTGGATGCCTGCGAGAATCTTCAACATGGTGGACTTGCCCGCTCCGTTCTTACCGACCAAGGCGATGCGGTCCTTCTTGTTGATGACGTAGGAGACATCCTCGAACAGAGGCGTCGCGCCAAACTCTACTTGTAATCCTTCAACTGAAATCACTGTTCTATATCTGAAAAGTTCTCGGGGCCGAGCGACGTACCGCCCCACCCCGCATTCGCGAATTTTGTCGCAAAAGTAGTGGATTTAATCCGAATTAAGTAGTGTAAGGGTTAATATTAACGTATGTTGAGGAAATAGGCTATGCTTTGCCGCAGACGACAATCCGGACGGGATGAAAAATGAACCATGGCTCAAGTGCCGATGAGCCATGGTTCAAGTGCCATCGAGCCTAGGCTCAATGCCCAATGAGCCATGGTTCGTTGAATGACGACCCTTCGGGCGTATCCAGAAGCGAGCAGACCGCTGTTCGGGAGCACTCTATCGAGAACGGAACAGAACCGACGGTCGCCTAGGGACGGACCTGTACAATAACAAATTAGGCTGTCGTAAACCTCATGTTCTCGACAGCCTCTTGACTTTGTAGCGGGACCCGGGATTGAACCGGGGACCTCATGATTATGAATCATGCGCTCTAACCAGCTGAGCTATCTCGCCAAAACACTACTGCCACTTCGTTTATTGACGCTGCAAAGGTAGACGTTTTTTTATACTACGCAATGTTTTTCAAGAAAAATCTTCATATTATTGGAAATGTCAATTCTTGCAACTATCTTGCTGCGCAAATAATTGCAAGGAAGATGAAAAAGGAGAAGTTTCATGTCGAATATGTGTTCGATAAAGTTTCGCGACGAAGCTTATGGAATCACCTCACAACCCCGCCGGGGTTGTCGTCTTGGTTTGCCGACGATGTATCCATCAATGGCAATAGATACATTTTTAAGTGGAACAAGGACGAGCAAGAAGCCGAGGTGCTGTCAACCAAACCTGAGATAAGCATCCGCTACCGCTGGGTAGACGAAGAAGACAAGAATGTCTATTTTGAGTTTTCGATACATACGGCTGAACTTACCGGAGCCACCACGCTCGAGATAACCGACTTTGCCGAACCCCACGAACAAAAAGACTCCATCAACTTATGGGATTCGCAGATTGAAGGCTTGAAACGCACACTTGGCATTTAGTTGTTTTAGGCAATCCCGTGATATTCTTATCGTTTTTTGCACTACTTTTGCCTCCGTCAATGGGGAAAGGGTAAAGTGAAAATAAAACGATTATACACATTTATGCTG
>CAYZVH010000145.1:0-7878 GCA_964481755.1 uncultured Bacteroides sp. | reverse complement strand
ACCGCTACATCATGGCCACCGAGATCTACAACAAGCTGACCGAGGACAAGGTGATCGAGGAAGCCTCCTCCGGCACTATATAAATAAGGTAAGGGGGCAAGGGAAGCGCACTAAATCTGTCCACTCTCTACCAGGTTGATGACGCGCTCCACCATGCGGTCCTCGCCCGTGGGGTCGTACTCCTTCTTCAGGCTGGCACCCATCACCTTGGCGAAGGCTTGGTAGAAGCCCGCGCGAAACGGACCCATGAAGGCCTTCACCAGTTCGTAGGTCGACTGGTTACACTCTCGGTCCACCAGCTTGATGAGTAGTTTGCCTTGCGAGAAGGTGAGCTTCTTCATCACGGGCATGTACTGCGCCTTCAGGCTCTTCTCCACCCGTTTGATGTGCTTCTCGCGTTCTTTCTTCGTGGGAATGGTGTTCAGATACTCATACGTCTCGATGATGATGCCGTTTATCTGGCGGGCTATGGGGAGGGTCTTCTTCACGTCGCGCACCAACTTGTCGTAGCGGGCCTTCTCGCGCTTGTTGCGGAACTTGTAGGGCGGGTAGACATAGAGCGTGCGCATGGTCACCATGGGGATGGTGTCCCCGTGGTCGACACACACCTGCAGCAGATAACCTTCGGTGGTCTCCCGCGCGGCAGGGCTCTGCTGACGCACGTGCTCCTGTGCCTCGGCATGGCAAAGCGCCAGACAGAGTGCCGCGACGAACAAGACGACACGACACCCCCACTCCCTATCGAAGCGAAGCAAACGAATCAGTCTCCTCAAGTCCGACATCGGTCACGCTCTCCCCACCAAACGCTTGTCGGTTACCGGCGACGCTCGTCGAGCCGTTCCTGCATCCGCTCCTGGTAGCTCTTCTTGCCGGCGGAGGGCATGATGAAACAGCAGACGATGTAGAGCAGGATGCCAAAGCCCAACCAGAGCACCATGAACGCCCAGATGAGACGCACCACTGTCGCGTCGATACCGAAATATTCACCGAAGCCGGCGCACACACCGGCTAGCATCTTATTGTTCGATTTAGTAAGTTTCTTGTTTGCCATACGATTCAGTTATTTTGACGTGGGGACCATACCACACAGCCCCCATTCTGATGCAAAAGTAGGAAATAAAGGAACAGCGGCTCCGAGGTTTGTCTTAAAAGATTCTAATTAAACGTGCTGGCAACGGCTTTTATTTGTTATTTTGCAACAAATTTGGGTGGTGTATGCCCTTAAGGCAAATGGCGAAACAATAAACATCTTTGCGTTCGATGAATAAACTCACGATAGAGGCTTGTCCGCTCTGCGGCGGAAACCATTTCAGGCATTTCCTGGACTGTACGGACCACTATGCCACAGGAGAGCGCTTCAGCCTGCTCGAGTGTGAGGAGTGTGGCTTCCGCTTCACACAGGGTGCGCCCGTGGAGGCGGAGATAGGCCGCTACTACGACACCCCCGCCTACATCTCGCACAGCGACACCCACAAAGGCATCGTCAACACCCTCTACCACCACGTGCGCCGCTACATGCTCGGCCGCAAGGCACGGCTGGTGCGCAAGGCACTGCATCGCCCCACAGGACGCATCCTCGACATAGGGGCCGGCACCGGCTACTTCATCCACACGATGTTCGAGAAGGGATGGGACGTGGAGGCCGTGGAGAAGAGCGCCCAGGCACGCCAGTTCGCCCTGGACCACTTCCACCTGCTGATGAAGCCCGACTCGGAGCTGGGCGACTACAAGCCGAAGGAGTTCAACGTCATCACGCTGTGGCACTCCATGGAACACATCGAGCACCTCGACGAGCTGTGGGAGACCCTCTACCGCCTGCTCGACGACGAAGGGGTGTTGGTGGTAGCCGTGCCCAACTGCGGGTCCTACGACGCTGAGAAGTACGGAGCCCACTGGGCCGCCTACGACGTGCCGCGCCACCTGTGGCACTTCACCGTCAGCTCCATGCAACGCTTCGCGCTGAAGCACCGCTTCATCCTCGAGGGTCACCACCCCATGCCGTTCGACGCTTTCTACATCTCCATGATGAGCGAGCGCTACCGGAAGCACCACTTCGCCTTCCTGCGCGGACTCTTCTGGGGGGCTATGGCATGGATGAACGCCCGCACGAGACGGGGACGCAGCAGTTCCATCATTTATGTATTCAGAAAGAAACTGTAAGCAATGAATAAGAAAATAGGGAATATTTGGAGCATGCAGTTCGTCACCTCCTGCATCAGCACCACCATGGTGCTCATCCTGCTAGGCATGGTGGTGTTCTTCGTCCTCACGGCACGCAACCTCTCGGTGTATGTGCGCGAGAGCATCAACTTCTCCATCCTCTTGAGCGACGACACGAAAGAGACGAACATCATCAAGTTCAAGAAAGACCTCGACAAACGCCAATACGTGAAGGAGTGCCAGTACATCTCGAAGAAGGACGCGCTGAAGGAACACTCCGAGGCCATGGGAGCCGACCCCGAGAAGTTCCTCGGCTACAACCCCTTCTCGGCCTCACTGGAGATAAAGCTCAACTCCGCCTACGCCAACTCCGACTCGCTGCAGTGGATCGAGAAGGAGATTAAGAAGAACAAAGCGGTGACGGAGATTGTCTATCCGCAGGCGCTGATGGACGCCGTCAACTCCAACATCCGCAAGGTGAGCGTGGTGCTGCTGGGCATCGCCGCCCTGCTGACGCTGGTGTCGTTCGCCCTCATCAACAACACCATACGGCTCGCCATCTACTCGCGCCGGTTCCTCATCCACACCATGACGCTGGTGGGAGCCAGCTGGGGATTCATCCGCCGCCCGTTCCTGCTGAGCAACGTGTGGATAGGCATCCTCTCCGGACTGTTGGCCAACGGGGTGCTGTGGGGCGGCTCGCGACTGTTGCTGCGCTACGAGCCCGAGCTGACGGAGGTCATCACCTCCGGCGTGATGGCCGGGGTGGCACTGACGGTGATGCTCTTCGGTGTCGTCATCACGTTCGTCTGCGCCTACCTGTCGATAGACAGATACCTGCGCATGTGCACCAACAAACTCTATCAGATATAACATTCATCCACATAAAGAAATACAAGAATGGACAAGACAAAATTCGCGTTGGACAAGACAAACTTCATCCTGCTGGCCATCGGCATGGCCGTGGTGATAGTCGGATTCCTGTTGATGACCGGACCTGGCTCCACAGAGGAGATGTTCGAGCCGGACATATTCAGCGTACGCCGCGTCAAGGTGGCGCCTGCGGTATGCTTCTTCGGCTTCGTGTTCATGATTTATGCCCTTCTGCGCAAACCTAAAAACGATAAGAAAGAAGAATGAGCGACCTGGATATGCTACAGACAGTGGTGATAGCCATTGTCGAGGGACTGACGGAATACCTGCCCGTGTCGTCCACGGGCCACATGATCATCGCCCAGAACCTGCTGGGTGTGGAGAGCACCGAGTTCGTGAAGGCCTTCACCGTCATCATACAGTTCGGAGCCATACTCTCCGTGGTGTGCCTCTACTGGAAGCGGTTCTTCCGCCTCAACTCCGCACCCGCTCCCGAGGGGGCTAGCACGCTGAAGCTGTTCCTCCATCGGTTCGACTTCTACTGGAAACTGCTCGTGGCCTTCATCCCCGCCGCCGTGCTGGGATTCCTCTTCAGCGACCTGATAGACCAGCTGCTGGAGAACGTCATGGTGGTGGCCGTCATGTTGGTCATCGGAGGTGTGTTCATGCTCTTCTGCGACCGCATCTTCAACAAGGGTAGCGAGGAGACCGAGCTCACCGAGCGCCGTGCCTTCCGCATCGGCCTGTTCCAGTGCATCGCCATGATACCGGGCGTGTCGCGCTCCATGGCCACCATCGTGGGCGGCATGTCGCAACGGCTCACCCGCAAGGCAGCCGCGGAGTTCTCGTTCTTCCTGGCCGTGCCGACCATGTTCGCCGCCACGGCATACAAACTGCTGAAGCTCGTCACCTCGGGCAACCCATCGGTGTTGCTCGACAACCTGGGAGCCCTCATCGTGGGCAACGTGGTGGCCTTCGTGGTAGCCCTGCTGGCCATCAAGTTCTTCATCAGCTTCGTCACCAAGTACGGCTTCAAGGCCTTCGGCTGGTACCGCATCGTCGTGGGCGGACTCATCATCGTGATGATGCTCTGCGGCTATAGTCTCGAAATCATGTAACCCGGCAAGACCCATGAACTTCAAGGAAGGAGAGATACTCTACATCAACAAGCCCTACAAGTGGACCTCGTTCGGCGCTGTCAATAAGGTGCGCTACTTCCTCTGCCAGAAGCAGGGGGTGAAGAAGCTGAAGGTGGGCCACGCCGGCACGCTGGACCCCCTCGCCACGGGCGTGATGATACTCTGCACAGGTAAGGCCACCAAGCGGATAGAGGAGTTTCAGTACCACACAAAGGAATATGTGGCCACGCTGATGCTGGGAGCCACCACGCCCTCGTTCGACCTCGAGCACGAGATTGACGCCATCTACCCCACCGACCACATCACCCGCGAGCTGGTGGAGGAGACGCTGAAGCGGTTCGTAGGCACCATCGAACAGGTGCCGCCCACCTTCTCGGCCTGCAAGGTGAACGGCAAGCGGGCCTACGACCTGGCACGCAAGGGGCGCGAGGTGGAGCTAAAGCCCAAGACGCTGGTCATCGACGAGATAGAACTGCTCAGCTGCGACCTGCCCCAGATAACCATACGGGTGGTCTGCAGCAAGGGCACCTACATACGGGCCCTGGCCCGCGACATCGGCGAGGCGCTACACAGTGGCGCGCACCTCACCGCACTGGAGCGCACACGCGTGGGCGACGTACGGCTGAGCGACTGCATCGCCCTGGACGACTTCCCCGCCTGGATAGAACAACAAGAAGTGGAAATTAATGAATAAGATTATTAGATATTTATGAAACTGTCGCAATTTAAATTTAAGCTTCCCGAAGAGAAGATAGCCTTGTATCCCACCACACACCGCGACGAGTCGCGCCTGATGGTTGTCCACAGAAAGACGGGTGAGATAGAGCATAAGATCTTCAAGGAGGTGCTGAACTACTTCGACGACAAGGACGTGTTCGTCTTCAACGACACGAAGGTGTTCCCCGCGCGCCTCTACGGAAACAAGGAGAAGACAGGAGCCCGCATCGAGGTGTTCCTGCTTCGTGAGCTGAACGAGGAGTTGCGCCTGTGGGACGTGCTGGTGGACCCCGCCCGCAAGATACGTATAGGCAACAAACTCTACTTTGGTGAGGACGACTCTATGGTGGCCGAGGTCATCGACAACACCACCTCGCGCGGCCGCACGCTGCGTTTCCTCTACGACGGCCCCCACGACGAGTTCAAACGCGCACTCTATGCACTGGGAGAGGCTCCCCTGCCCACCTTCATCAACCGTAAGGTGGAGCCCGAGGATGCCGAGCGCTTCCAGACCATCTTCGCACGCAACGAGGGAGCCGTGACGGCCCCCACCGCCGGACTCCACTTCAGCCGCGAGCTGATGAAGCGTATGGAGATCAAAGGCATAGACTTCGCCTACATCACACTGCACGCCGGACTGGGCAACTTCCGCGACATCGACGTGGAAGACCTTACCAAGCACAAGATGGACTCCGAGCAGATGTTTGTCAACGCCGAGGCCACGGAGATAGTGAACCGCGCCAAGAACAGCGGCCACAAAGTGTGTGCCGTGGGCACTACCGTGATGCGCGCCATAGAGACCGCCGTGGGTACGGACGGCAACCTGAAGGAGTTCGAGGGATGGACCAACAAGTTCATCTTCCCGCCCTACGAGTTCAGCCTGGCGGACGGACTCATCTCCAACTTCCAACTGCCGCTCTCCACCCTGCTGATGCTCGTGTGCGCCTACGGTGGTTACGACTTGATTATGCATGCCTACAACGTCGCCCTGGAGGAGGACTACCGCTTCGGTACCTACGGCGACGCCATGTTGGTGATTGACTGATAGAGGGACGACGCGCGATGCAGGTTTACTTAGGTCTGGGTACAAACTTGGGCGACAAGCGGTCGCAGCTGCAGCGTGCTGTCGACGAGATACAAAAGAGGATAGGGCGCGTCGTCGCCCTATCCTCTTTTTATGATACCGCCCCATGGGGGTTCCAGTCGGCCAACACGTTCCTCAATGCCGCCCTACAGGTGGACACTGCCCTGCCGCCCATAGCTCTGCTCCACGCCACGCAGGCCATAGAACGCGACCTGGGCCGCCTCAGCAAGAGCGCCGACGGCGTCTACCACGACCGCCCCATCGACATCGACATCCTCCTCTATGGCGACACCGTCTATCGCAACGAGGAACTGCAAATTCCCCACCCCCTGATGGCTCAGCGCGCCTTCGTGCTCCGCCCCCTAGCCGAGATAGCTCCCGAGCTGGTCCATCCGACGCTCCACCGCACCATCCGGCAGCTGCTGGAGGACCTCAGCTAAAGAAAAACACGATATTTGTAAAAAATGTCGGGAAAATGTTTGGAGGTACAGAAATTATCCCTACCTTTGCAACCGCAATCGAGAGAGATTGACAACGACAACAAAATGTTGGTGTGTTAGTTCAGCTGGTTAGAATACATGCCTGTCACGCATGGGGTCACGGGTTCGAGTCCCGTACACACCGCAAGAGTCCTGCTTTACTTCGGTAAGGCGGGACTTTTGTTTTGTATATGGCCTACGAGGCGTGCATTCATTCAACTCGTAGTTTACTCGGGGTGCTGACTATGACCCCTTCCTAGTTTAGTTCACGCCCGTAGCGTTGCTTTACCAAAGCACTTCACTCGCCAGCAATTCCTTTTGCCACTATACCTATTTACATATATAGTAGTCACCCCCACATTCCGATTTCGAAAGAGCCTAGTAACTTAGGGTACAATAGAAACGTGCGGATAGTCTGAAGCGAAGGCCTCAGCCGAGGGAGTCTTTACTCCCCCACGCTGTATTCCCGATAGGGGTCTTCTATGGTGGTGTCGATGTGATGGAAATAGAGCTCCGTTTCGCCTTGTCGGTAAATGCACAGGGAGCCGTTCTTCTCGGAGATGGTGAAATGCATCAGCTGCTCGGTGGTGCGGCCTTGGAAGTAACACTGCATGATAGCCGCAATCTCCGAGCCCTGCACCTCATAGGAGCCTGAGTAGGAGTGGTCGCGGTAGTACTTCGTCTGGTCGTCGTTGAAGTAGATGTAGCTCATGCGTCCGAGTCCCTCGGAGGTGGGATAGAAATAGATGAACGTCACCCGCTGCTGGTTGCCCACGAAGTCGTCGTGACGCCACACGCTCTCGCCTGCGTCCATTACCCGCAGGAACTGGCTCACGGGGTCGTCGTCCTCCACTACGCAGACCTCCTCGTCGTCGAGGCAAGCCTCTTCGTCCACCACACACGTGTCGCTGACCGCTTCCTGCCCGTCGCCGTCGGCGGTAGCGCCGCCTCCGTCATTCCTTAGGAACAACCAATAGACGCCTGCGCAGAGCAGCAGGACCACAAGGGCTGTAACCACAACAGCCCCATACATTTTCTTCACTGAATAAGCATTAGAATCTTCTTTCATAACTGATAATTGAGATATTGACGTGCAAAGATAGACTGTTTCCGCGAGATGATTCTCTTTGCTGCCGGTTTCTTCTTTCATAAAATAATACGTAACTTAGCCGCGTGAAACCATAAAGGAGAAAAACAATGACGACGATAGTGAACTTTTATCCCGTGGGGATACAGACCTTTCAGAAAATTCGAGAGGGGAAATACCTGTACATAGACAAGACAAAGTACATTGTCGACTTCCGGAAGAAGAAAATGAGTTACGTCTTTCTGAGTCGCCCAAGGCGGTTCGGCAAGTCGCTGTTCGCCTCTACCCTGCAGGCTTACTTCGAAGGACGGAAGGAACTCTTCGAAGGCCTCGCTATCG
>CAYZVH010000144.1:1158-7952 GCA_964481755.1 uncultured Bacteroides sp. | reverse complement strand
ACGTACGCCTCAGCTGGCAAGGCACGGCCACACTGGCCCAGCCCGCCACGAACAAGCTGACGCTGACCCCTGCCGACGACACCTTCTCCTTCGCCGCTCAGTTTGTGAAGGAAAGTCCTGCCGACGGACAGACGGCCGTCCTCCCCACCTTTGCCGACACGGAGAAAGCCGCCGCCGAACATTGGCGTGGCTACTGGACCGAAGGCGCCGCGGTGGACTTCTCAGCCTGCACCGACCCGCGTGCCAAGGAGCTGGAGCGCCGCGTGGTGCTCAGCCAATACCTGCTGGCCATCCAGTGCGCCGGCAGTGTGCCTCCGCAGGAGACCGGCCTCACCTATAACTCATGGTTCGGCAAGTTCCACCTGGAGATGATCTGGTGGCACCAGGCACACTTCGCCCTGTGGAACCATGCCGACCTGCTGGACCGCACCCTCGGATGGTACAAGAGCGTGGAGCCCGTAGCCCGCCAGATAGCCCAACGCCAAGGCTTCGACGGCGTGCGTTGGATGAAGATGACCGACCCCAGCGGCACCGAGGCCCCCTCGAAGGTGGGCAGTTTCCTCATCTGGCAACAGCCGCACCTCATCTACCTGGCCGAGCTCATCTACCGCAGCAACCCCGACAACAAGGCCGTGCTCGAGAAGTATGGCGAGTTGGTGGAGGAGACCGCCAAGTTCATGTTCTCCTTCGCCACCTACGACTCGATGGAGGGCCGCTACGTGCTGAAGGGCTGCATCCCCGCACAGGAGACGTTGAAGGCCGGCGAGACGGTGAACCCGCCTTTCGAGCTCTCCTACTGGCACTTCGCCATGCAGGTGGCCAACGAGTGGCGCGAGCGTCGCGGTCTGCAGCGCAACCTGCAGTGGGACGAGTTGGTGGACAAACTCTCGCCCTTGGCCTACAACGACGACCACCTCTACCTGGCCGCCGAGAACGCCGTGGACACCTACAAGGACATCCGTTTCACCTCCGACCACATGGCTGTGCTGGGCTCCGTGGGCATCCTGCCGATGAACAAGCTCATCCGCCAGGACTACATGAAGAACACCCTCGAGTGGATATGGGACAACTGGAACTGGGGCAAGACCTGGGGCTGGGACTACCCGATGACGGCCATGAACGCCGCCCGCATGGGTGAGCCCGAGAAGGCCGTCAGTGCCCTGCTGATGGACAAGCGCACCAACACCTACTTGGTGAACGGCCACAACTACCAGGATGGCCGCCTGCGCATCTACCTCCCCGGCAATGGTGGTCTGCTCACCGCCGTGGCCATGATGTGTGCCGGTTGGGACGGCTGCACGGAGGAGAACCCCGGCTTCCCCAAGGACGGCACATGGAACGTCCGCTGGGAAGGTCTGAAGCCCATGCCGTAAAAGTCAGCTATAGACCAATGATAACCGAAGCCCAAGGCGCTGCCCCAAGAACCGGACAGCCCCTTGGGCTTTGGTGTTGAAGGGGCGAGGGGGCAGTTTTTCTTCCTTTTTATCCCACTAAGCACACCGTATCGATTATAATGTTTATATTTGCGACTGTAAAAGCTAAAACAGAACGCGTAGAATACGATTGAAGATGAAGGTACAAGAGTTACATATCCAAAACTTCAGGGGCATCCGAAGGCTCGACCTACAGCAGGCCGACGGGAACATGAACGTCGTGGTGGGCGTGAACGGCGCAGGCAAGACCAGCCTTTTGGAATCCTTGGCTTACCTGTTGTCGTGGTTGATAGCGAGAATGAGGTCGACCTCCGCCAAAGGCAGTCTGCCGGTGGAGTCCGATATCTCTATCGGTTCCAAGGAGCCGTGCGTCCTGTCCCTTACGACGGACGGCGGTGTGCGTTGGTCCATCGGCAAATCCAAGTCCTATGCCGCATCGTCGAACGCCTTCAAGTCCGATTTGACACAGATGACGCTGCTGGCCGAGGAAATCGTGCGGAGTGCAGAGGCAGGAGGCAGTGTCCCGGTGCTGATGTACTACCCCGTGGACAGAGCGATAGCGGCGGCTCCTGTCAATCTTCACAAAGCCGACCCTGTCATCTGGGATGTTTACAAGGAGGCGTTGTCCGGCAATGCCAACTTCCGCGCCTTGTTCGAGTGGTACAGAAGACAAGAAGACATCGAGAACGAGATGATACGCGACGACGCTTCGTTCCGGGACCGGAATTTGGAGGCGATAAGAGCAGCCGTCAGGGCCTTCTTCCCCGACTTCTCGGAGATGCGAGTGCGTCGGCGCCCCAAGCAAGCGATGGTCATCACGAAAGATGAGGAGGAGATGGAGTTCACGCAACTGTCACAAGGCGAGAAGTGTTACCTCTCCCTGGTGTGCGACATAGCCAGACGTTTGGCCATAGCCAACCCGGGGCTGTCGAACCCTCTCGAAGGAGAAGGCATCGTCCTGGTCGACGAGATAGACCTTCACCTGCATCCGAAATGGCAATCGGAGGTCGTCTCTAAATTGACCGAGGTCTTCCCAAACTGCCAGTTCTTCCTCTCTACACACTCCGCCCTCGTGTTGTCGGATGTGCGGAGGGGGCAGATAATACCCGTCTGCAAAGGCGAGATTCTCCAAAACTCGTTCGACACGTACGGGAAACTGTCGAGCGCCATCATGGCCAACTATTTCGATGTGCCCAACCAACGGAATCGGAAGGTGGCCCGGCAGATAGACGAGGCATTCGAGTCCATACGTGAAGGCGATGCCGACAGATTCAGGAAACTGAAGGAGTCGTTGCTCCGGGTGACGGACATGAGTGACCCCGATATGACCAGCCTTGTGATAGAAGCTAACCGAAGGGGCATACGATGAGGAAGATAAACAAATCATCCGCCCCAGCCTCCCTGCTCTCGTTTTGCGACAAGAGACCTGTCGAATGGAGCGAGATTCACAAGCCGGAGAACAGGCATGTCTATGATGACTGCCTTGCCACGTGCGTCGACGACCAAAGGAACCTTTGCGCCTACACGGAGATTCTGTTGGACGAGGGGACAAGGCACATCGACCATTACATAAAGCGGAGCATCGACAATCGTCTGACCTTCGAATGGAGCAACATGGTGGCGGCCGTCAAGGATTCAAAATATGGGGCCGATTGGAAAGACAGTCACGTCACGCCCCGCGATTATGATGCCGATAACAAATGCTATAGCAACATTCTGAATCCCGTAGCGGATGACTTGGCAGGGCGTTTTGTCTATCATACCGATGGAATGATAGCGCCGTCCGACGACGGGGACGAGCTTGCCGTCAACACCATAGCGGTCTTCAATCTGAACGAGCCATCGTTGAAGTCGCGCCGCAAAGTTGTGATGCAAAGCGTTCGCAATATGGTGGCCAGCGGCATTTCCAAAGAGGACGTCTCCCTATACCTGAAGTCCAGTGGCTTTCACAGCGTTGTGGAATATGAGCTCTCCTTTTGGTAGGATTCTTGTCATTTTCCCCGTTTGTCATACGTTTTTGCTTCTCCTGGGCCGCATTATCAACACCGGAAGCCCCGAAAACTTAAGCATGTTGAAACATGCTTAAGTTTAAAAGCGACCGCACGAGGCAGACAGTCAACGTGTTACAACAGAAAAATAAGAGCGGGGCCCCTAGATTGCGAGTCTCAAACTTGATATTTACGCTCCGTTTGCATTATCTTTTGATAAGATAAGCTGCGCCTCAACAAAACATTCAAGCGAGCTTGATGATTTTGTCTTCGACTTGCATTATCCTTAGATAAGATAAGCTGCGTCTCAACAAAACATTCAAGCGAGCTTGATGATTTTGTCTTCGACTTGCATTATCTTTGCACAATAATAATCGACGACATTCTATGAAACGGATATTCCTTATACTGATGGCGGCGTGCGGACTCGCCCTACAAGCCTCCGCAAGGGGACACCGGCTGGTGAAGGTGGCCACGGCCTATAGCGAGACCTCGGTGAACACCACCGTCTTCCGCAACAACTCGCTGGTGACCGCCGACGGCTGGCAATACGTCTCCTACTACGACACCGAGGGCTACCTCACACTGGGCAAACGCAAGCTCGGCTCCACCAAGTGGCAACTGCAGCGCTCATCCTACAAAGGCAACGTGAAGGACGCCCACAACGTCATCAGCATGATGGTGGACGGCGACGGATACATCCATGTGTCGTTCGACCACCACGGCTGTCCGCTCCACTATTGCAAGAGCCTCGCTCCCCATTCCCTGGAGCTGGGACCGATGGAGAAGATGCTGGGCCAGGACGAGGAGAAAGTCACCTACCCCGAGTTTTACCGCCTGGCGGGCGGCGACCTGCTCTTTGCCTACCGCTCGGGCAAGTCCGGCCGGGGCAATCTGGTGCTCAACCGCTACGACGTGAAGAGCCGCACATGGACGCGCGTGCAGGACGTCCTCATCGACGGCGAGGACCAGCGCAACGCCTACTGGCAAATCTATGTGGACGGGCAGGGCACCATCCACGTGTCGTGGGTGTGGCGTGAGACCGCCGCCGTGGAGACCAACCACGACCTCTGCTACGCGCGCTCCACCGACAACGGCAAGACGTGGTACACGGCCGACGGACGGAAGTACGACCTCCCCATCCGCGCCGGCAACGCCGAGTATGCCTACCGCATCCCCCAGGGCTCCGAGCTCATCAACCAGACCAGCATGAGCGCCGACGCCGAGGGCCGTCCCTACATAGCCACCTATTGGCGCAGCGCCGACAGCCGGGTGCCGCAGTATCGACTCGTGTGGTTCGACGGCACACGGTGGAACCAGCGCCAGGTGTCGCACCGCACCACACCCTTCTCGCTGAGCGGCACCGGCACCAAGATGATACCCGTGGCACGCCCGCGCATCGTGGTGGACGGCAAGCGCGCCTACTACGTGTTCCGCGACGAAGAGCGGGGCAGCAAAGTTTCCATCGCCTACACGCGCGACGTGGACGAGGGACAGTGGGAGGTGACGGACCTCACCGACTTCACCGTGGACGCCTGGGAACCGTCGCACGACACCGAGCTCTGGAAACAAAGCCGGCGGCTCCACCTCTTTGTGCAACATACCAAGCAGGGCGACGGCGAACGGACCGTAGCCTTCGACCCACAGCCCGTCTATGTGCTGGAGGTCGATACCCGAACACTCAAATAAAAACAGAGACACATCATGAAACAGATTATCCATACCCTACTCCTGGTGGCGATGATGCCACTGCTACACGCCTGCTCGGGCAATGCGGGCCGGGGCTCGAACACCATCATGGTGACCATTGAGCCCATACGCTACTTCACCGAGCAGATAGCCGGCGACAAGTTCACGGTGGTCAGCATGGTGCCCAGCGGCAGCAGCCCCGAGACCTACGACCCCACCCCACGCCAGCTCACCAGCCTATCCGAGAGCCGCGCCTACCTGCGCATCGGCTACATAGGCTTCGAGCAGACCTGGATGGAACGCCTCACCGAGAACGCGCCCCGCATGGAGGTCTTCAACCTCTCCCAGGGTGTCTCCCTCATCCAAGAGGCGGAGCACCATCACGACCACCACGCGCACCAGGGTGGAGTGGAACCGCACATCTGGAACTCGCCCACCAACGCGCGCATCATCGTGCAAAACATCTACCAAGCCCTCTGCGAGCTCGACGCACCCAACAGCGACTACTACGCCACCAATCTGCAGCGCGTCATCGGGGAGATAGAGGAGACCGACCACACCATACGCCACCTGCTGACGCAACCTCACGACAGCACCTTCCTCATCTACCACCCCGCGCTCAGCTACTACGCGCGCGACTACCAGCTGCGGCAAGTCTGTCTGGAGGAGAACGGCAAGGAACCCTCCGTGGCACACCTGAAGGAACTGATAACCCGTTGCAAGGCGGAGCAGGTGCGCACCATCTTCGTGCAGCAGGAGTTCGACAGCCGCAACGCCGAGCTGATAGCCGGCGAGACGGGCGCCAGGTTGGTCACCATCAATCCGCTCAGCTACGAGTGGCGTAAGGAACTGATAGAAACCACTAAAGCCCTGTGCCATGAGTAGCCGCCCCATCATCGAACTGCAGGACGTGGAGGTGGCCTACGACGAGAAGACCGTGCTGCGCGACGTCAACCTCACCGTCTACGAGCGGGATTTCCTGGGCATCATCGGCCCCAACGGCGGCGGCAAGACCACCCTCATCAAGGTGATACTGCGCCTGCTGAAGCCCCGCAAGGGCACCCTCCGCTTCTTTGCCGACGGCCGTCCCGTGGAGGAGATCAAGATAGGCTATCTGCCGCAGTACAACAACATCGACAAGAAGTTCCCCATCTCCGTCTACGAGGTCATCCTCTCCGGACTCAGCCGCCAGAAGTCACTCTTCCGACGGTTCAGCGCCGAGCAGCGCCAACGGGTGACCGACATCATCCATCAGATGGGACTCGAGGGGCTGGAGCAGCGCCCCATAGGCCAGCTGAGCGGGCCAGCTGCAGCGCGCCCTGCTGGGCCGGGCCATCGTGTCCGAGCCCGACGTGGTGATACTGGACGAGCCCAACACCTACATCGACAAACAGTTCGAGGCGAAGCTCTACGACCTATTGGCGCGGATAAACCAGCAGCGCGCCATCATCCTCGTCAGCCACGACATCGGCACCGTGCTGCAGAACGTGAAGACCATAGCCTGTGTGAACGAGACGCTCCACTACCACCCCGACACGGAAATCTCCTCCGAGTGGCTGGAGAAGCGTTTCGGCTGCCCCATAGAGATTCTGGGCCACGGCACCTTCCCTCACCGCGTGCTCCGCTTCCATCAGCATCAGTAGCTACGCCCCGCGGGGGATGGCCTAGGGTCTTTGAGACCATA
>CAYZVH010000144.1:0-1058 GCA_964481755.1 uncultured Bacteroides sp. | reverse complement strand
TATACTCTCCGAAGCGCCCCCTGCGGGTTGTAAAAGACGCAGCCGGAGGCGAATCCGTAAATCGGGTAGCGAGAACCCGAATCGAGGTATAGTGCACTTACGGGGGAGGTTCTATCTTTGTAACGTGAATCAAAACCTCATCAAAAAAAGACTGGAGACTATGAATCGAATACTTTTACTTTCAATTTTGTTGATTGCAATATCAAACCCTGCTATGAGTCAGACTACTATCAAACAGACGGCTGGGCACGACCAGCTGGGGGACTTCGCCCCCAAATTCGCGGAACTGAATGACGACGTACTCTTCGGAGAGGTGTGGAGCCGCACGGACAAGCTGGGCCTACGCGACCGCAGCATGATCACCGTGACGGCCCTGGTGAGCATGGGCATCACCGACACGTCGCTGAAGTATCACCTGCAGTCCGCCAAGAACAACGGCGTCACCCGCACGGAGATTGCCGAGATGCTTACCCACATCGGCTTCTATGCCGGATGGCCCAAGGCCTGGGCCGCCTTCCGCCTAGCCAAGGAGGTGTGGAACGAGGCCGAGCCTACGGCCGCCGACGCCAAGGCTGCCTTCGAGCGTGAGATGCTCTTCCCCATCGGCAACCCCAACACCGGCTTCGCCCGGTATTTCATCGGTCAGAGCTATCTGTCCCCCGTCTCCACGGAGCAGGTGAGCATCCACAACGTCACCTTCGAGCCGCGCTGCCGCAACAACTGGCACATCCACCACGCCACGAAGGGTGGCGGTCAGATCCTCATCTGTGTGGCCGGCCGTGGCTGGTACCAGGAGTGGGGCAAGCCCGCCCGTCAGCTGCTGCCCGGCGATGTGGTGAACATCCCCGCCGGCGTGAAGCACTGGCACGGAGCCGCCGCCGACAGTTGGTTCGCCCACCTTGCCGTGGAGGTTTCCGGCGAGCAGACCAGCAACGAGTGGCTGGAGCCCGTCGCCGACGAGGTCTACGACCAGCTCGGGAAATAACGGACAGGGGTGTCCGCAGGAATTGCACGAATCCCGTGCGGTTTCCGCGGATTTCTGTGCGGGGTTGATGGGA
>CAYZVH010000143.1:6335-7958 GCA_964481755.1 uncultured Bacteroides sp. | reverse complement strand
TTGTACTACATCACCGAACTTGGCGTGGTTTACTACTACGCCGTTCGAGGTCGAAGCTGATGTTCCTCGACCGAGCAGTCTCGGCATTTATGTGCAGGAGGTTGTTGTTGACCTTTTCCTCTTGTAGCAGCTCTTCGCTATTGTCTGCCATAAGCAGGGGCAACAGAATCTTGGTCTCCTCGAAAAGGAAACCTCCACCGGTGATGGCTGCTGTATATGGACTGTTATTCTTATTCATTATTCAGCGTCTTTAGGCGTTCGTTGGCATAACTTTTCAATGAGCACAAATGTACATGATTTTATTTGAATAACATTCAAGATAAGCGAAAATCGTGGATTATACCCCAAAATATTGGCCTAAGAGTCAATTTTCGCCTATTCATCGGCGTTTTTAGCGTGAATGTTCGTTTTTACATTCGAATGCAGATAGGCTTGTGTCCTATTTTACTTCACGCCCGCGGCGGCACCTTGCTAAAGCACTTCACTCATCATCCATTCTTTGATAGTACACCATACTATTATATGGTTTCACCACAAATTCTAGAAAGTCCGAAACAAGGTCTCAATCTGATAGCAAAATTGCGTGGGCATACGAGATGCGACACTCGGCCATACATTTTCACGCTATGACTAGAGAAAATTATTTTCCTAACTAGGGAAATACATTTTCCTAACCGGGCAATTATCTTTACATGATTTCTCAACCGTGGCACATGGGCCTCAGCCATCACTCACTTCTCCTGACGGCACTCACCGTTCTCGTAGATCCACACGGAGTCGCACACGCTCATGGGATCGGGTACATCTTCCATTTCCGCAAGCCGTTCACGTATCTCACTGTTCACGTTCAATCCATAAAAGCGCATGCCCTTCGCCTTGTGTTCCTCTATCAGTCGCAGCGTGGTGTCGTCGAGAGCAGTCCATCCGAAATCGGAGACGCAGAGTATGTCGGCGGATTCGTACTGAGGCAACTGCGGCTCCACCTCATTGAAGAGCCACTGGAACATGGAGTTCTCGTTGTTGCCACCCATGCTGACGATGGAGAGGAACCGAGCCAAGCGGCCCAACGACGAACGCTGGTTTCCAAAGTCCATGTAGTCGTGTGTGCAGGAGTATTTCACCACCACCACGTCCCTCTTCTTTCGCCAAGCTATCACGGCCACGGCCACCGTCAGCGCCTTGGCCACCATCACCGGCTCGCCATCCATGGAGCTGCTGGTGTCGATGCAAACTATCACAGGACCCTCATGATGCTTGTCGCCCTTCTCGGACGACGATGCCGAGGCGAAGAGTTGCAGACGCTTGGAAGTATAGTTGCGGTAGAACACATCCTGCGTCCGCACGTCGGCAAGCAACGCTATCTCCGAGGGGAGGAGCGCCGTGAGGTCGTCGCCCGTGGTGATGCCGACTATGTCGGTTTTGCCTGCTCTGAGGAAACGACCGTCCTTGTAGGTTGTGTTCTCGCCCATGCGTCCTATCTTGCGGGCAAGTTCTATCAGCGAGCGCGGGATGCTCTTCAGATAGCGTTCCTCTAGATTTTTCACGTAGGAGCCACCAGCTCCGACAGCGGATTTTGGGGAAGCCGGAATCTTTTCCGACGAAGCGTCGTCTTCCTTTTGCTGG
>CAYZVH010000143.1:0-6235 GCA_964481755.1 uncultured Bacteroides sp. | reverse complement strand
TTTTCCGACGAAGCGTCGTCTTCCTTTTGCTGGCCCTGGCTTCGTTCTTCCGGCACCTCTCCGTCCTCCATCTCGACCTCCTCGTCTTCGTCTTTATCAGTTGTTGCGCCCATTTCCTCTTTTTCTCCACCATCATCTTTCGTGCCGAGCTCGTCTTCCAACTCCCCGAGCTGTCTCAACGCGTCGTCCGGCACCTCTCCGTCCTCCATCTCGGCCTCCGCGTCTTCATCCACATCAGTTGTCGCGCCCATTTCCTCTTTTTCTCCACCATCATCTTTCATGCCGAGCTCGTCTTCCAACTCATCGAGCAGTCTCAACGCGTCGTTGATTTCCCGCGACTGTTTCTGTCTAGCCTTCTGCACATCGAGGACGTCGGCAGCCCTTTCTATTTGGACTATCGTCTCGTCGAGGTTGCGGATGAACCACTCCCTCAAGAAAGCGTCGAGCACATAAGTCGCCTCCGCCTCAGTGAGCCCGTCGCGGGCTTCAAGCACCTCGGCGAGGCGCTCCAATGCTTGGCGCGCTTCGTTCCTCCAGGACCCTACATTGTCGGCACGGAACTTGAAACGAGGGTCGCAGACGGCGTTCATCAGTGTCTGACGCACGATGCCGGAGTCGTTGAAGCATCTGGACTTCAGCGTGTCGGCCACATCCTCGTGGCGCGATTCGGCCCAAGCCGTGACGTCCACAAGTTTCCGGATGAGTGCGGAATATTTTCGCATATTATCGTCGGTTCATCTTAGTTTTCAGATTGTTGAAGGATGTCTCCACTTCGGGATAGTGACGATGCGAGCGCAAGAAGAGATTCTCGTCGATCATGTAGTTCATGGAGGAGAGCGCGGATTCCGTGCTTCGGCTGACGCGACCCATCAGCGAGTCGGTGTTGCCACTCCGCAGCGGAGAGGTGCGCTTGAGCTGATAGATGAAAGAGTTCAGGACGATGGTTCCCGCCCTACCCTTTTGCACGGACAGCGGACCGCCGGCAGGGGGTAATTCCAGCACGTTGTCAGCCGTGAGGTTGCCGCCGACAGGTGTTGACGAGAGAAGGTCGTAGTCGACCTTGCTGATGAGGATGTCCTCGCCGCCCGCGCTAAACACATAGTGCACACCATCGGGCGACAGTAGCTCGCCCACGGGCCTCGTGATAGCCATGTTACCATCCTCGCCATCCCACTCAGAGGCGTGCGAAGCGTCGCTGACCATATGCTGTGCGATGCAGTTGGCCACGATACGTCGCACGCTCAGCATCTGGTCGTCGTTGTCCCAAAGGAGATGTATCATCAGCATGCAGTCGGAAGGGTCCACCTGGCCACGTCCATTGAGCAGAGCCGATGTACGCAGTATGCCCACAATCTTGCGCCAGCGGCGATCGGAAACGTAGGGCACCGACTCCACGCCCGGCATGTCCTCCTCGGCCTGCCGGCGGTCGCGCAGCTTGTCGTGCAGCGTGCAGATGATGTCGCAAACCACGTCGGGCACCGTCACCAGAGCCGCCTGCCGCTGCAGTTCGGCATACTCCGAGTCGTCGAATTTCAGGTCGTCGTCGACTATGCATTCCTCGCCCCTCTGCGTCAGCAGCTGCACAAAGGCGTCGTGACCGAAAATGGGCTCCACCACGTAGCGCACGAGGAATCGGTCCCACAAGGCCTCCAGCCCCTCACCCTCGGCAGGCAGCTCGTTGGAAGCGGAGATGATGGTTTTCAGCGGCAACTGCAGGTCGTGGTCGCCATTACGGAAGATGCGTTCGTTGAGGGCCGTCAGCAGGGAGTTCTGTATGGCAGGCCCTGCCTTCCAAATCTCGTCGAGGAAGACAATGTCGGCTGTGGGCAGGTATCCGTCGACAACACGCTCGTAAGTGTCTTCGTCCTTGAGTTTGGTGATGGACACGGGACCGAAAATCTCGTCGGGGGTGGAGAATCGACTCATGAGATACTCGAAACTCCTTGCACCCCGAAAGGCCATCTTCAGCCGCCGTGCCACCATGCTCTTGCCCACCCCGGGCAGTCCAAGCAGGAAGATGGATTCGCCAGCAAGGGCTGTGAGCAGCGACAGGGCTATCACTTCCTCGCGCTCGTAGGCACCATGGTTCATGGCCTTCAGCAGTTCACTGATTCGTTGTTTAATATCGTAGTTCATAGCTATATCTATTTAAAAAGGTGTGACCATCTCGAGGATGTCGTCATAGTCGAGTTTATAGGAGTCGGCGGTGCCATAGAGCATGTCGTCGGAGAGGGTCTGCTTCTTCTCGTGCAGTTTCAGAATCTTCTCCTCGATGGTGTGTTGGCTGACCAGGCGAATGACGGAGACGCAGCGCTGCTGGCCTATGCGGTGGGCACGGTCGGTGGCCTGCTGTTCTATAGCGGGATTCCACCAAGGGTCGAGCAGGATGACGTAGTTGGCCCGCGTGAGGTTGATGCCCAGTCCGCCCGCCTTCAGACTGGAGAGGAAGAGGCGCTTTTGGCCGCTCTGGAACTCCTCCACTATGGCTTGACGCTTCGCCATGGGGGTCTGTCCGTCGAGGTAAAGATATTCCCACTGGTGCTTCTTCACCTCGGGCTTTATACGCGAGAGGAAGCTGGTGAACTGGCTGAAGACGAGTATGTTGTTGGCAGGCGTGGACATCAGCGTCTGCAGTATCTCCATCAGCGCTTCTATCTTGGTGGACTGCTTGCGCCAGCGGTCGTGCAGCAGATGCATGTCGCAGCTGGCCAGGCGCAGCTTCATCAGTTCCTCGAAGTAGTTGAGCTCCAGCAGCTTTGCCAGGGAGCGTTCCGCCTTGGTCTTGTTCTTCTTGAACTTCAGTTCCACGCGCTCGCGCATGGTCTCGTACACGCTGGCCTCGTCGTCGTTCAGCGTCACGTAGTAGGTGCTCTCTATCTTCTCGGGCAGGTCGGTGAGCACCTCTTGTTTGGTGCGTCGGAGGATGAATGGCTGCGTCATCTCGCGGAGCATGTCGCGGTGGTCGCTGTCCATCTCGCCGTTCGCATAGGTGTCGCGGAACACGTTCCATCGGCCCAGGAGGCCTGGGTTGAGAAACTGCATGAGGTTCCACAGCTCGCCCACATGGTTTTGCAACGGCGTACCTGTGAGGAGGATGCGGCTCTGCGCCTGGAGGGCCATCGCCGCCCGCGAGACCATGGTGTTGCGGTTCTTTATCTGCTGGGCCTCGTCGAGGCACACCACGTTCCACTGGCGCGAAGCTAGCGTCTGGGCCTCGGTGGTGAGCACGCCGTAGGTGGAGAGGACGAGCGTCCGCTGACCTGCCTCGGCGACGAGGGTGCTGCGGTCTAAGGTGTCGTTGAGCACCGCCACCTGCATGGTGGGGGCGA
Source organism: uncultured Bacteroides sp. (assembly GCA_964481755.1). GTDB lineage: Bacteria > Bacteroidota > Bacteroidia > Bacteroidales > Bacteroidaceae > Phocaeicola_A. The sequence continues at coordinate 2,906 of CAYZVH010000143.1, read as the reverse complement.
AACGCCGCGCCTCGTTCACCCAGTTGGGGATGACCGACTTGGGAGCCACCACGAGCGAGGGTCCGCGGTCGGCCTTGCTCAATAGGAAGGTGAGCGCCTGCAGGGTCTTGCCCAGTCCCATGTCGTCGGCCAGACAGGCACCAGCTCCCCACATATCGAGGCGCGACATCCATCGGAAGCCCTCCTCCTGATAGGGGCGGAGCTTGGCGTTGAGACCTTCAGGCACGGCGATTTCCGTCTGGTAGGCCGCCTTCATCCGCTCGCGAAACTCGGCGTATGCATGGTCGGTGGTATGGCGCAGGCCCACGAGGGTGGTAGCGAGCGCGCCCACAAGGTACTTGGGCACGCCCTTGGTCTTCTTCTCGCCCGTGGTGAGCAGGGCGTCGAGCTGGGCGATGCGTCGGCGCAGGGTGTCGGTCATGCGGACGTATTCGTCCTCGCCGATGCGCACGAAGCCGTCGTACGACTGGTGGCAGCAGGCCTCGACGAGCTTGTCCAGTTTCAGGATGTCCACGCCCGCCTTGGCCGTGCCCTCCACGGCAAACCAATCGTTGTTGCCACGCACCTCAATGTGGATGTCGGCCTCGGTGAGCGTGCCCTTGAACTTGAGCGTCTGTCCGTCGGGCCACTCCGTGAAGTAGCGCTCGGGGCTCTGGTGGCAGAAGGCGAGCAAGTGGAGCAGCGTGCGCTCGTCGCCGACCTGGGTGACGTTGCTGGCCGAGAACTCAAGATTGAACTGCTGGGCAAAGTCCACCAGCGCCTGATAGTTCTCTTGTTCCTTGGCCAGATTGCGGTGGACACAATGCGTGCGGCCGGCCTCATCCTCGTCGTAGACGTATTCCTCGCCTATGGTAGGGAAGAGGCGCGCCGTGCCGTCGGGCAGCAGTGCGGCCAGAAAGGTGATGCGGTAATCCGTGCCGCCGGAATCGTTCACAGGCTCTATGCGCACGGCCAGGCGTCCGTCGCTTTCGAACGCCTTCCGCGTCATCAGCGAGAGGATGTTTTCCTTCACGTCCATGATGCCGCCCAGGCTCTGGATGGTCTTGCGCAGCGAGGGGGCGGCCGAGGCCGGCAGCGACTGCCGCGCCAACAGTTTACCCAGGATGTCGCGCTGCAGGGGATTGAGCGTGACGAGGGTGTAGCGGTCGCCTACCACGGTCACCGTGTGACGCTGCGGTTTGCCGTCGATGCCGATGCGGGCGTTGGACGAGATGTCTATCTTGTCGCCTTGGGCGGTGAACTCCACGCGGGGCCGCTCGTGCACGATGTTGGCCTGTGTGCGTTGCACATATTCCGGGGCTATGAACACGCGCCCTGTGTCGGCTAGTAGGGGTATGAGGATGTCTGCGTCGGTGGCGCACTCTCTGCCAGCGGCTACGGCGTTCTGCCTCTGGGTCAGCTCCATGGCGATGCGCGAGTCGAGCAGGTCCATGGAGTCGTAGCCGGCGGAGCACATCGTCGTCACGGAGAGCAGACACGTGTCCTGCCACTGGCCGTCGGGCTGCTGGGCCTGCTCCATGATGGACGACAGGTCGCGCCCCTGCATGAAGTAGATGATGCGCCGTGGCCGTTCGTCGGTGGCGGCCTGCACGGAGGAGTCTATCTCGCTGAGCATCATTTCCCACGCCGCCTTGCGATGCATGTTGGCCAGCAGCGGCGGTCCGCCGTAGGTCGCTTGCAGTGTCTCCTTGGCTTTGGCGCTAAGCGCCGTGTAGGGTGCCAGCTCGTGTTGCATGATGTTGAGCGCGGGCTGCACAGGGCCCACCATCTCGACATACTTATCCGACAAGCCAAAGAACTTAATCGTGAGCAGAGCCAGGCACTTGTCGAGGTTGCCCTCGATGTAGCCCAACACCTGTCCTGCGCGACGCTGCACGTCGCCGAGGGCGTTCTCGGTGTTTGCCTCGGCATACTCCAGGAGCATGCGTGCCGAGAAGTTCTCCGGTCGCACACGGACGGGCGTGGCCGAGTGGAGAGCGTCCAGCACGTCGGTGATGGCATTAGTGCCGTACTTGCGGCGGTACTTCACGATGCAGATGGCGTAGAAGTAGTTGAGCACCGACAGGGGCAGGCAACCGCTGCGTGGCCGTTGGCTTTTGGCGGCCTCGCGGAAGAGGTTCAGGGCGTTCTCCACATTGCCGGCATACAGTTCGCGGATGGCGGCCTGCGACAGTGCCCACATGGTCTTCGGGTGGTCACACGTGGCAGACTTGCCTGTCAGCAGAAACTCGTAGAGGTCGGTCTGTTCCTTCAGTTGCGGGTAGAGTGGATGGTCACAAGGCACCATGCGGCGGATGCTGTCGAGCGACGAGGTGTCGAGATTGCCACGGTGGGCCAAGTCGCTGAGCGTCTCGGTGGTCATCTCCAGAGTCTGCTCGGCGGTGAGCAGTGTGGCGTAGCGAGGGTCGGCGATGGCCCTCTTGCGGATGTAGGCGTAGACGTTGAAGATTTTCCGTCCCAGCCCCTCATAGGGTTTGGTGAGTCGGGCGGCGGCCTCGAAGTCGTCGTTGCGCACGAGCGCGGCCAACCTCAGCAGATACGCGGCAGTGTGTGTGGGTAGGCACAGACTGAGGGTCTTGAATGTCTTTATCCACTCGGGGTGTTGCGTGTCGAGGTAGTCGAGCACGTCGAGGCAGCAGTCGGGCGACACCATGCGGTGAGTCTGCAGGTATCCCAGCTGCTGCAACTTCAGTTTGGCGTCGTCGAAGTCCTTCTGGCTCTTGCGGTATTGCTTGAGATATCGCGGCACGCCCGTCTCGTCGCCGAAGTAGGCAATATAGCACAATTGTCTCACTTCGTCGGCCGTGAGGTCGGGGAAATGTTGCGTCAAAACGTCTTTCTTTGTCATCGTAGGCTCGCCAAGTTCTTTATGTTCATTGTGTGTTGCATAGTCATTTTCATCTGTC
>CAYZVH010000142.1:4403-8077 GCA_964481755.1 uncultured Bacteroides sp. | reverse complement strand
GCAAAGGCGAACCCGACGAGGAGCGCTACGACCTGGCCATCGACGGATTCTTCCTCGCCATAGGCCACAAGCCCAACTCCGACGTCTTCAAGCCATGGATTGACACGGACGAGACAGGCTACATCATCACCGAGGGCGCAACGCCTTGCACCAAAGTACCGGGAGTGTTCGCCGCAGGCGACGTGGCCGACCCGCGTTACCGCCAAGCCATCACTGCCGCCGCCAGCGGTTGCAAAGCCGCCATCGAGGCAGAACGCTATCTGGTGGAGCACAACTTGTAGGAATGGATATAGTAGAGCCATAGTCGGAACGCTATTCAAAACGCGTCCGAGCGGAAGCCGGACGAGATTCGAAGAGAAACCGGACGAAATTCGACTGGGATTCGGAAGAGATTCGAAGAGAAGTCGAACGGGATTCGAAGAGGATTCGGACGAGATTCGTGCGAAAACCGAACGAGCTTCGAGCGAAAGCCGAACGGGATAAGAAGAGAAATCGGACGAAATTCGAACAGGATTCGGAAGAGGTTCGACTGGGAATAAGCCCGCAATCCGACTTTAATCCGAACTGGCTTTGGCTATACCTATATATAATAAGGTATAAATTCGTTCCCCATACCCCAAACCGGTGTGGGGAACGTTCTTTCCTCCCCCCACCGACCTTCCTTGGGATTCTCCTTTCGAGCCTCATGGGGTTTTATCAAAAAGGCTTGGATTATGTTTCATGGTTGCTTCGGGCGACAATCTAGTATGGGGAACGAAAAAAATATCGTGCGATGGTTTGCGCGGTTCAGAAACTATGCGTAACTTTGCGCCCAATTTAGTCCGTGCAGGTAGAAGCAAGCAGTTCACAGAGAAGGGACTCACCTGGCGGAGAAACCGTTTAATTATAAAAGCTAAAATGTACGTAATTGTAGAAATTAACGGACAGCAGTTCAAAGCCGAAGAGGGCAAGAAACTGTTTGTACATCACATCGCACAGGCAGAAGCCGGCGCAACTGTTGAGTACGAGAAAGTATTGTTGGTAGACAAAGAAGGTGCCGTGACAGTAGGTGCTCCTACAGTAGAAGGTGCTAAGGTTGTTTGCGAAATCGCAAGCCCCATCGTGAAGGGCGAGAAAGTACTCGTATTCCACAAGAAGAGAAGAAAAGGTTACAGAAAACTGAACGGACATCGTCAACAGTTCACTGAGTTAACTATTAAACAAATCATTGCTTAATCAATAAAATCAGAAAGAAATGGCACATAAAAAAGGTGTAGGTAGTTCTAAGAACGGCCGTGAATCAGCTAGTAAGAGATTAGGCGTAAAGATTTTCGGCGGACAGGCTTGCAAGGCAGGCAACATCATCGTTCGTCAGAGAGGTACAGTTCATCATCCGGGTAACAACATCGGTATGGGCAGCGACCACACACTCTACGCATTGGTAGACGGTACTGTATGTTTCAAGAAAGGCCGCGAGGACAGAAGCTACGTTTCTGTTATCCCCGCAACCACAGAGGCTGAAGCATAACAGTTCACGATAAAACTTTTCAGAGGAAGGATGTGTCCCTAGCGGGATGCATCCTTTTTTCGTTTTATAATCCCTTCGCTTCATCACTCCTTCGCCTCAACGCCCGAAAGCGTCGCTCGCGATACGGTAACTTCGGGTCATCATCCTTAATCGCAACCGGCCGAGGTGAATTCTTCAGCGCCCCTAGCGCCTTCTTCACACGGCTTCCGCCGCATGCCTTCTCGTTTCGACGAGATGCCGAGTTATTTCCGTGAGATGCCTTATCAAACAATTTAGATGCCTTGTGCCAAAGTAGGAACTTCATTCGTCCGCGCCAAGTCTTCCTTGCGGACAGACACAAAAGAAATGCGCCGCTGATAGACAAGCGGCGCATAAGATAGAGATACCAACATAGTATCATTTTTGTTGGGATACCAGGATTCGAACCTGGAATGACAGGACCAGAATCTGTAGTGTTACCATTACACCATATCCCATTGTTTCCAAAAGCGATGCAAAGGTACGCATTTCTTAGTATCCTCCAAACTTTTCGAGGACTTTTTTCACTAGAAATCGAAAATATTTTTCTCACACCCCTACCATACTATCGCCTCAACAGACGCAACTCATTGATAGAAAGCGAGAAAGATGGAGCCCGACGAATAGGCTCTTTGACCCGCTGACGACACCCCTGCAAATGGATAATTGGGAAAGCGGGTCTAGGAACCCGTCATCGCGACCCTCCGCCATCGAAGAAAAGTAAGAAAGAGACCCAACTTTTAACAACAAACAGTCTTCCTATGAAGGAAGAGAGAAGGGAACTGCCCCACCGGCCTTCCTTTATTCGAAGGAAGGGAGAGGAACCCACTGGCCTTCTCTCTGTCGAAGAAAAGAGAGAAGGGAATCTACCTCACCAATCTTCTCATACCGAAGAAAGAAAGAAGGGAACCGCACCACCGGACTTCCCCTACCGAAGAAAGAGAGAAAGAATCCCCCCCTGCCCCTCTTACTCCACTTCGACCTGCGACGTCCTCCAGTCAGTACTTTGTTCCACTCCTATATATAATGAGGAAGAATGAGATGAATTCCGCCAAAAGCAGGACGTAACATTGTGGATTGGGTGAAAAGTATTACCTTTGCCTCACAAATCGAGAAACAAATGCAAGCAACATACTTCAGAGCTTTACTGATGGCAGTCCTTGTCGGATGGATGGCCACACTGGCGACACCCGCCGAGGGCAAAGACTTCACGGTGGTGCTGGACGCCGGGCACGGCGGCAACGACCCTGGAGCCATCGGCAAGACAGCCAAAGAGAAAAACATCAACCTCAGCGTCGCACTGGCGGTGGGCAAACTGCTGAAAAGCAACGACCCCTCCATCAACGTGGTCTACACCCGACGCAAGGACGTGTTCGTCACGCTGCAAAACCGGGCACAGATAGCCAACAAGTGTAATGCGGACCTCTTCGTCTCCATCCACACCAACGCCTTGCCCAAGGGACACAACTCCACCATGGGCACGGAGACCTACACACTGGGACTGCACCGCACACAGGAGAACCTGGAAGTCTCTAAGCGAGAGAACTCAGTAATCCTAATAGAGGACGACTACAAGACGCGGTACGCGGGCTTCAACCCCAACTCGGCCGAGAGCTATATCATCTTCGAGTTTATGCAGGACAAGAACATGAGCCAGAGCGTGCAGCTGGCGTCGATGGTGCAGAAGCAGTTCCGCAACACCGCCAAGCGTGCGGACCGCGGCGTACGCCAAGCCGGATTCCTAGTGCTTCACGCCACCTCCATGCCGAGCGTACTGATAGAGTTGGGCTACATCTCCACCCCGGCGGAGGAGAAATACCTCACCTCGCAAGCGGGTGTGAACGCCATGAGCCGCAGCATCAGCCAAGCCATCCTCAACTACAAGAGCGCGCAGAAAGGGAACGGCAAAGCAATAGCACTGAAGGAGCCCGAACCGGAGCCGACACCCGCCGCCGACAAGAAGTCCGCCAAGCAGACAGCAAAAGCGGACAAGGCCGACGCTCAGAAGGATAAGACAAACTCACGAACGGATTTAGCCTCCAACGACACAAAGACCTCGTCCGCTGCCAAGACAGGGGGCAAGCCTTCCACAACAACGAAGATAGAGCCTAAGTTTGCTACCACAGGAAAGGCAGACGCAAAGTCCTCC
>CAYZVH010000142.1:0-4303 GCA_964481755.1 uncultured Bacteroides sp. | reverse complement strand
GGAGTCAGCCCCATAAGCTTCTACAAAGAGAAGGGACTCTATAAGTACACCTACGGCGAGAGCACCGACTATCAACAGATTCAGCAGGAGAGGAAGAAGATGGCCGCCAAGTTCAAGGGAGCCTTCGTTGTGGCCTTCCGCGACGGGGTGAAGATGGACATCAACGAGGCCCTACGTATATATAATAATAAGAAACAAAAATAAAAACACGACAATAATGAAACTGTTCACGAAAGAGGTTAAGATAGGTATCACGGCAATCTTCACGGTTGCCATACTGTTCTTCGGCATACGGTTCCTCAAGGGTATCAACATGCTGAAAGCCACCAACTACTACTATGTGGAGTTTGAGAACGCCGGCGGACTCACCGTCTCGAGCCCGGTCTATGCCAACGGATTCAACCTGGGCATTGTGCGCGACATCACCTACAACTACAACAGCCCCGGACACGTGGTGGTGATGGTGGAGGTGGACAAGCGTTTCCGCCTGCCCGAGGGAAGCCACGGCGAACTGGTGACAGAGATGCTGGGCACCACCAAGATGTACCTGATACTCGACAAGGAGGCAAAGAGCTTCCATCAGCCGGGCGACACGGTGCCGGGACGCATCAACGGAGGACTGATGGACGCGGCAGCCACGCTGGTGCCCGCCATACAGCAGATACTGCCGAAGCTCGACTCCATAGCGTCGTCACTCAACGCCCTTTTGGCGGACCCTGCCCTGCGAGGCACCTTGCAACACACCGAGCAGATAACCGCCAACCTGGAGAAAACCACCGGCGAGCTGAACCGCATGATGCAGAGCGACCTGAAGCCACTGGCGGGCAACCTCAACACGGTGAGCGGCAACTTCGTCACCATCAGCGACAACCTGAAGCAGGTGGACTTCGCATCCACCATGCAGAAGGCCGACTCCACGATGCAGAACATACAGCTGCTGACCGACAAGCTGAACCGCAAGGACAACTCGCTGGGCCTGCTCTTCAACGACACGGCCATCTACTACAACCTGAACGCCACCACCCACAACGCGGCATCGCTGCTGGAGGACCTGCAGGCACACCCGAAGCGGTACGTCCACTTCTCGCTCTTCGGCAAGAAGGATAAGTAGACGAACGAAACTGAAAGCTCGGGGCGAGGTCAATTTAGATTTTATCCAAATAGCAACACACCTCGGGCATCTCTTCACCAAACGCCCGTAAGTGCTTAGTAGAAACGCTTCAAGGAGATGCGTGAAGAATGTTTGACAAGGGACAGAAGGAGGCGAATCATCGCTGCAACGAGTTCATTGTCAGGTGGTTCGAGAATAGCAAAACAAATCTTTCGAGGTTGTTCGTAGGGTTATAATTAAAGGGCTGAAAGCTAGCTCATTATTGGAATTAAGGATTTCGCAAGAATATGGGCGCTTGTTTTTCTAGAATAAGATTCCCAATTTTGCAGTCCAAATTAGATGAAAAAGTACGGAGTGATAGACTATGATAAAGAGTGACCCTGTTGAGTTGTGGAGCAGATGCCTGCGCATTATCAAGGATAATGTTCCAGACTCGACATACCATACGTGGTTTGTGCCAATCAGACCATTGAAATACGAGGAGAACGAGCGGGGGAAGATCCTTACGATAGAGGTCCCCACACAGTTCTTTTATGAGTTCATCGAGGAGAAGTTTCTCGACTTGATGCGTGCCGCCCTGTATAGAGGTATAGGACAAGGCACCCAACTGATGTACTCTATCGCCATGGGAAACGAGGCCGCCCAACCGAAGACGGAGGCAGCCGAGAAGGACACTATCACCATCCCCTCTACCACTCACGAGACTACGAACCAACCCGCACCCGCAAACGAGGCGCGCGACGCGCGCAAGGTAGCCCCCCAGCCCACTCCGCAACAGAACTGGGAGACATACCTGAAGGCGGACTACACGTTCGAGAACTTCATCGAAGGCTCCAGCAACAAGTTGCCCCGTGTGGCATCGGAGACGGTGGCACAGAACCCGGGCAAGACAGCCTTCAACCCACTCTTCATCTATGGCCCCTCGGGCATCGGCAAGACGCACCTGGTGAACGCCATCGGTAACCGCATCTGCGCGATGTATCCCCAGAAGAAAGTCATCTACCTGTCGGCACACCTCTTCCAGGTGCAGTACACCAATGCCGTGCGCAACAACACGGTGAACGACTTCATCGGGTTCTACCAGAGCGTGGACGTGCTCATCATCGACGATATTCAGGAGTTCGCCAGCGCCACAAAGACGCAGAACACCTTCTTCCATATCTTCAACCACCTCCATCAGAACGGCAAGCAGCTCGTCATGACGTCGGACCGCTCGCCGGTGATGCTGCAAGGCATGGAGGACCGCCTGCTGACCCGCTTCAAGTGGGGACTGTTGGCTGAGTTGGAGCGCCCCAACACGGAGCTGCGCAAGAACATCCTCAAGAACAAGATGTACCGCGACGGACTGAAGTTCCCCGAAGTGGTGGTGGACTTCATCGCCGAGAACGTGAACGAGAGCGTACGCGACCTGGAGGGCATCGTCAACGCCTTGATGGCCTACTCCATCGTCTACAACAAGGAGGTGGACCTCGACCTGGCGCGCTCGGTTATCGGACGCATCACGAAGATAGAGGAGAAGAAGCAGACCTCCATCGACAACATCGTGGAGAAGGTGTGCGCCTACTTCGATGTGGAGCCGCTCTCGCTGCAAAGCAAGTCGCGCAAACGCGACGTTGTGGCCGCCCGTCAGGTAGCGATGTTCCTGGCCAAGAAACTCACCGACGCCTCGTCGGCACAGATTGGCATGCAGATCGGCAAGAAGGACCATGCCACGGTGCTCCACGCTTGCAAGATAGTGAAGCGTCAATTGGAGGTGGACAAGAGCCTGAAGCTCCAGTTGCAGGAGATAGAGCAGCAGCTCGCCTGAGGCTAGTGGACTTTGAGGATAGAACTTATACGGAGGAGGCGCGTTTGCGCTTCCTCTTTTTGTTTTCCACAGCCGTCTGAAGGTTGGTTACATACATAAAGGTGTAGACCTGTGCGCTTGATTTTTGTTTTTCAGCACTCGTCTGAAGGCTGGTTACATACATAAAGGTGTAGGCCTGTGCGCTTCCTCCTTTTGTTTTCTACACCCGTCTGAAGGCTGGTTACGGTGGGAATCGAGGTGCAGAAATCGTTAAAAAGAGGCTTCGCAACAAAGATATACCGAAAATATTTGTAGGGTCCGCCATTTCTGCCTAATTTAGCCGAATGGAATGCAAATGGTTATCCATGAACAGAATAAACTAACGTAACCTAAAAGATATGATGAAACAATCGATATGGACTCTGGCAATGGCGGCTATGGCTTTCGCTGCCTGTTCGGAGAGTGAGGATTACCTCTCCGCTTACCGCAACGATGACAATGCGGTGCACTTCAGCGCGCAAGTGGGTTGTCCTACGGCTTTGGAGCTGAAGAGCAACCCCATCGGCACGGAAACGGAGCAAGCACAGTTCAGCAATGGAGACCAGATCTCCGTGGAGGCAGGCACACAGAAGGCTGTGGTCTACACCTTCGACGGCACGAACTGGACACCCGAGCAGAGCAACTACCTGGTGTGGGACGAGAGCGGCTCGATGGAGTTCCGCGCCTTCTACCCCGCAGGGAAGACTGGAGCGTCGTTCACCACATTCTCCATGCCGACAAGTTTCGGCAGCCCGAGCGACTTGGCGGGTGCGGACTATATGACCTCGAAGACCACCGCGACAAAGTCCGCCCAGGTGAATCTGCCCATGAGTCGCCAGACGGTGCGCATGGTCATTGACCAGATAACCTTCAACGACGAATTTCCGACGACCGATTACTATGTGAGCGACATCAAGTTCTATGCCACGGCGACAGAGATAGTCGGCGGCGCGCCACAGCTATTGACCACTCCGGAGCCGGTGACACCCTACAAGCACACCGACGGCAAGTACTACGCCCTGCTGTTGCCGAACGCACAGGCAGTGAACAAGCCCTTCATCACCGTCATACTGACAAACGAAACCGATGGTCAGGCAACGACTCTGGAAATCACAGGCATCCCCGTCACAAAGGCAGGCAAGAGCTACACCTACCGATTGACCATCGGCAAGAAGTCTGCCACGGTGAATGACCTCACGGTAATGAATTGGACAACGGGCGACGTCATCGGAGGAGTCATCGACCCGGTGCCCACATCTGCCAATGCCGCAACGCACTCGGTGTACGTGGCCAATGCGGGCGAACTGACGGAATCGTTGATAACGGATGCCATCGGCAACGAAAAGGAACTGAAGATTACCGGCACA
>CAYZVH010000141.1:0-8144 GCA_964481755.1 uncultured Bacteroides sp. | reverse complement strand
TGCAGCTTCTCGTCCGAGACAGGCACCATCGAGGATTGGAAAGTGCTGTGAGCCCCTGTTGGAGAGGGGTGGTTTGCGGTGAAAAGTCCCTCTCTCACCCGTTTTGCACCGCCGCCACGCCACGAGAAGATAAATTCTACTAAAAAAAACTGCCGAAATATTTGGAACGTCAAATTTGTTTCATACATTTGTCACGGATTTAGAAAACACAAACGATGAGAACTAAGGCAAAACTTTTCATAACCTCGCTGCTGATGATGATTGTCACCAGCATGGCAGGCTACGCCTCCTCCGCTGGCAACACTCAGGCGGTGGTCTCATCGAAAACGGCCGACAGACAAATGACCGCCACCACGGCCGACTACGCGCGTGCCCACTCGCAGGACAACCCTGCCTACTCCGACGGAGAGATGTGCTTCACCTCGCTGCTGGAGGCCTTCGTGCAGAGCAACCAGTTCCGCGCCCGACGCGTGGCACACTACTCAGTACTCTTCAAAACCGCTATGTATAAGCTCTGTCTGCAACACAAACGCACGGAGCAGATGTTTAAGTGTAAGGCAACGGACGCCTACACGCCGGTTCGTAATCTACAAACTTGCAGCGACTATTATATATTCGCTCTAAGACGCATACTGATTTAGCGGTCAGTTTCCATTCACAATTACTATTTGTTTTCTGAACCTGTAGCTATGTATGGTGTGTCGTATATAGCTACAGTCTCGGGCAGCCCTACTCGGTAGGACCCCGAACTCAGAGCAGTGCGCAACCACCCGCAGGGGGCGCGCTAGGGGAGTGTACACTCCACCGAAAACTTCAAAATATTTTATCTAATTACCAAAACAAAAAACAACAAAAAACATTCAGTATTATGGAAACTGTGAACGCTAAAAAGAAAACAACTACTTTCAAGGGTATTAAGTCCGCCGGACTGGTGATTCTGTGCTGCTTCGTCATCGCCGTATGCATCTACAACTTCCTCTTCGGCAACCCCGAGAACTTCATGAACAACGACCCCAACAACCAGCCCCTGCCGGGCAACTTCCTGGGCACTATCTATAAAGGTGGCATCATCGTGCCTGTCATTCAGACGCTGCTGCTGACCGTCATCGCCCTGAGCATAGAACGCTACTTCGCCATGCGCACCGCCTTCGGCAAAGGCTCGCTGGTGAAGTTCGTGGAGAACATCAAGGCCGCCCTGGCAGCCGGCGACATGAAGGCCGCCCACGCCCTGTGCGACAAACAGCGCGGCTCGGTGGCCAACGTGGTGACAGCCACCCTGCGCAAGTACGAGGAGATGGAAGCCGACACCACCCTGACCAAGGAACAGAAGCTGCTGGCCATTCAGAAGGAGCTCGACGAATCCACAGCCCTGGAGCTGCCCACCATGGAGCAGAACCTGCCCGTGATAGGTACCATCACCACCCTGGGAACCTTGATGGGACTGCTGGGAACCGTGATTGGTATGATACGTTCGTTCGCCGCCCTGTCAGCCGGTGGTGGAGCCGACTCCGTGGCCCTGTCGCAAGGTATCTCCGAGGCATTGATCAACACCGCCTTCGGTATCCTCACAGGTGCGCTGGCCGTCATCGCCTACAACTACTACACCAACAAGATAGACAAGCTGACGTATAGCCTCGACGAGGTGGGATTCTCCATCGTGCAGACCTTCGCCGCCACCCACAAGTGATTCTTTACTAATAGGAGGATGAATTATGGGTAGACCGAAAGTAAAGAAGAAAAGTACGTTCATCGACATGACCGCGATGAGCGACGTCACCGTGTTGCTGCTGACATTCTTCATGTCCACCTCCACATTCGTGAAGAAAGAGCCTGTGCACGTGACCACCCCTGCCTCCGTGTCGGAGATAAAGATTCCCGAGACGGACGTGCTGCAGATTCTGGTGGACGCCGACGGCAAGATCTTCATGAGCCTCGACAAACAGTCCGACATGAGGGCCGTGCTGGAGGCCGTGGGCGAGGAGTATGGCATGCAGTTCACACCGGAGCAGACGAAGCGTTTCATGGTGGCACCCACGTTCGGGGTGCCCGTGGGCAAGCTGAAGGCTTTCCTCGACCTGCCCGAGAAGCAGCGCGACGAAGCGCTGAAGGGCCTGGGAATACCGTGCGACAGCACCGACAACCAGTTCAAGGTGTGGGTGCGCAACGCGCGCGCCGTGAACCGCGACCTGCGCATCGCCATCAAGGCAGACCAGACGACGCCCTACGCTGTGATAAAGAACGTGATGAGTTCGTTGCAGGACCTCCGGGAGAACCGCTACAACCTGATAACCTCCCTGAAGACCATCCCCGACGAATGAGTAAACCATTAAAACGAAGCTACGAATTATGAGTAATGAAGTTCAAAGCGACGGCAAGAAGAACGCCTCGAAGCAGAAGAAGATGACCGTGAGGGTGGACTTCACCCCCATGGTGGACATGAACATGTTGCTGATTACCTTCTTCATGCTCTGCACATCGCTGAGCAAACCCCAGACGATGGAGATAAGCATGCCGACGAACGACAAAGACATAACTGAGGATCAACAGAACAAAGTGAAGGCCTCGCAGGCAATCACACTGCTGCTGGACGCCAACGACAAGATCTACTACTACGACGGGGAGCCCAACTACGCCGACTACACCTCGCTGAAGGAGACCTCGTACGACGCCGACGGACTGCGCGCCATGCTGCTGCAGCGCAACGCCGTGGCAGTGGGCAAGGTGAAGGCACTGAAGCAGGACAAGCTCAACCTGAAGATCACCGAGGAGGAATACACCAAACAGGTATCCGAGATAAAGAACGCCAAGAACACCCCGGTGGTCATCATCAAGGCGACGGACAAGTCCACCTACAAGAATCTGATTGACGCCCTGGACGAGATGCAGATATGCAACATCGGCAAGTACGTGATAACCGACATCGCCGAGGGAGACGAGTTCCTGATAAACAACTTCGCCCAGAAGGGAGCGTTGTCGGTCCAGGAATGAGAAGTGTGTCACAACTAAAATAAAGAATGAATCTTATGGCAAATATAGATTTGACATCGAACGCATGGTGTGAGCTTATCTTCCAGGACAAGAACAAAGCTTACGGAGCCTACAGGATGCGCTTGGACTCACCCAGGCGCCACAACCTGTCCATGCTGATAGTGGTGCTGATAGTGGCCTTCGCCTTCTGCATACCTACCCTGGTGCGCTGGGCCACTCCCAAGCAGCGCGAGGTGATCACCGAGGTGACCACCATTGCCGAGCTGGAGGCACCCGAGGTGAAGCAGGAGGAGTTTAAACGTGTGGAGAAGGTGGCGCCGCCGCCACAGGCCGTGAAGAGCTCCATCAAGTTCACCGCACCTGTCATCAAGAAGGACGAGGAGGTGCCCGAGGAGGACGAGATGAAGAGCCAGGAGGAACTGAACACCGCCAAGGCAGGCATCTCCATAGCCGACGTGAAGGGTAACGACGAGATAAACGGACAGGACATTGCCGACCTGAAGGAGATAGTGGTGCAGGGCACACCCAAGGAGGAGACCGTGTTCGACATGGTGGAGCAGATGCCCTCGTTCCCAGGCGGACAAGAGGAGCTGATGCGCTTCCTGGCCAAGAACATCCGCTATCCGGCCATAGCGCAGGAGAACGGCATATCCGGCAAGGTGATCTGCCAGTTCGTGGTCTCCAGCGACGGTACGGTGAAGAACATCAAGGTGCTGCGCCAGCTCGACCCCTCGTGCGACAAGGAGGCCGTGCGAGTGCTCTCGCTGATGCCCAAGTGGATACCTGGCAAGCAGAACGGCAAGCCCGTGGCGGTGAAGTACACCGTGCCCATCGTCTTCAGACTACAGTAAATGAGATGATATGCGTATGCGCGTTTGGCAGATTATTATAGGTGGATTGCTTGCGGTGGGCGTGGCGGCCTGTGGCTCCAAGCCCAAGGACGGGCGGACGGACACTTACACCTCGGGGGTGATAAGCATCGCCGTGGACGAGAGTTTCCAGCCCATCCTGCAGGAGGAGATTGATGTGTTTGAATGTTTATATCCGTTGGCGGGCATCGTCCCGCGGTTTGTCACCGAACGCGAGGCAGTGAACCTCCTCTTGCGCGACAGTGTGCGCCTGGCAGTCGCCACACGCATGCTGACGCAGGAGGAGCTCCTCTCGTTCCACAGCCGCAAGTTCTTCCCCCAACAGACCAAGGTGGCCACCGACGGACTGGCGCTGATAGTGAACCGCCAGAACACCGACACGCTGATCTGTGTGGACGATGTGGTGCGCATCCTCACCGGCAAGGTGACACGCTGGAGGGAGCTCTATCCCCAGAGCCGCCTGGGACAGCTGACGATGGTGTTCGACAACCAAAACTCGAGCACCGTGCGCTGGATGATGGACTCCATCTGCCACGGCGCACCGCTGGCGAAGGAGCAGGTGAAGGCCGTGCGGACCAACGCCGAGGTGATAAACTACGTGGCACGCACGCCCGACGCCATAGGGGTGATAGGCGTGAACTGGCTTGGCAACAAGGACGACTCCACGCACCTGACCTTCCGCGACGAGGTGAGGGTGATGGCCGTCAGCGCACAGCGCCCTGCCACCCGCGAGAACAGCTACAAGCCCTACCAGGCCTATCTCTTCTACGGCAACTATCCGCTCGCGCGCCCTATCTACCTGCTGCTGAACGACCCCCGCAACGCCTTGCCGTGGGGCTTCTACATGTTCCTCACATCGGACAGGGGACAGCGCATCATCCTCAAGTCGGGATTGGTGCCTGCCACACAGCCGGTGAGGGTGGTGCATGTGAAGGACGAATGAACCGATTTTTCTAAAATTTGAATGAGTTATGATGAGACATTTTACAATTACATTATTAGCGGCGTTTGTGGCCCTTTCCTCACTGTGGGCACAGACCGACGGAAACGCATGGAGCAGTGAGGTGGCCAAGCTGGACCAGATGCTGAAGGAGGCGCCCGAGACGGCCGAGCCTTACGTGGAGCAGCTGCTGAAGGGTAAGAACAAGAAGGACGTGGCGCTGCAGCTGGCCATCGGACGCAGCTACCTGAACGCCGGCATGGCGGACAAGGCCGACACCTACCGACAGGCCGCCCAGAAGCTGGACAACAAGTGTGCCCAGGTCTACCTGTTGGCAGGCGACATCGCTCTGGCGAAGAAGGACGTGGGCACGGCTTGCCAGGCCTACGACCAAGCCATCTACTTCGACCCCCAGTGCGCCGAGGCCTACTTCCGCTACGCGACGGTCTACAAGCGCAGCAACCCGCAGATGGTGATAGCCAAGCTGCAGGAACTGAAAACCCTGCTGCCCGACAATCCGGCGGTGGACCGTGAGCTGGCTGACGTATACTACTGCAGCAACCGTCTGCGGCAGGCCCTGGAGGTCTATCCGCGCTTCATCCACACCGACGTGGCCACCGAGGACGACCTGGCGAAGTACGCCTTCTCGCTCTTCTACAACCAGGACTTCGGCGAGTCGCTGGCGATAGTGAACAAGGGCCTCGAGCAGAACGCCGACAACCTGACCTTCCGCCGCCTGGCGCTCTACAACTACGTGGACCTGAAGCAGTATGACCGTGCGCTGGAGGTGGCGGCCAAGTTTTTCGCCGACTGCCCCCAGGAGGAACTCTCGTCGCTCGACTATCGTTACCATGGTGCCCTCTACCATCAGTTGAAGCAGTATGACAAGGCTGTGGAGCAGTATCGCAACGCCCTGAAGGCCGACGAGACGAAGACTGACCTGTGGAAGGCTATCTCCGAGGCATACGCCGACGGTGAGAAGTACGGCGAGGCGATAGAGGCCTACCGCACCTATCTGGACAAACTGCCCCTGGAGGAGCGTTCGTTGGACGTGGACTTCCGCCTAGGCAAGCTCTATTATGCCGCCGGCACCTCGGCAGACACGCTGGTGGTGACCCCCGACGAGCGTCGTGAGGCCCTGCGACAGGCCGACTCGGTGTTCGCCGTCGTGGCGGAGAAGGCCCCTGACAGCCACCTGGGCAACTTCTGGCGGGCACGTGCCAACTCGGCGTTGGACCCCGAGACCACCGACGGCCTGGCGAAGCCCTACTACGAGGCCGTCATCGCTACGCTGCTACAGAAGAACGACCCTCGCTACAACCAGGTGTTGATAGAGTGCTACAGCTACCTGGGCTACTACTACCTGGTGGTGGAGAACTATGACGAATCGAAAAATTACTGGAACAAGATATTGGTTTTAGACCCCGACCACGCCGTAGCGAAACGCGCGTTGGAGGGCATTAAATAGTCTTTTAAGCCAATCTGGCTTTAGTTGTTTGTCTTTTGCTTAGAGGGGGAGGGAGCGTGACGTTTCTTCTCCCTTGATTTTTTTTGGTGTATATTCAAGATTCTGATTACCTTTGCGACATAAAGAATTCATTTACTCAATGGTGCGGCTGACAGTGTCGTTGTACCTATAAATAATAGACCTGATGGAAATAATATTTAAAGATAGGACTCTGCACGTTGCATCAACCGAAGGAAAAATAGACGTGATAGTCGGTGGGTATGCAAATTCAGCATTCGTTAGTGTGACGGCGTGTGGCTTGGAGGAAAAGAAAAAATTTTTGTCTGAAGACTTGAGGCTTGGAGATACGGTACGGATTCGTCTTTCGCAAACTGAAAATAGCTCGGAACCCGAGAAGGTGACCCGCAAAGACCGAGAGGCCTTAATCAGAGAGTATAACTCACTTAAGGGTATATTATCATCTAAAGGATTGATTTGAGATGAACGGAATAAAAATACGATTTAAAGACAGGGAGGTAGTTATACCTTTTGATGAATTTAGCACAACCGTCATTTTGGAAGAAATGGACGGAAATATCCGCTTGAATATTAGTGGCTCTGATTTTAAAAACAATATAGAGTACAGGTGGACCAACACGCAATTGGATTATGGCGATGAAATAGCAATATCAGTAGAAGAGGTCGAAGGATATTCCAGCGCATCGACGTCCGACTCTCCTTATGAACAATCTGAGGAAGATGTGGCTTTTCAAAATCAAAAGAACCTGAAACGATATTACGAGCTGAAGGACTTCTTGGGAATGATGGATTAGAATCCATTTTGTTGGAGACCATCATCAGTAGGAAACCTAAAAAAAAGCGGTCCGCCCCGTGGCTGTCACAGTGACGGAGGCGGACCTTGTGTAATTATTAGTAAAATGAATTTATTAGTAAAATGAATTTATTAGTAAAATGAATTCTATTTGTCCAGCTGGCTGTCGATGATGCGAATCTTCTCCGACACCACCTCGAGGTCGGCTTTCAGCTTCTCCACCTTGCGGGTGACTTCGCTCAACAGGCTGTTGCCCTTCTTCGACGAACTGCTCAGGAATCCCAAGTTGTTCTCGTAGGTATGTATCTCGCTCTTCATGTTCTCGTAGTTGCGCACCAGCTTCTCGCGCTCCTTGTAGAGGGAGTTGCTCTCTTTGTCGGCAATGGCGTTGATGTTGGACTTGAAGCTGTTGAGCCGCTTGCGCGAGGCGTTCATGTTGAGCTTGTCGAAGAGCTTGTCCACCAGGCTGTGGAACTCATCGAAGAGGCGGTCCTTCTCCTTGAAGGGCACGTGGCCTATCTCGTTCCACTCCTTTATCAACTGGCGCACCTGGTCGTTGGTCTCCTCGTCGGCGTTGTCCGTGTCGACGGCCCTGAGCTTGCGGATAATCTCCTTCTTCCGTGCCAGGTTGTCCTGCTCCACGGAGCGTTGCGATGAGGAGGCTTTGCCCCTCTGCTCGAAGAAGTAGTCGCAGGCGGCGATGAAGCGTTTCCAGATGGCCTCGGAGTGTTTCTGCGGCACAGGGCCTATGGCCTTCCACTCCTTCTGCAGCTTGGCCAGCTTGTCCGCCGTCTCCTTCCAGTCGGTGCTGTCCTTCAGCTCCTCGGCTTTCTCGCAGAGGACTTTCTTCTTCTCCAGGTTGTCAGCGAACTGCTCTTTGGCGGTCCGGATGAACTCACCCTTGCGCTTGAAGAAGTCGTCGCAGGCGGCACGGAAGCGCTCGAAGATCTTCACGTTCGCCTTCTGCGGGGCGTAGCCGATGGTCTTCCATTTGGCTTGCAGGGCGATGACCTCCTGTGTCTTGGTGTTCCAGTCGGAGAAGCTCTTCAACTGGTCGTATTCGATGGC